>JAIELH010000097.1 GCA_019753125.1 Gallionellaceae bacterium | reverse complement strand
TGGAACGCGATGCCGTCGATCACCGAGATGATGTCGACGATCTTGCGCGACGATTCGTTGATCGAGTCCATCGTCGTGACCACTTGGCCGACCACCGCACCGCCCTTGCCCGCGACGTCGGAGGCGCCGATCGCGAGCTGGTTGGCCTGCTTGGCGTTCTCGGCGTTCTGCTTCACGGTCGAGGTCAGCTCTTCCATGCTGCTCGCGGTCTCTTCGAGGCTGGAGGCCTGCTCTTCGGTGCGCTGCGACAAGTCGCTGTTGCCGGCGGCGATTTCCTTGGAAGCGGTGTTGATCGTGTCGGTGGCATCCTTGATCTGGCCGACCAGTTCCTTCAGGTTGCTGACGGTGCCGTTGATGCCTTCTTTCATTTCACCGAACGAGCCAGGGTAATCTTTGCTGATGCTCTGGGTCAGGTCGCCCTTAGCCAGCGCATTGGCTACGCGCACCACGTCGGCAATGCCGGTTTCGGTAACGTTGGAGAGCTGGTTCAGCAATTCGGACAGTTCCTTCGTATACCCCCGCTTGCCGGCCATATCCATCTTGACGCTGAAGTCGCCCCGGTTGGCGGCTGCATCGACGATGTTCTGGATTTCGCCGACGATCTTGGTCAGAGAGTCGGCGGTAGTGTTGACGCTGACTTTTACCTGGTTGTAGGCGCCTGAATAATCTTTGGTGATCTTCTGACTCAGGTCGCCTTCGGCCAGGGCGTTGGCGACGCGGATAGTGTCCTTGAACGCGTCGTCGACGGTGTTGCTCAACTGGTTGAGCAGCTCGGACAGGGTCTTGGTGTAACCCGCCTTGCCATTCATGTCCATTTTCTTGCCGAAGTCGCCCTGCACGGCGGCCTGGACGATGACCTGTATCTCACCGACGATCTCGCGCAGGCTATCCTGCATGGTCTTCAGCGAATACAGCAGGCTGCTGGTGTCGCCCGGCTTGAGCGCCAAGCTCATCGACAGGTCGCCTGCGGCGATCTTGCCGACCGCATCCGCCGCGTAGTCGGGCTCGCCGCCGAGTTGTTTCATCAGGTTGCGCGTGATCATAAAGCCGATGCCAATCGCTGCAAGCAGCGCGATCAATGTGGCGATGATGATGATCAGCAACGCGGTTTGCACTTGCTTGTTGGCCTCTTCACCAACCTTGGTCATCAAATCGCTCTGGAATTCGATCAGTTTGTTGATGTTTTCGATATAGGTGGTTTGGAGCTGGCGAACGTCAGACAGCAAGAATACTTTCGCGTCGGCCTGCCTGCCTTCCTTCATCAGCTTCATGAATGTTTCCTGCGCACCGACATATTTGGCACGCGCATCAACCACGGCGGCCAGCATCTTCTTGCCTTCTTCGGAATGAATCTTGTCTTGCAGTTTGTCCAGATTCTTCTTGATCTCGCTACGCGCCACCTCGATCTTGTCGAGTTCTTTCTGTATCTTGTCCTTGTCCGATTCCAGCAATGCGTTGCGCATCGAACGGGCGATCTGATTGATGCCGTCGATCATGCTGTTCGCCCAGACCGTTTTGGGGAACTTGTCATGCACCATGTCACTGATTTCGCCCTGCAGGCTGCGCATATTGAATATGCCGATCAGCGCAATGACCACCAATAACGCAATCACTGCACCGAAGCCCAGCCCCAAGCGTTTTCCCACTGTCATACTAGCCATGATATTTCTCCTTGATTTTCTGATTCAGATTTAAGCCGCAGCCGCTTCGACCAGCTCCATGTCGCGGCTGGTCATCAGTTTTTCGATATCGACCACGATAATCATGCGCTCATCGACCGTGCCCAGACCGGTGATGTACTGCGTGTCCAGCGTGGCGCTGAATTCCGGCGAGGGCTTCAGTTGCTCGGCAGTCAGCGTGATCACGTCCGACACGCCGTCCACGACGATGCCGATCACGCGGTTGGCGACGTTCAGGATGATGACCACGGTAAGCTCGTTATAGGTCACGTTGCCGAGATTGAACTTGATGCGCATATCCACGATCGGCACGATGATGCCGCGCAGGTTGATGACGCCCTTGATGAATTCGGGGGAGTTGGCGATCGTGGTGACCGCGTCGTAGCCGCGGATTTCCTGCACCTTCAGGATGTCGATGCCGTATTCCTCTTTGCCCAGGGTAAAAGTCAACAGTTCGCGGCTGTTGCTATTCGCCGCCTGCCCTTCGCTTATTTGCATGGTGCCCTCCCTTTGGTGGTTCAATTAACAATGTGCCATATTCTTCCGCGTGGGCAAACATTAAAACCGTTTGCCCACCCTACGAATCCCCTACGCTTGTGCAAACTTGACCAGCGCGCCCACGTCCATAATCATCGCCACCCGCCCATCGCCCATGATCGTCGCGCCCGACACGCCGACCACTTTGCGGTAGTTGGTTTCCAGGCTCTTGATTACGACCTGGTGCTGCCCGACCAGATCGTCCACAAACAACGCGACTTTTTTGCCTTCCGCTTCCAGCAGCACCAGTATGCCTTCGACCGGATTGGTAGCCCTCGGCGTGATGTTGAAAACCTGATGCAGCGCAATCACCGGCAAATATTCGCCGCGCACATGAATGACCTGGCCCTGCCCGCTGATCTCCTTGATGTCTTCGGCCTTCGGCTGCAACGACTCGACGATGAAGCTGAGCGGGACAATATAAAGCTGGTCGCCCACCGCGATCGACAGTCCATCCAGAATTGCCAGGGTCAGCGGCAGGCGGATCGTGACGGTGCTGCCTTGCCCCGACTGCGAAGCGATTTCGACGCGGCCGCCGATGCCCTCGATATTTTTCTTGACTACATCCATACCGACGCCGCGCCCGGACACATCGGTGATGACGGCGGCTGTAGAAAAGCCTGGCGCAAAGATCATCAGCCAGACGTCGGCGTCGCTGATGTTGTCGCTGAAAGGGATGCCCTTTTCTTTGGCTTTGGCCAGTATCCGTTCACGGTTCAGCCCGGCGCCGTCATCGATCACCTGTATGACGATGTTGCCGCCCTGGTGCGCGGCGCGCAGCGTAATCGTGCCTTGCGGGTCTTTGCCCTTGACGATGCGCTCCTCGGGCATTTCGACGCCGTGATCCAGGCTGTTGCGCACCAGATGGGTCAGCGGATCGCTGATCTTCTCGATCAGCCCCTTGTCCAGCTCGGTGCCTTCGCCGATCATCTTGAGCTGCACTTTTTTGTCGAGTTTGGCGGCCAGGTCGCGCACCAAGCGCGGGAAGCGGCTGAACACAAAATTGATCGGCATCATGCGCACCGACATCACGGCTTCCTGAAGTTCACGCGAGTTGCGCTCGAGCTGCGCCAGCCCGTTGACCAGATTTTCGTGCAACACCGGGTCCAGGTGGGAAGCGGTCTCGGCGAGCATCGATTGGGTAATCACCAGTTCGCCGACCAGGTTGATCATCTGGTCGACTTTCTCGACGCTGACGCGAATCGAAGTTTCGGCTGCAGCTCCTCCAGCAGGCGCCCGGTCAGTAGCACGGCGCTGCGGCGTCCCATCCTCGGTCTGAACCGCCGTCGCGACAGGCGCTGCCGGCTCATCAGCTTTCTTTTCCACATCGACGAAGAAGCCGTAGCCCTGCGCATTCTCGACTTCCGCCTTGAGCGCTTCCGGCTCCACGAAAAAACCGTAGCCTTGCGCGTTTTCCGCTTCCGCTTTAAGCGTCTCCGGCTCGACAAAGAAGCCATAGCCCAGATCGTCTTCGGAGCTGGCGCTTTTTTCCTCTGCCTTCTGCTCCCCAATCAACGTGACGGTGAGTTGTTCAGGTTCCAGAAAGAACGAGAAGGTTTCGCGCAATTCCTCTTCGGACACATAAGTGATCAGCGTCAGCGCGACCGATTTGGCGGCAATTTTCTTGTTTTCGATCTTGCCAATATTGCTCAGGTCTTCCAGCAGCGTATCGAGGTCGGTTTTTTTCGGGAAGATTGCGGGCGACTTGGCGAATTTGATCTGATAAATATGCTGCACCGAAGAAGCCGCCGTTTGCGTGGCGCCCGAAGCTGCTGCACTTTCTGTCTTCTGCCCTTTGCCTTCTGTTTTCTGGCTGCCTGCGGCAGTCAGTTGCTCCAGCCTGGCGCGTATCTCGACCGATGGAGCCAGATCGGCAATGGTTCCGTTCTGGTGGGCTTCCAGCAGGCCTTTCAGCACGTCGCCCGCTTGCAAGAAAGCATCCACCATGTCGGCGGTGATCTTGATTTCGTTCTTGCGTATGCCGTCCAGCAGGGTTTCCAGGATGTGCGTCACTTCGGTCATGTCGGTAAAACCGAATGTGCCGCTGCCGCCCTTGATCGAATGGGCCGAGCGGAAAATGGCGTTCAATTGATCCGGGTCGGGTGCATCCAGGTCAAGTCCAAGCAGCAGGCTTTCCATGCTCGCGAGGTGCTCGGCGGATTCCTCGAAGAACACCTGATAAAACTGGCTCATGTCGATGGACATTGGTTTTTTCCTAGTGTGATGAGCGGAAAATTCTGGCTGGTCTTTAATGCAGCAGGGGCACAGTGCGTGCCCCTACGTTTCAACCAATCACTTTCTTGACGACATCCATCAATTTCTGCGGATCGAACGGCTTGACCAGCCAGCCTGTCGCGCCCACCGCCTTGCCTTGCGCTTTCATTGCGTCGCTGGATTCGGTGGTCAGCATCAGGATCGGCGTGGCCTTGTACTGCGGCAAGCCGCGCAGCGTCTTGATCAGCGTCAGGCCGTCCATCTTCGGCATGTTCTGGTCGGTCAGCACCAGGTTGACGGCATTGGCATTGGCCTTGTCCAATCCCTCCTGCCCGTCAGCCGCCTCGATGACGGTGTAGCCGGCAGCCTTAAGCGTGAAAGCCACCATTTGCCGGATGGAAGCGGAATCATCAACAGTCAGTATTATTTTTGCCATTTTCTTCGCTCATTTTAGTGGTGGATTAACAACAAAAAATAAAGGAAACGCCGATGCTACCGGTTATTCAAAACAATTCAACATCGCCGGTGTCGAAATTCTCCTGCGCGACCGGGTTGGATTTCTTCTCGTCCAGCGATACGACATGCTCATGCAATGAACGGTTGTAGGCGGCAATTTGCTCCAGATACTCATGGCGGTTCGGGCTGTCCGCCCCCTTGCTCATCTCGCTGGCGACTTCCTGCAAGGCAGCCATGCGCATCTGGGCATGCGCAATCAACTGCGAACTCATATCCTGGAATTGCAGCGTGGACACCGCCACAGCCACATTCTGCTCGACTTTTGCGTTGATCCGGCTCAGCTCGATGGCATTCAACGTCATCGTTTCATTCAGCTGTTTGAGATCGTCCATCATTTTCTGGACGTTCTGTTTCGATTCCATCACAAAAGTCATGTCCTTGGCCGCCAGGGTATTGATGGATTTCTCCGCAGACGCCAGCGAGCTATCGACGCTGACGACCAGCCCGCGAATCTGGTTGCTGAATTTGTTGGTTTTTTCGGAAAGGTTGCGCACCTCGTCGGCTACCACGGCAAATCCGCGCCCGGCCTCTCCGGCACGTGCCGCCTCGATGGCCGCATTCAGGGCGAGCAGATTGGTCTGTTTGGCAATGCCTTCCACTTCGTTCAGGATGCCGAGGATGCTATCGACCTGTTCGCCGATGCCATCCATTTGCTCGACCAGCTCTATCGCGTGCTTGCTGTTCTGAACGGTGCTATCGACAAATTCGTTCATCGCGCGCGAGGTGGAATCGACGAAGCGCTCGAATTTCTGCTTCATTCCTCCCATCTCTCCGCTCTCATCCCCGCTCGAAATGAACGTCGTCAGGGATTGCTGGGCGCGCACCTCCTCGGCCATTGCGGTAAAGTTGCCGATCAGCTTGGCTATCGCTTCGCTGAGAATAGTCTGGGTGTTACCCAATTCGGTATGCGCCGAAGCAAGCTGGCTGGACACCTCCTTGCCGAATTGCACATGAAACGTGTTGCTCTCATGGATGATCGGCAGATCGTTCTGTATCAACTGATCCTGGCTGCCTGACGTTTCTTTCCCGGCATTCGCCAGCTTCAGCAAATAACCCCAGCAAGCCACTATAAGCAAGAACAGCAATGCGTCGGCCAATACAGCGCTGGCCGTACCGAAATAAAATGCGTGTCCGGCCAGCAATATGCCGCTGACCAACGCGCCAATAAGGACAAGGCGAAAGAAATTTGGGTTATGCATGGTTCGGGATTATAGGCGAATTTGTTGTGATGGGCACTTCTCAACAGCCATGTCGCGGTTTAGTGGCGTCAACAGAGCCGCGCTGCCGGTACCCTTACACAAAAAATTGGCGCTAAAACACAGCAACAACAGGTAGCTTGCTTGCGCCGCATCAATCCGTATCAAGCAATTGCCAGTCCCCTTTACCGCTGTCCGCGCAATGCAACTCAAGTTGTCGCGGAATCTTTCTCCGGTCTGGAACAGCGCTCGCAACATATGCAGAATCAAACAGCTTGTTCTCTATCGCGTAGTGCACCAGTTCCGCAATATTTTTCAAACCGAGCTTGTCAAGCAAATGGCTTTTGTGCGTGCTGACCGTCTTGTTGCTGATACAAAGCTGATCGGCAATCTCGCCGGCGCTTTTCCCGTCCACGATCAGACGGAAAATTTCCAGCTCCCGTGCCGACAAAACCATCTCGATATGATCCGCGCCCGGCAAAGTGGACGCATACGCCAATTGTTCGGCCATAACCGGGCTGAGATATTTGCCTGTCGCAACGACTTTACGGATCGCGTCAAGCAGGACTTGCGGCGAACAATCCTTGCAAATGAAGCCCGACGCTCCCGCCTTCATGACATGCAACACCGTCTTCACTTCATTATGCATGCTGAGCACCAGGATCAACAGGTCAGGATAGAGACTCCTGACATGCGCAACCATATCCACGCCGCTCTTGCCCGGCATCGACAAATCGAGCAGCAGCAAGTCCGGGGTGACCGTGCGCAGTTTCTCCAGCAGTTCATTACAGTTTTTCGCCTCGGCAACGACGTCAATGTCAGGCGACATGCCCAGATATTGAACCAGTCCCGCACGAACCAGTTCATGGTCGTCGGTTATCATTAAACGTACCATGCTTTCCGCTCCTTAATTTTCATCCATGTACAAGCTGAAACTACCGCGAAAAATAGCCGGAATAGTTTTACCCTAGTTCCGGCAAAAATACCATACGCCTAAATGCCTATATCCTTCGGCCTAGCCAGAAAATTAACATTTTGCGGTTATTCATAAAAAAACAAGTAAAAGTCAGCCTTTCATGAAAAAACAAACCTGTTCAAGCAGGTATCACAACAAGCGGTTATCAGCGTGGCAACCGTGTTCAGCTCATGCCGGGTCAAAATGCTCTTCAGCGGCAGCCATTGTGGCGAAAATTTCGGCCTGATCGATCCCCCATCTTTTTGCGGATTCATAGCCGGCAATGCAGTCTGCGGATCGTTCCGCCAGATCGACCTCATATGGCGCAACACGGCGCAGTTTGACTGAATCATAAATAACCCGCACGGCCGGCCTGATCAAATTTGCCGGGTTGTGTTTCGATACCACGCCCAGCAAACCACTTTCCAGTTTGACCAGCGTGCCGGCCGGATATATGCCAACGCAACAAATGAAATGTTCGACCAGCTCGACATTAAAATGCTGCTCGCTCCATTCGCGCAGCTTCCGTATTGCCTCGACCGGCGCCATCGCTGCATGATAGCTGCGGTCACTGGTAATGGCGATAGACATCGACGATAGCCGCCATCTGCCCATACTGGGATATCTGGTTACCTTTCAGCCCCGCCGGATAACCGCTCCCGTCATACCGTTCGTGGTGCTGCGCAACCACCTGCAACGAGATAGGCGTCAGCCCCGGTACCCCGGAGAGTATCTCGATGCCGTGTGCCACATGGCGCTTTATTTCGTCAAATTCGTTCTCGGTCAAGCGTCCCGGTTTATTGAGTATGCCTTCCGGCACGCGCGTCTTGCCGATATCGTGGAGCATGGCTCCAAAGGCGATTTGTCTGGTGATATCCCGGCCGATTTTAAGCCTGTGCGCAAACGCGCTTATAAGCGAACAAGTCGCAACCGAATGAAAAAACAGATACTGATCTTTGGTGCGTATCGTGCCGAGCTGCAACAACGGCGCGGAATTTCTGAAAATGGACTCGACGATGCCTTGTACGACGGGATTCATCTGCTCCAGTTCGGAGCTTTTTCCCAGTCGCGTAGCGACCATTATTTCGTGTACGGTTTGGCTGGCCTCTTGATGCACATACCGGGCAAACTGCATATCTTCGCGGGATATGTGCGCTTGTGCCGGACCCTGTCCGGCGTTCGATTCCGCAAATTTCAGCAGCGCCTTGTCTATGCCGTTGCGCACCTCATCGGCTGTTGGGGCATTGCATACATCGCTGCCCAGACAAGTGTCTATGTATATCGAAGAAACGCCGCGCTTGACCAGGTTTTCGATTTCCAGTTCGCTGCCGAGTTTGAAGCGCGTATGAAGAAACGGATGGATTATATTGCCGCAGTTGAGGTCATGCACGAACATGCCCGGGCGCAATTCCTTGATGTCGATTCTCTTTATCATGAAACCGCCCTTCTGTGGTCAAACAATGAATTTGAACGGAAGAATGTTTTATGAACGACACGCCGTGCATTATGCAGCGTGAACCGGACAGATGCAAAACCCGCTCTCAAAAAATAGCTGTTTGGCGAACAGGCATGGAATGCTTTGCATATTCATTGCGATATATCGCAAAACCTGATCTGTTTTATTGCCTTTTCCGGCATTGTCCGATGCTGCCGTAGTCAAATTCCCTGAGCCTGCTTTTCGAATTATGATGGTCAAATAAGCTCCCCCCGATGTTGCACCAGACATCCGATCTGGTAGAATCTGCTTCCGGGTAATGCCCGCACCAACCCAAGGGCATTTCCGGCTGGCGGCGGCATTCCGGGAGCAGTCCATTCCATAACCTGGCGCACAGGTTTATTCATTGACGCAAAATCTCATCAGGATTACTCCACTCATGAATACGCCAGGCGATTCCGACCAGAAAGAAATCACCCCTCCCAATGACAGGCGCGCCAACTTGCGGTTACGCGCGATCTTTGACGATGCTTGCCGGATAACGGCTTCATTTTTCGATCCGGCACAAAGCTGGAATGGGATGCATTTGACGCTCTATGCGCGCAAAGCCTTGCACGAAGCCTACCCGGATCTGACCCAGCAGGACTTGGCGCTCTTGTTTTCTGCGGTGCAGCGCTTTCATATGGAACGGAATCTCGCAGCCTGCCATAGTTGAAAACTCACCGATACCGGCTGGCGAAATTCCCCACCTGAACATCGAACAAAAACGCCACTAAATTAGCGCGATATTTGATCCAACCTGAACCATTCCATTAACTCGGTCGTCATTTTCCGATACAGCCGGATTCCTTGTCTGCCTTCTCGAAATACACTCAGGTTTTGCCGAAGCGGAAAATGAAGATGGGATTGCCTGGGGTGAGCACAATATCCAGCGGATAATCAAGGAAACACCGGTAGCGCAACGTCGACGCCTTGATCAGCGAATTGCATCGCCACCTGGGTGCGCGACGCGCGTTTGATGATACAACGCTGCTAATGATCGGCTGTGATACGTAAAGATACGGATGGCCTATACTTCCGATTTATGCGTAAATACCTCACCGTATGGCAGAGAATCCAGCAGGGGTGACCAGTGGTGCTACCAGATAACGATTTCGGGCGTCATACAACCGCCAAGCTCAACCAGATACTCGATCGTCACGGGCGCAATGCGGCCAACCTGTTGCAAATCCTGCACGAGACACAGGATCACTTCGGCTACATCACCCCGGACGCCATCACCTGTCTCGCGGCGCAGCTTGCGATTCCGCGCGCGCGCATCGAGAGCGTGGCGTCGTTCTATTCTTTCCTGCATCTGAAACATCAGGGCGCCTATCGTGTGCTGTTTTCAGACAACATCACTGACCGGATGCTGGGCAGCCAGGCGCTGATGCAGCAGATGTGCCAGCAACTGTGGGTGGAGCCGGGCAGGGTATCGGAAGATGACCTGGTCAGCATAGCCACCACATCCTGCACCGGGATGTGCGATCAGGGCCCGGCGCTGCTGGTGAACGGCCGTGCCATTACGCGCCTGACCCACCAGCGCGTCCAGGAAATCTGCCATCTGATCCGCAACCGTACGCCGCTTGCCGACTGGCCCGCCGATTTTTTTCATGTATCGGATAACATCCGCCGCCGCGGCCTGTTGCTCGACAACCAACAAACTCCCGGCAACGCATTACGCGCAGGGCTGGCGCTGGGAGGAGAGAATACCGTCGCGGCAATCAAGCAATCCGGGCTGCGCGGGCGCGGCGGCGCGGGCTTCCCCACCGGGCTGAAATGGGAAGCGTGCCGCAACGCGCCAGGCACTGCCCGCTATGTGGTGTGCAACGCCGACGAAGGCGAACCCGGCACATTCAAGGATCGCGTGCTGCTGACCCGGCAGGCCAGCCTGGCATTCGAGGGCATGACGCTGTGCGCGCTGGCCGTCGGCGCGCAACAAGGCTTCCTCTACCTGCGCGGCGAATACCGCTATCTGCTCGAACCGTTGCAATCCGTGCTGCAACAGCGCCGCAACACAAACCTGCTGGGAAAAAACATTCTCGGCCAGGCCGGGTTCGATTTCGACATCGAGATCCATCTGGGCGCCGGCGCATACATCTGCGGCGAGGAATCGGCGCTGCTCGAATCGCTGGAAGGCAAGCGCGGCGTGCCGCGCAGCCGACCGCCGTTCCCGGTGACGCACGGCTACCTGCAACAGCCGACCGCCGTGGACAACGTCGAGACTTTCTGTCAGGCGGCACTGGCGGTACAGATGGGTGCGGAGAACTACCGCGCCATCGGCACCGCAAAATCAACCGGCAGCAAATTGATCTCGGTGTCCGGCGACTGCCCGCGCCCCGGCATTTACGAATACCCGTTCGGCGTTTCGGTGCGCGAGGTGCTGCAGGATTGCGGCGCAGTGAACGCGCGCGCAGTGCAGGTCAGCGGCCCTTCCGGCATCTGCGTCGCCGAGAACGAATTCGACCGCAAGCTGGGTTTCGAAGACCTGCCCACCGCCGGTGCGTTCATGGTGTTCGACGACAGCCGCGACCTGTTCGAGGTGGCGCGCAACTTCGTGCATTTCTTCGCGCACGAGAGCTGCGGTTTCTGCACGCCATGCCGCGTCGGCACCTCGATGCTGAAGCAGAGCATGGACAAGATCGCCGCCGGGCACGGCACGCGCCATGACTTGGCCGAAATCGAGCATCTCGACCGGGTGTTGCAGACCAGCTCCCATTGTGGGCTGGGGCGCAGCGCCTGCAACCCGGTGCTGCATACGCTCAAACATTTCCGCCCCGCCTACGAAAACCGTCTGAAGTCGCTGGATTTCGAGCCGGCCTTCGACCTCGATGGCGCGCTGGCACGAGCACGCCTGATGACCGGGCGCGACGACACAGGAGCACATCTCAACGCCGAGGAATCATGACCGATACCCAGACTTTCCAACTCGACGGTGCGACCGTCCCGTTCGAGCCGGGGCAGACCGTGATGCAGGCCGCGCTGGCTGCCGGGCAATATATCCCGCACCTGTGCTACCACCCGGAATTCAAGCCGCACGGCAGTTGCAAGCTGTGTACGGTCAAGGCCAACGGCCACACTACCGCTTCCTGCACGATGCCCGCCGAAGCCGGGCTCAATGTGGAGAGCAACGTCGAGGAAATGAACAGTTTGCGCCGCACGCTGGTGCAGATGCTGTTCGCCGAGGGCAACCATTTCTGCCCGTCATGCGAGAAGAGCGGCGACTGCAAGCTGCAGGCGCTGGGCTATGACCTCGAGGTGCATACCGCAGGCTTCCGCCATCTGTACCCGGATCGTCCGCTGGACGCCTCGCATCCGGACATCCTGCTCGACTTCAACCGCTGCATCCTGTGCGAATTATGCGTACGCGCCTCCAGCGAGGTGGACGGCAAGAACGTATTTGCGCTGTCCGGGCGCGGCATCGCCAAGCATCTGATCGTCAATGCCGAATCCGGCTTGCTGAAAGACACCAACATCGCGCTGACCGACAAGGCGATGCAGGTCTGCCCGGTGGGCGTGATCCTGAAAAAACGCGTCGGCTTCAGCGTGCCGATCGGCGAGCGGCGCTACGACCAGCGCCCGATCAGCGCGCAGGCGCTGGACGATGCGCCGCGCCAATCCGATGCCGGCGGCAGTTGCGCCGCCTGCGAGGGGAATCCATGAGCAAGAAACTGCGCGTTGCGACCACCTCGCTGGCCGGTTGCTTCGGCTGTCACATGTCTCTGCTCGATATCGACGAGCGCCTGCTCACGCTGCTCACCTTGGTCGAATTCGACCGCTCGCCGCTCACCGACATCAAGCATTGCGGGCCGTGCGATATCGGCATCATCGAAGGCGGCATCTGCAATGCGGAAAACGTGCATGTGCTGCGCGAGTTCCGCTCCCGCTGCAAGATACTGATCGCGATCGGCTCCTGCGCGATCACCGGTGGCCTGCCCGCGCAGCGCAACCATCTCGATCTTGGCGACTGCCTGACCGAGGTTTACCTGACCGAGCCGGGGCTGGCGCACGGCCACATCCCGAATGACCCGGAACTGCCGCTGCCGCTGGACAAGGTGCATCCGCTGCACGAAATAGTAAAAATCGATTACTTCATCCCCGGCTGCCCGCCATCGGGTGACGCAATCTGGAAATTCCTGACCGACCTGATCGCCGGCAAGACTCCGAAACTGGGGCATGGGTTGATCGAATATGATTGAAAAACTCTTGGGGTGTAAATGAATTCAGAACTTGAAACCGCCGCACATCCAGAGAACCTGCGCCGCATCGCGATCGAACCGGTATCGCGTGTCGAGGGGCACGGCAAGGTGACGCTGTTGCTGGACGAAAATGACCGTATCCATCAGGTGCGGCTGCACATCGTCGAATTTCGCGGCTTCGAAAAATTTGTGCAGGGCCGTCCCTACTGGGAAGCGCCGGTGATGGTGCAACGGCTGTGCGGCATCTGCCCGGTCAGCCATCATCTCGCCGCGTCCAAAGCGATGGACATGATTGTCGGCGCGACGTTGACGCCGACAGCGGAGAAGGTGCGGCGACTGATGCACTACGGCCAGATGCTGCAATCACATGCGCTGCATTTCTTCCACCTGTGCTCGCCCGATCTGTTGTTCGGTTTCGATTCAGATGTCGCCAAGCGCAACATCGCCGGCGTCGCTGCCGCCTATCCGGAGATCGCCAAACAAGGCGTGCTGCTGCGCAAATATGGCCAGGAGGTGATCCGCATCACGGCAGGCAAGCGCATCCACGGCACCGGTTCGATACCCGGCGGCGTGAACAAGAATGTCAGCATCGAAGAGCGCGATTACCTGCTCAAGGACATCGAACAGATGCTGGCCTGGAGCCGCGATTCAATCGGCATCGCACGGCAGTTGTTCGAACAGAACCTCGACCTCTACAATAACTTCGGAACTTTCAAGACGCACACGCTGAACCTGGTGCGCGAAGATGGCGCACTGGACTTGTACCATGGCGGATTGCGCGTACGGGACATGAACGGCGCCACGTTGTTCGACCACTACGACTACCGCCACTACTGGGACCTGATTTTCGAGGATGTGAAGCTGTGGTCGTACATGAAATTTCCGTTCCTGCGCAGCCTCGGGCCGGAACAGGGCTGGTACCGCGTCGGGCCTCTGTCGCGCGTAACGCAGTGCGATTTCATCCCCACGCCGCTCGCCAACCAGGCGCGCAAATCGTTCATGGCGTTCAATGGCGGATCGGCAGCAAGCGCGACGCTGGGCTTCCACTGGGCGCGTATGATCGAGATGCTGCACGCCGCCGAGTTGATTCAGGAGTTGCTGCACGACCCCGACCTGCAAGGCGCCGACCTGGTCAGCAAGGGGCAACGGCAGGAACGCGGCGTCGGCGTAATCGAAGCGCCGCGCGGCACACTGATCCACCATTACAAGGTGGACGAGCACGACCAGATCATCCGCTGCAACCTGATTGTCTCCACGACGCACAACAATCAGGCGATGAACGAGGCGATCCGCCAGGTGGCGCAGCAATACCTGAATGGGCGCAAACTCACCGAAGGCTTGCTCAATCACATCGAGGTGGCGATCCGCGCGTTTGACCCTTGCCTGTCCTGCGCTACCCATGCGTTGGGCAAGATGCCGCTGGAGATGGAATTGCTCGATGCGGAAGGTGGGCGGATCGATGTGTTGACGCGCTCGTCAGACGGTATGTAGGGTGGGCTCTGCCCACCATGTCGGGCAGGCTTTGCATAGCCATTCGACTATTAAGTATTCCAAAATACATGACAGAATTTCTGCTCCAAACTGTTTCCCTCATCCCCACCCTTCTCACGGAGGGAGAAGGACTTTGCCTCCCTCTCCTTCCGGGAAAGGGAGAGCTTGCGAGGGTGCAGAGGGTGAGGGAAAGCAAGTGCCATGATTTATGGAAAGCTCAATAGGCTGCCAAAAGACGCCAGCCAAGCTCTGGTTAAGCCCGACCTGCCAAAATATCATGCCCGCTCCCATACTCATCATCGCTATCGGCAACGAATCGCGCGGCGACGATGCGCTCGCGCCGCTACTGTTGCGCAGACTGGAAACGGAAAGGCACAACGGGCAGTTCGAGTTGCTGGAAGATTTCCAGTTGCAAGTCGAACATGCGGCAGACATAGCCGAACGCGAACTGGTGCTGTTTATTGATGCAGGCATGAACACGCCTGCGCCATACTCCTTCTACCGCGCACAGCCCGATGGCACCCACACGGCGTTCAGCCACGCCCTCGCACCGGAGGCGGTGCTTGCCACCCACGTGCAGGTCTATCAACAAAACCCGCCTCCGGCTTTTGTCCTGTGCATACGCGGCGAAAAGTTTGAGCTTGGCTCCGCACTTTCGCCCGAGGCCAGTCAGAACATGAAATCGGCTCTGGCCCTGTTGCGGAAATTGCTGCATGAAACCAATGTGGCTGCATGGGAATTCCATGCGCAGGCAGTTACATGAAAAGCACAAAAACCAGCCAGCATCAGGTTTTTCATCGAAATTCATATGGCCAGTTGCGGTTTATAGGATAATTTCGTTTGTTCAGGCACCGCATACGCTCTGCAAAACCACTTTACCGGAGAAAATATGAAATACCTCTTGCTCGCCGTTGTTCTGTTGCTCAACGCGTGTGGCGACTCGCCTCCCACGACACCGAAGATAGCCGCACCGCAACGCGATGTGCTTGAGAAAACCAAAGGTGTAGAGCAGGTTTTGCAAAAAGAGAATGAAGCATCGCAGAAGAAAATCAGCGAAATGGACGGGAAATGACCAGTATCCGATGATCGCGCGAATGTTTCAAACCAAGCGAATTAGGAACCATTGTGGTGTCAGCAAGTGGAAGCGGCGTAAATAAACAAGAGGGTCTGAAGTTGTGAATATTCACCTGCCAGGAAAGCACTCCGGGCTTGGCCTCTTTAACTTCCACATTCGAAAACTCCTCTGGATGTTCATTGTTGCCATGTTGACAATCGATGTAGCAATGCCTGCTGCGCCGACCGATATGGCCACACCTGCTACGCCGGCAGGCGTGGCAATCCCAGCCCGGCCGGCTGAAAAAAACAACGCCTATTTACTCTTCAAAGCATTACAACCAGTGAATGTTAATGCAAAATGGAAAGAGGAATGCTCCGCCTGCCACATCGCTTTCCCGCCCGGGTTATTGCAAGCCGAATCCTGGATCAAGATCATGCAAGAACTGGATGAGCATTTTGGTGTGAATGCATCGTTGACCGCCAGTGAGAACAAGGAAATCGCCGAATTTCTGGTGAATAACGCCTCTACCCGCTGGCGCAGCCTGAAAGCGCCCTCACGAATTTCCGAAGCTGCCTGGTTCAAGAAAAACCACAGCTTGCATGAAGGCGCCTGGAAAGACCCAAAGGTAAAGAGCGCTTCCAATTGTCTTGCCTGTCACAAGAATTCAGACCATGGCGATTTTTACGGCGCAGGCGGCGGTTGTGGTGGCGCTTCGAACTGCCATACTTTCAAGCATCTCTTTACGCGTTAAAGTCGAGGCTACGCCGGATTTCTTATTCAGTGTGGCGTTTTTTGACTACCCTCCTCTGGGGTACAGGGGCATAGGCCGCAATGGTGCTTTGAAACTACTTCTCATCCAGCTTGATTGCGACATACGAAGCGCCATCTCCGCGCCGCACCAGCAAGGCGACATTACGTCCTTTCGGAACCTGCTTGATGATTTCGTTAAACTGGCTCAGCGAACGGATTTGAGTGTTGCCGATTGCCAGCAGCACATCTCCCGGCTGCAAACCGGTACTGCGCGCAGCCGAGCTTTTGACATCCTCAACCAACAGGCCGCCATTGATTTTCAGGTCTTGCAATTGTTCTTTTGTCAATTCGCTGACGGCGATACCCAGGCGCGCAACCACCTCACCCGCTTCGTCTGCCTGTTTCCTGGCGGCATGTGCCAACTTGCCGTTTTCCTGCATTTCCCCGACCACCACCGCAACTTGCCTGGACTCGCCTTTGCGCCACAGTTCGATCGTCACCTTGCTGCCCGGTTTGGTTGCCGCCACCATGCGCGGCAAATCGCTGGAACTGTTTACCGGCTTCCCGTCGTACTTGAGGATCACATCGCTCGCCTCGATGCCTGCCTTGTCGGCCGCTCCGCCCTTTTCCACATTGCTGATCAGCGCACCGCTGGGTTTGCTCAAGCCGAACGATTCCGCCAGTTCGCGCGTCAACTCCTGGATCGTCACGCCGATGCGCCCGCGCGTCACCTTGCCGGTGCTGCGTAACTGGTCGGTCACCTGTGCCGCCACGTCGATCGGAATCGCGAAAGACAGCCCCATCGAGCCGCCGGAACGTGTGTAGATTTGCGAGTTGATGCCGACCACTTCACCGTTCATGTTGAACAACGGCCCTCCGGAATTACCGGGATTGATCGCCACATCGGTCTGGATAAACGGCACAAAATTATCCTGCGGCAGGTTGCGCCCCTTGGCGCTGACGATACCGGCCGTTACGCTGCTGTCGAAGCCGAATGGCGAGCCGATCGCGATCACCCATTCACCCACCTTCAGCTTGTTCGGATCGCCCATGTTGACTTTCGGCAGCCCGGACGCCTCGATTTTCAGCAACGCCACATCGGTGCGCTTGTCTGCACCGATGACTTTCGCGCGGAATTCGCGCTTGTCGGTCAGCCGCACGGTAATCTTGTCGGCGCTGTCCACCACATGCGCATTGGTCATGATGTAGCCGTCTGCGCTGATAATGAAGCCTGAACCCAGCGAGCGCGATTCATGTTCGCGCGGCGCTTGCCCATGTGGCATCTGCGGCGCAAAACGGCGGAAAAGTTCGTAGAACGGGTCATTCTCCGGCAGGTTAGGGAAGCCTTGCGCGCCGCGCACGGTTTGTGTGGTGCTGATATTGACGACTGCCGGGCCCTGCTTTTCAGCCAGATCGGTGAAATCAGGCAATTCCTTGGCCTGGCCCGGTACGCCAAAAGCGACGCATGTGACCAATACCCATAAGCTGAACAATTTTTTTAGCATAGCTTCCTCATCACAGTAAAAAATACCCTGCCCCAAGCGGCGGAAATTTACCCGAGAAGACTCAGATATCCCTATCCATTCCGGAAAAATTTATCGGCACATGGCCACCATTGCTCTGTGCAACCCGGAGCAGAACCATTACTTGCCGCTATAGCGCACCGAATCGAGCACCTGCATTACCGTACGTGGCGGAGTTTCGCCAACCACGGTGAACAAATGCTGATTCATTACCCTGCTGTATAAACTCACTGCGCCACGGCTGAGCAACCCATCCCCGTCGCCCTCATCGCCATTGTCAGGCTCGATAAATATCGAAATCGCGCTCAATCCGTCAGAAAACACCAGTTGCGTAACGGGTGCCAGCTTGCCGCGTATCGGCCGCTGGATCTCCATCATTTTTTTAAAGCCTGCCGGCAACGCATCCGCCACCCAACCGCCATTTACCGGCATACCGGCACTATGTGTTGCCGGCAACACGCCGATATCAACCGAATCTGCCGGGGATGGCAGCTTAACCCAAGAGCGATCAACCCCCCTACCGATTTGCAATTGGGTAAAAGCATATTGCTCGACTACTTGACCCCTGTCATCCAGCACGGTAACTTTCAGTATCAAGCCGGAATCGGTATGCGCCCATATTTTATGCGCATAACGCAACTTATCCTTGGGCTTGATCAGAATAGTCTGTGTGTTGTATCCGGCCACACGCTCCGTTCCGATTTCTCTGATCCAATAATTTTCGCCTAGCGCGGATATCTGTTCAGGCAGCAAAGCCGGGAATTTGCTGCGTGCTTGCCTGCTATCCACTTGCACCATTTTCTGGTTGATATAGCACCAAACCTGCCCGTGGTGACGGACAATCTCCTGCTTTGGCCCATCCAGTCTTTCCAGCTTCTCGAATTCGCTGTCCGGCTCCACCACATGGGTGATGCGTGAAGTTTCAACGTAATTGCCGTATTGGTAAACAAATACTCCGCTATATTCGGTATTATGCGCCGCAAAGGCGACAATCTTCAGCCAATCCAGGCCGGCTTGCCGCTCTCCGGCATGCGCATTGACGCCTGCCAGCAACAGCCCGCCCAGCATCACCCTGCAAAACGCAATGTCCATCCTCACTGCCAATTTCTCCGCTGCATTATTTTTCGTCCGGGCGGTAAGCAACGGTGCGGATATAGTACATCCCGCTGTTCATGCCGGTACTGGGGGAAAACTCCTGATGCGCCATCAGATACTCATTTGCCTTGGCTCTCATTTTCACACTGGCCGGACGCAAGGTGCTTTGTTGCATCGCCAGTTGCGGCGCATGCTCGGGAACAATCTGCGCAGACATCCATACCACGACGCCGATTGCCGCCAGCGAGGCCGCCGCCGACAACGCAATTGAAAGTTTTTTCTGCCTCACCGCATACCCGCGTGGGGCCAGCACAGTAGGCTCATCCCACATGCGCTCATGCACTTTCGCGCTCAAATCACGAGGTATGTGCTCGGGCTGGCGCAGCGCATCGCCAATCAGGTGATAAACCTCCCAATCCTTGTGACTGGCCGAATCGCGCTTGATCCGGCCAAGCAGGCTATCAGCCTCATCCTCGAACAATTCGCCGTCCATTAATGCAGAAATTTCCTGTTTCATGTCTACCACCTATTATTTTTGTTGGTTTCCAACAGCGGGCGCAGATTTTCTGCTATCGCTTCACGCGCCCTGAAAATTCTCGACCTTACCGTGCCGACCGGGCAATTCATCACACTGGCGATTTCTTCATAACTCAAGCCTTCGATTTCGCGCAGCGTCAGCGCGTTACGCAAATCCTCCGGCAACTGCTGCAACGACTGCTGAACTACAGAGACAACTTGTTTGCTCATGAGTTCATTTTCCGGCGTACCAACTTCATGCAGCAAGCCGGCATCCTCAAAAGACTCGGCCTCCTCCGCATCGAACGGCGTGCTGGTTGGTGCGCGCCGCTTGTTCGCCAGCAAATGGTTTTTTGCCGTATTGATACCGATACGGTACAGCCAGGTGTAAAACGCACTCTCGCCGCGAAAACCGGGCAATGCCCGATAGGCCTTGATAAAGGCGTCCTGCGTCACATCCTCGGCCTCCGCCGGATCGCGGATAAAACGCGAAATCAGCCGCCCCAACTTGCGCTGGTACTTGGACACCAGCAAGTCAAAAGCATGCTTGTCGCCACGCTGGACGCGTTCCACCAACTGCTGATCGACATCACGGTCTGTCATCCTTGGCGATTCCAAATTATTTTTACCTGTATGGCAAGTATAACCAGTAAGTGGCGAGGAGGGAGCGGGAAGTGGAAAAACCTGCTCCCTGCTCCCTACTCCCTAACTCCCTGCTATAGTTCCGCCCTGCACAAACGAACCGGGAATCCAATTGCTGCAATTTGACACACTAATCATCGGTAGCGGCCTTGCCGGGCTGGCGCTGGCCATCAAGCTGGCAGACCACCAGAAAGTGGGACTGATCACCAAAAAATCCCTGCTGGACGGGGCGAGCGACCGGGCGCAGGGCGGTATCGCCGCAGTATTGTCCGGCAGCGATTCGCTGGATGCGCACATTCACGACACCCTGACCGCCGGCGCCGGGCTGTGCGACGAAACCGCCACCCGCTATGTCGTCGAACACGGCAAAGCCGCGATCGACTGGCTGATCGCCCAGGGCGTGCCGTTCACCCGTGACAGCTCCAGCGACATGGGCTATCACCTTACCCGCGAAGGCGGACACTGCCACAGGCGCATCATCCATGCCGCCGACGCCACCGGCCATGCAGTGCAGGAAACCCTCGCCGCACGCGTGCTATCGCACCCGAACATCACGGTACTGGAAAACTACCTGTCGATCGACCTGATTACCGGCAGCAAACTCGGCTTACCAAACAACAGTTGCTACGGTGTCTATGCGCTGAACTGCCCGAGCGACGAAGTCACCACGATTGCTGCCCGGAACACGATCCTCGCAACCGGGGGGGCCGGCAAGGTTTACCTGTACACGACCAACCCGGACACGGCGACCGGCGACGGCATCGCGATGGCCTGGCGCGCCGGCTGTCGCGTGGCCAACATGGAATTTATCCAGTTCCACCCTACCTGCCTGTACCATCCTCATGCAAAATCCTTCCTGATCAGCGAGGCAGTACGCGGCGAAGGCGGCATCCTGAAACTGCCCGACGGCACGCGCTTCATGCCGGAACATGACGAACGCGCCGAACTCGCCCCGCGCGACGTGGTAGCCCGGGCAATCGACTTCGAGATGAAAAAACACGGGCTGGACTGCGTCTATCTGGACATCTCGCACCAGTCGGTCGAATTTTTGCAGGAACATTTCCCGACCATTTATACACGCTGCCTGTCGTTGGGCATCAACATCAGCAAGGAGCCGATACCGGTGGTTCCGGCAGCGCATTACACCTGCGGCGGAGTCGTCGCCGATTTGCATGGACGCACCGATGTGGAGAACCTGTATGCGGTCGGTGAAGTCGCCTATAGCGGCTTGCACGGCGCGAACCGCCTGGCCAGCAACTCGCTGCTGGAATGCCTGGTGTTCGCCGATGCCGCAGCCCGCGACATTCTTGGCAAGCCGCACCGGACGCCGCCGCCGTTGCCCGCCTGGGACGAAAGCCGCGTGACCGACGCGGACGAGCAGATCGTCATCTCGCACAACTGGGCGGAATTGCGCCACTTCATGTGGGACTACGTCGGCATCGTGCGCACCAACAAGCGCCTGCAACGCGCGCAACACCGCATCCAGTTATTGCAGGACGAAATCCACGAGTACTACAGCAATTTCCATGTCACCCCGGATTTGCTGGAACTGCGCAACCTGGTGATGAACGCCGAACTGATCGTGCAAAGCGCGCTGTCGCGCCACGAAAGCCGTGGCCTGCATTTCAGCAAGGACTACCCGGAGATGCAGGCAAACCCGCAGCCGACGATTCTCTCGCCCAATGCCAATCGCTCACATGAAGAGCACAAAAATTTCAAAAAACTCTTATGAGACCGGCAAGCACCTGGTGAATCAGGGACAATTTCACCAGCAATCATCTCGCAAATTCAAAATGCATCCGGGCTAGAATAGTGCGACTCATTACCGGTTAACATCTCCTCAAACATTGAATCCCCTATTTTTCGACCTGGCAGCCCGGCATATCCTGTCCTGCCACACGCAAGACAGGCACGACTTGCGCAGGGCAACGGTGCTGCTGCCCAACCATCATGCCGCCAAACCGTTGGCGCAGGCATTGAGCCGCGCGGCAAACCTGCCCGCACTATTGTTGCCGCAGATGGTTACGCTCAACGACTGGGCGCAATCTGTACCCCCCGACACTCCGGTCCAGCCAGACACACAGCGCAGCGCAGCGCTATATCAGGCGCTGCGCGAACGGCGCTGGTTCGCCGATGCCGATCTGTGGAGCCTGTCACGCGAGCTGTTGGGCCTGATCGATGACCTGACCCGCCACCATGTGGCATTGCCGGAATCGGAAGCGGAATTTGCCGAACAGCTCGCTCAGGCCTACCAGGCGCGCAGAGGGCAGGCGTTGCAATTCGAAGCGCGCGTGGTGCATGAGCTGTGGTATGCGATGTCGTCCGGCGGTGAACTGGATGGCGTGCGTGCCTGGCAGCAGCGGCTGGCGCAATTGGCACAACGGGTGGATACGCCGCTGTATGTGTTGCTGACCGCTGATCTGTCCGCGCCGGAAGCGCGCTTTCTCGAGGCCTGCCGGGCGCGCGTTCCGGTGACGATTTTCGACCTGCGCGAGATGGCGGCTGATAGGCCGGATTGCGCGCTGCTGGTGCGCACGTTGCAACACAAGCCAGACAACTCAGATTTGCGCAGCGATGCCGCACTATTGAAAAACCATCCCGAGGCGGCATTGAGCCACTACCTGAAACTGTTTGGCGCACACGGGCTGGAACAGGAAGCGCAGGCCGCCGATGTGCAGATTCGCCGCTGGCTGCTGGCAAGCAAACAATCCATTGCGGTCGTGGTGCAGGATCGCCTCGTGGCGCGCCGCGTGCGCGCGTTGCTGGAGCGGGCGCAGGTGCTGGTGCAGGATGAAACTGGCTGGACCTTTGCCACGCTGTCGGTCAGCACGGTGCTGATGCGCTGGCTGGAAGCGCTGCAGAGCGATTTTTATTATCAGGATGTGCTCGACCTGTTCAAATCACCGTTCTTGTTTGCCGATGCGCCGGCAACAGAACGCAAACGCGCTGCCTACCTGTTCGAGCAAATGGTGCGCAAGCATGGTGCGGTTGCGCACCTGGAAAATTTTCTCGACCTCGCGCAATGCGAATCACCCGACCTGATCCAGCCATTGGTGCGTTTGCGCCAGGCCGCGCAAGCGTTGCCGAAAAAAAGTACAACGCTTGCCGAATGGCTGCTCGCCTTGCATGAGAGCCTGAACATCCTGGGCGTGTTGCAAGGTTGGGCGCAGGACGCGGCGGGGCAACAACTGCTGCAATTGCTCGCGCAGTGGTCAGACGAATTAAGCGCAGACAGCACACGTTGCAGTTTTGCCGAATGGCGGCGCTGGCTATCGCAGCAACTGGATTTGAACACCTTCCGCGACACGGCGGTGGAAAGCCCGGTGCTGTTCACCCACCTTGCCGCGACGCGCTGGCGCAGCTTCGATGCGGTGCTGTTGCTGGGCTGCGACGCGGGCCATCTGCCCGCGCCGGCAAATGCCGGGCAATGGCTTAACGACACGGTGCGCGCTTCACTGGGCTTGCCGCTGAGCGGCGCGCAGCAGGCACAGATGCGCGACGATCTGCTGGCATTGCTGGCAATCAACGATACCGTACTGGTGACCTGGCAGGCCAGCAAAAATGGCGAGCCGAATCTGCTCAGCCCGTATTTTGAGATGCTGCGCGCGTTGCATCTGCTGGCTTATGGCGATGATCTTTCAGAGGACGGAGGTTTTGTTGCCGCTACGCGGCAATTATTTAATGAAGGCGCGGCAAAGCCGCTCAACGCACTGTCTTCTGTCCTCTGCCCTCTGTCCTCTGACTCCTGTCCTCCGTCCTCTGGAATGCCTGCCCCCGCCGCACCGCAAAACCTTGTTCCACAACGCATCTCACCATCCGGCTACAACAGCCTGGTCGCCTGCCCGTACCAGTTTTATGCGCGCCACATGCTGCACCTCAACGAGCTGGACGAGGTGCGCGAGGGCGTGGAGAAACGCGATTACGGCGAGTGGGTGCACGATATTCTGCATCGCTTCCACCAGCAGTTTTTAGTATTAACCGAGCACCCTCGCGCGGTTCTGGAAGAGACATTGCGGCACATCAGCAGCGCAGTGTTTGCGCCTGCGGTGGAACGCGACTACTTGGCGCGTGCCTGGCTGTTGCGCTGGCAGCAGGCAATCCCGGCCTATCTCGATGCGCAACTGAAAAGCGAAGCGGAGGGCTGGCGTTATCAAAATGGCGAAGTGCCGTTTGAATTGCCATTGACCGATGAGTTGCTGATGCATGGACGCATTGACCGTGTGGACGTGCAGGCAGAAGGCGCCGTGCGGGTGCTGGATTACAAGATGATGGAGGCGGCCCGGTTGCGCAACAAGCTCAAGGAGCCGGGCGAGGATGTGCAACTGGCCTGCTACGCCCAGGTGTACGAGGCCGACGCGGCGGCTTTTATCAGCATCGAAAAAGGCCAGGTGGTGACCGTCGCGCCGCCGCAGGATTTGCCGGTGCTGGCACGGGCCAATATCGAACGGCTGCAGGCGGTGTTCGAACAGATGCGCGAGGGCGCCGCGATGCCCGCACACGGCGTGGATGAGGCCTGCGCGTATTGCGAGATGCGCGGGCTGTGCCGCAAGGGTGAGTGGTGCACAACATGACTTTTATCCCGTCATTCCCGCGCAGGCGGGAATCCAGACGATTGAATATTTTCCGCGTAGCGGAGCAACGCCTTGGTTTTGTCCTCTATGCGGAATCTTTGACTTGCTGGATTCCCGCCTGCGCGGGAATGACGGAGTGTTTTAATGGATAACCGTATCGCTCTCAACCCCCAAAACAGCGTCGTCGTCGAAGCCTGCGCGGGCAGCGGCAAGACCTGGCTGCTGGTGTCGCGCATCGTGCGCCTGCTGCTGGATGGCGTGAAGCCCGGCGAGATACTCGCGATCACCTTCACGCGCAAGGCCGCGCAGGAGATGCAGGAACGTCTGCACGAGTGGCTGCATTTGCTCGCGGTGCAGGACGACGCTGCCGTGCGCCAATTTCTGCGCGAGCGCGCCCTCGATGACATCGGAGACGCGTTGCTGGCACGCGCACGCGGCCTGTACCGCGACGCCTTGCTGGCGCAACCGGCAATCACGATCAACACCTTTCATGGCTGGTTCATGCAGATCATCCGGCGCGCGCCGCTGAATGCCGGCGTCCCGGTCGGCATGACCTTGCTGGAACGCACCTCGGCGTTGCGCGATGAAGCGTGGCAGGCGTTTGCCGATAGCCTGCGTGCCGCGCCTGATGGCGAAACGGCGCAGTTCATGCAATGGCTGTTCGCCGAATACGGCCTGCACAGCACGCGCGCGCTGCTGGAGAATTTTGTGCACAAGCGCGCCGAATGGTGGGCATATTCTACCGGGCAGGAAGATGCGGCAGACTACGCGTTTGAACAATTGCGCAACGAACTCGGGATAGATCCGGATGCCGACCCGGTTGCCGATGCCTGCGCCGATGCAACGCTGCAAGCCGCCGTACAAGCCTTTGCACGGGCGCTGGCGAGCGGCACCGAGACGCAGTACAACAATGCCGGCAAGCTGCAAGACGCCTGGGGCATCGCCGATGCGCACGAACGCTTTGCGGCATTGTCGCTCGCGCTATATACCCAGGCCGATGAGCCGCGCAGTTTCAAACCGACCAAAAAACAGGATGCGGAAGCCTTCCTGCTGGCGCGCGACGTATTGTTCGGCAAACTGCAAGCGGTGCGCGACGCGCTGGCCGAACGCGACGCCCTGCGCATGAACCGGGCCGCGCTGCATTGCGGCGCGGCGCTGCTGGAACACTACCAGGAATTGAAGCTGCGCTCGCAGCAAATGGATTTCACCGATCTGGAATGGCAGGTATGCCGCCTGCTCAACCGGAGCGATTGCGCCGAGTACATGCAATACAAGCTGGATAGCCGCTACAAGCATGTGCTGCTGGACGAATTTCAGGACACCAACCCGTTGCAGTGGCAGATACTGCAAGCGTGGTTTTCCGCTGCCGCCGCAGTGGGCTCGCGGCCCACCGTATTCGTGGTGGGCGACCCCAAGCAATCCATCTACCGCTTCCGCCGCGCCGATTCGCGCCTGTTCGGCGTGGTGCACAAATTTTTAGAAAGAGAATTCGGCGCACGTTATCTGACGCAGAACGAGACGCGGCGCAATGCTCCGGCGGTGCTGGCTGCGGTGAACGGCGTGTTCGCCTCGTTGCCGGATGGCTTCGTGGATTTCGAGGAGCACATTGCCCATCATCAGGATTTGCCGGGACATGTCGAAGTGCTGCCGCTTGTCAGAGGACAGAGGACAGAGGACGGGGGGCAGAATGAGCCCTTACCCGGCGAATTGAAATTGCGCAACCCGCTTACCACTCCGCGTGAAGAAAAACCAAGCGGCGCGCGCGAAATCGAAGCCGAACAATTCGCCGCGCGTATCGCCGACATCGTGGCGAATTGGGGCGTGCGTGAGAATGGTATCGTGCGCCGCGCCGAATATCGCGACGTCATGGTGCTGGTGCGCAAGCGCACCCATCTGCGCGTGTACGAACACGCTTTGCGCACGCGCCACATCCCGTTTTTAACCTCGCGGCGCGGCGGGCTGCTCGACACGCTGGAAGCGGAAGACATCCAGGCGCTGCTGACTTTCCTGATCACCCCGTTTGCCGACCTGGAACTGGCGCAAGCGCTGCGTTCGCCGCTATTCGCTTGCTCCGATGAAGATTTGATATTGCTTGCGGAAATCCCCCCTAGCCCCCCTTTTGCAAAGGGGGGAACTGAAGGGTCGCCATCAATATCTTCTCCTCCCCCCTTTGCAAAAGGGGGGCTGGGGGGGATTTGCAGTTGGTGGTCACGATTGCAACATATTGCACAGGGCAACGCCGCCTCGCCGCATCTGCAACGCGCCCACCACCTGCTGCAAAACTGGCTGCAACTCGCCGACAAGCTTCCGGTGCATGACCTGCTCGACCGCATTTATTTCGAGGGCGATCTGCTGGATCGCTACGCGGCGGCGCTGCCTGCCGAGCTGCATGAAACGGTGCACGCCAATCTGCAAGCCTTCATGGAAATCGCGCTCAACGTCGATGCCGGGCGCTACCCCAGCCTGCCGCGCTTCCTCGCCGAATTGCGCGAATTGCGCGCGGCGGAAAACGAAGCGCCGGACGAGGGCCGCATCGGCGAAGTCGGCAACGCGCTGCGCATCTACACCGTGCATGAAGCAAAGGGGCTGGAAGCGCCGATCGTCTGGCTGCTGGACGCCAACGACACGCAGCGCAAAACCGACAGCTACAGCGTGCTGCTCGGCTGGCAGCCCAATGCGCCGCGCCCGGCGCACTTCTCGCTGTTCAGCGACAAGCGCGGACGCGGCGCAAAGCGCGCGCCCTACTTCGATGCGGATGAAATTTATGCGCGGCGCGAGGAGATGAACCTGCTGTATGTCGCGATGACGCGCGCCAGGCAAGCGCTGCTGGTCAGCGGCAACGGCGAGATCGCCGAGGGTTCGTGGTATCAGCGTATTGCCGCTACAGAAGACAGGGGACAGAGGGCAGAAGACAGAGTGTTGTGTGGCTTTGCCACGCCTTTATCCGATTGCCGCGTAGCGGCAACAAAACTTCTGCCCTCAGCCCTCAGTCCTCTGTCCTCTGTCTTACCCACCGGCTTGCGCAAAACCGCATTGACTGACGCGCAACGCTATGGCGTCTGGTTGCACGCATTGATGCAGCATCTCACGCCGCCCGGCGCAGCGCCCGACATGGCGGCATTACAACAGCAACTCGGCATACCCGCGACACACATGCCGGCCCTGTGGCAACATGCGCAACGCCTGCTGTCTTTGCCGCAC
>JAIELH010000064.1 GCA_019753125.1 Gallionellaceae bacterium | reverse complement strand
GGTGCCGCCAGTCACCACCAGACAACTGCCGCCTGCCAGATGCCGCGCCGCGATCAGGGCAGCCCAGCGGTCGCTGCCGAGTTGCTGCGGATCAGCATACCCATTGCGCACACCGCATTGCATCTCGCGCGCGACAATGAAATGGAGCGGAGCGGCGCCAATCCTGCGAATATGCCGCGCGATCTCTTCGCCGCCGACATTGCTCACCCATATTTGCCGCACCCCCTGAATCGCGCCGATACACTGCGGCAATTCGGCAGCCTGTCCGGTCGGCAGAACTCCGCCCTGCAACCACTCGCGATCGCGCACCAACGCCCACTTGATACGCGTGTTGCCCGCATCAATCAGCAGCTTCATCGCCGGCCTTCCGTTTCACCTGCCCAATGACTTCGCCCGAATTGAAACGCCGCACCCCCTGCGCGGTTTCCAGGCATAGCTCGCCGTTGTCGCCGACACCGCGCGCCAAACCGTTGACGGTCGATCCATCCGGCATATGCAGCCCAATCTGCTTGTCTTGATAGGCATGATATTGCTCCCATTCGTCGCGGAACGGCGCAAAGCCGCCCTGCGCAAACTGGCGCAACACGTGCGCCAGCTCCAGCAACAACGCGGCCAACAAACGGTTGCGCGCCGGCATCGCCGGACACACTTCATCCAGCGCACTGGCCGGTTGCCCGATCTGCCGCGCCAGCCTGTCCGGCAACGTGCAATTCAACCCGACGCCGATCACCACGGCGCTCGGCCCCAGCATATCGCCCTGCGCCTCAATCAGCACACCGCCCATCTTGCCTTGTCCGGCCAGCACATCGTTCGGCCATTTCAGTCGCACATCTTGCGCACCGATCTCATCCAGTACGCGCGCAATAGCCACACCTACCGCCAGGCTCAAGCCCGACAGGCCATTCAGCCCGCAATCAAAGCGCCACAGCAGTGAAAATGTCAGCGCGCTACCCAAACCAGAATGCCAGGCTCTCCCCATACGCCCGCGCCCGGCAGTTTGCAGCTCCACCGCCAGCACACTGGCGCTTGGCGCGCCCTCATTGATAGCGCGCTGCAACAGCAGGGCATTGCTCGAACCTGCCTGCGGCAATATTTCGAGCCGGAACTGCGCGGCCCCGTCGCCAAGCCAGTATTCGATTTCGCGATGGTCGAGACGCTGCCAGGGGCGGTTCAACCGATAACCGCGCCCGCGCACCCGTTGCAGCGCCACCCCGTAATCCGCAATCCCGGATAGCGCATTGAATATACTGGCGCGCGACACGCCCAGCCGGTTCGCCAGAACCTCGCCGGAATGGAATTCGCCATCCGCCAACACATCCAGCAACTGCCAGGCGCGCGCATCGGCGCCGCCTTTTCTCATTGCGGCATTCCGTTGTCCGAATCCGTGCGCCCTTCAAGGAAGCGCATGATTTCATCGCGCCGCCCGACTGCATCCTGATAACCGAGATCGATCAATGCGCGGCAGTATTTTCCTTCGGACAGCAGGTAGCTTAACAGGGTGGCGCCGCTGTGCGGCATCGCACCAACCATGCGCAGCAAAAGCCGTATTGTCCAGGGCATCTCCGCAGCATACTGTTCGGCGATCTTCTCGATCGGTTGGCTGGGTGAAACAACCAGCAGGTTGACCTGTTTGAGGCCGGCACGCTCGCGCGCCTCTTTCGGCATTATTGCGACCAGCCCGTTGATCTTGTTCACCCGCTCCATGTCCACTTCCATGTTGTCGAGAAAGATGCTGTTCAGCGCATGTCCGGCGATATGCGCCAACGTTGGATATTCGTTCAATTCGGCACGCTTGGGTTGTTCGACCGCAGCCGCTGCGGTGACGCCGATCACCAGCACCCGTGTCGCACCCAGCCGCAGCGCGGAACCGATCGGGGAAATCTGGCGCATCGAGCCGTCGCCAAAATATTCGCGGTTGACCCGCGCCGCAGGAAAGAGGAACGGCAGCGCCGATGACGCCAGCAGATGCTTGATTTCGATCTGCGTCGGAATGCCGATGCGCCGGGCGCGCCGCCATGGGACGATTTGCGGCACCCCTTGATAGAATGCGACCGACTGCCCGGAGCCATAGCCGGTTGCGCTGATGCTCAAGGCATGCAGCAGCCCGGCGTCGATATTCTCCTGTATCTTCTCGCACGGCATGACATCTTCCAGCAGCTTGGCCAGCGGCGCATTGTCGAGCAGCGAGACCTGCTTGAGCTTGTTGATGCCAAGTGCGCTCAAAATCAGCCCGGCAATCCACAATACCGTGTTATTGAGCACACCGAGCACATCGGTGCGATAAATCTGGTCGGTATGGAAGTTTTTCCAGATGTTGTTCAAGTAGCGTATTCCCTTGCGGAAATTTCGCGCGTTCACCGCAATCGTCGCGGCATTCAGCGCGCCCGCCGATGTTCCGCAAACCACCGCAAACGGGTTGTGCGCGCGCGGAGGCAGAAATTCGGCAATCGCCTTGAGCACGCCAACCTGATAGGCGGCACGCGCGCCGCCGCCGGTGAGTATCAACCCGATACGCTCTTCTTCTACCGCCACGTTATTCGACCTCGGCCTGCACCGATTCCAAAGCATCCTGCAACGTTTCTTCCGGCAGGGCGTTCAACATTTCAGACAACATTTCCGCCGCATTCACCGCAGCCGCCGGCAAAACCTTTGAGTCGGTATTCGCCACCAGCACGGCAGCGGCGCCCACCACCTTGAGCAATCGGGCACGCTCGTTCATCAGCATCTCGATTTCCTTGCTCAGCAATTCAACTTCCTGCTTGTTCATCTGCCTTCTCCCTCTACCAATATTCACGGCATACCGTGCCGCAATGCAGCTTCGCGCAATTAGCCTGTACAGGCAAGACGTTTCTTTGAATTATAACGCAGGGATACGCTGACACAGCACACCGGGCAGCGCGAATAACTCTACAATTCCACGATCACCGGCGCATGATCTGAAGGCCGTTCCAGCTTGCGCGGAGCGCGGTCTATCACGCAGCTCTTGCACGATACCACGAGCGGCTCGCCGATCAGGATGTGGTCGATGCGCAACCCCAGGTTGCGGCGGAACGCCATCATCCGGTAGTCCCACCACGAATAGGATTTGTCGGCCTGTTCGAATAGCCGGAAGCTGTCGCGCAGACCAAGCTGCAACAGGCCCCGGAATTGTTGCCGTTCCGCTTCGCTGACCAGCACATTGCCCTGCCATGCGACCGGATCGTAGACATCGCGATCTTCCGGCGCAATGTTGAAGTCGCCCAGCAATACCAGCTCCGGGTAACGGGCCAACTCGTCTTTCAGCCAGTCATGCAACGCGGTGAGCCAGGCAAGCTTGTAGTCATACTTGTCGGAGCCGACGCTCTGTCCGTTCGGCACATAGATGCACACCACACGCACCCCCGCAATGGTCGCGGCAATGACGCGCTTCTGCTCATCGGTAAAATTCGGGTTACCGTACTGCACATCGCTGGCCACTTGGCGGCTCAGGATGGCAACGCCGTTGTAGGTTTTCTGCCCGCTGAATACGCTGTGATAGCCGGCCGCTAGCAGCTCGGCCTGCGGAAAATCGCCGTCCTGCTGCTTGGTTTCCTGCAGGCACAGCACGTCCACCGGATTTGCTGCCAACCACTCCAGCACCTGCGGCAGGCGCACCTTCAGCGAATTGACGTTCCAAGTGGCAATTTTCATCGCACGGCGGGATTGGTCGGCTCCACCTGACTGGCGGCACCGGGAGCAACAGGCTGGACATAAGGTGCGTTCTTCGGATAACCCGCGATGCTGAGTTCGTCATGCCACTGCTCTGCCAGAAAGCCGTTCAGGAAAGTTTTACCCACCGCCAGGACAGGCGCGCTATCAAGCCCGGAAAGGCTCTTGAACTCGTCAATTTCCTGTTTGGTGCGCAGTAATTTTTCGCCGAACGGGATGCCGCGCTTGATCAACAAGTTGCGCGCCAGATCGCACGGCTCGCCGCAGCCATCTGCGACATACAGGACAACCGGAAAATTCTGTTGGGCGAGGCGCGTTTCGTAAGGCAGATATTCAGCTGGCGGGGGGATGTCTGAAAATTTCTTGATTTCAATCCGCGTTGCGCCGGGTGGAGGCGCCTTACCGTAATGCACCTTCCCTGAAGCATCGACCCAACGGTATAACTCGCCTGCCTGAGCAATCCATGACATGCTTGCCAGGCAAACCAACAAAACAAAGCGTTTCATGGCACCCCCTACCGAGTAATACCAACAAGTTTCAAGCGAGTTATCAGCCTCTACCGTGTGGGGAGTGCATGGTCAGGCCGCATCCTCGGCTTTCTGCAAATAACTTTGTTCGATGCCAGGGCGCCCGTGCCAATAACCGTCGCATGCCTGGTCGGGCATCAACCTGGCCATTTGCTGCACGGCTTCCTGAACCGGCAGGCGGCCTTCCATCGTTTCGCGGAACAGCCTGATAACGTCGGCGGTATGGAATCCCTGCGGGCTGATACGCACAATGTCCACACCGGTTTCGCGCATCGAATCGAATTCGCCGATCAGGTTATAGACGCTGGCAGATTGTGTCTGGATGCCGTTCAGCGCGAGGAACGGCTTGCCTTCGCGGGTCTTCAGCGTGATGCCGTCGGCAAAATCGAGGCATTTGAACTGGCAATCATCCTTGGGCAGATTGTAGTGGCGCGCGGTAAAGCAACGCGCCGAAAACGCCAGCGGCAACCGCCCATAGGCGAACACTTCGGTTTCCATGCCCGCCGGGCGGGTTGCCTGCATGTGCGACAGCGCCTCGCGCGACATTTCCACTGGCATGACCCAGCGTTTTGCGCCGAGTTCGGCCAGCATCTCCAGCGTTTGGGGGTTGTAGGTGTTGATGTGCGGGCCAGCGACAAACGGGATTTTCGCGGCGGAGAGCAGATGCACCGCGCCCATGTCGTTGGCTTCCACCGAGAATTTTCCGTTTTCGGCGATGCGGCGCAACCGTTTCAGGTCGGACTCGGATTCGATCAGCGACAGGCTGGAGAGCACCGCCTCCTTGCCCGCATCGGCAAGTTTTTCCGCCATCTGGATCCAATCACTGGTGCCGATAAGGTGACGGCGCGCGCAAACGGTTTCGCCCAGATAAACGATATCCACCGGTGTGTTGGCAATTTCATCATAAAAATTGAATACCGCATCGCGTTCCCAGTAGTAGAGGATGGGGCCTAAAGATAATTTCATCTGGATTCTCTTCAAAAAATATTTGTTAGGGAGCCTCTAAAAATTCAGAGTTCGCCCAAATGCAAGGCGCGTAAAAAATTTCGCCGCGCCGCATATGAGGGTATATGTAAGCAAGAAATTTTTTACGCAACGCAGCAGTTGGGATGAACTATGCATTTTTTAGAGGCTCACGTTATTTCCATGGGCGATGGTACGCACCCAACGTATGCTGCTGCCCCTCGGCGAGCTTGTTCAGTTGCGCCATCCACGCCGGCTGAACCGCATAACTCTTCGGCGCGCGTTTGGCGGAATCGATCGCGGCGCGCCATACCTTGGTGACCTGCTCGACATAGGCCGGGCTGCGCTGGCGGCCTTCGATCTTGATCGCGGCGATGCCCATTTCGAGCATTTCCGGCAGCATCTCCAGCGTGTTGAGGCTGGTGGGTTCCTCGATCGCGTAATAGGTCTCGTCGTTCACCTCGAAGCGCCCTTTGCACAGCGTCGGGTAGCCCGCATTCTCGTCGTCGCCGTAGCGGTCAAGCAGCACGCCGTTCAAACGCGACTCCAGCCCCTGCGGGGTCTTCTGCCAGCGCACCGCCTTCGCGGGCGAGCATACGCCGCAGGTGTTCGGCGATTCGCCGGTCGCATACGAAGACAGCGCGCAACGCCCCTCGACCATCACGCACAGCCCGCCAAAACCGAACAGTTCGATTTCCACCGGGGTGTTTTTCACCACATGTTCAACCTGGGCGAGCGACAGTACACGCGGGATGACCGCGCGCTGAACACCGAAATGTTCATGGTAAAAATTGATCGCCTCGTAGTTGGTCGCCGACCCCTGCACCGACAGGTGCAGGCGCAGCTTCGGATAGTTCCGCGCGGCATAACGCATCAGCCCCGGGTCGGCGAGGATGATCGCGTCGATACCCAGTTCCACGGCGTTATCCACCGCGCCCTGCCAGCGTTCCCACTTGTCCGATTGCGGAAAAGTATTCAGCGCAAGCAACACCTTGGCTCCCTTGGAATGCGCGTAGCGTACCCCTTCGAGCGCGCTGTTCTGGTCAAAGTTAAGGCCTGCAAAGGCGCGCGCATTGGTATTGTCCTTAAAACCCATGTAAACGCAGTCGGCGCCGTTATCGACGGCAATTTTCAGGGCAGGCAGGTTGCCTGCCGGGCAAACAAGTTCAAGCGACATGACGAAGTTCCTCGAAGTTAATAAGTATGGCGGCAGTGCCGGCCAGATTTTTTGGCATTCTTGCCCCGATGCACACGCCTTTTGCAACAGCATGGGTAAGCGAGGTAAATAGCGGCTTTGCAATGCTTGCGCCAAATGCCGATCCGGCGAGCCGGCCCTGGCGGCTGTTACGCTGGCGCAATTCGCGTTCGATGCCGTTCAGGATATTCCATTTCTGCGAACTCCATTCCGGCGCCAGTAAAATATCCTTCGGCGACGTGCCGGTAACGCGGTGGTAGACAATGTGTTCCGGCGTGCGTTCAATCAGGTCGGCAGCGATACGGATGTACTTATCGCGCTCCAGCGGCATGTATTGCCCGCGCCGCCATTCCTGCGCCAGCAGCGTGTGCTTCACGACATGCAGCGGATGCAGCTTGAGGCCATCCACACCGATATCGAGCACGGTATCGAGGCTGGCATGGTAGTGCGCCTCATTCTCGCCGGGCAGGCCGACGATCAAATGGGCGCACACCGGAATCCCGCGTTGCCGCGCCAGTGTTGCGGTAGCGGCATACTCCGCCAGCCCGTGGCCACGGTTGATGCGCCGCAGCGTTTCGTCGAAAGCCGACTGCAAGCCGAGTTCCAGCACAATCTCCAGACCGCTCGCACGGAATTCACAAAGCAAATCCAGCACCTCCAGTGGCACGCAGTCCGGGCGTGTTCCGATCGAAAGCCCGATGATATCCGGGTCGGCCAGCGCTTCCTGATACATCGCGCGCAATTGTTCGACCTTGGCGTAGGTATTGGTATACGCCTGAAAATAAGCGATATATTTTGTCGCGCGGGTACGCTTGAGAATTGCGCGCCGGCCCGATGCCAGCTGTTCCTGCAATGTGGGCGGCGTACGCCCGTTCGGACTGAACGATTCGTTATTGCAAAACGTGCAGCCGCCCGTCCCCTTGCTGCCATCGCGGTTCGGGCAGGTCAGGCCGGCGTCCAGCGCGATCTTGTGCACACGCTCGCCGTAGCGGTGCAGCAGATACTGCCCATAAGTATTGATACGGTTGGAAAGAACCATCGGGTAATTTTGGATTTTAAGATCGGCGCGTTTCAGGATCGGCAAGACGCGCGAGGCTAGCATGTTGTGCCCCGATTTTCAACCCGAGAAAAGCGACCAGCAAGTTTTAGATGAATGCTATTTGCCAAGCAGACAGGCTGCTAGGCTTGAACCCAGGCCCGCGCCTCGCTGTAATCGGAAAAAACGCGTATATCGGCATCGATGAACAAACGTGACAGCCATGCCTGCCACGCGATCCATTGATCATCGGTGACTACGGCAATTTTATTGAAATCGTGGTTGTGTTCGCGGTTGAAAAACTTGATTTCTTCCCAGGCAACATCGACGGTGTAGCCGATCATTGCGCGCAAATCGAATATCAGATTTACCGTGCCGGGGGATTTCAGCTTGTAGAGCGATTGCTCTTCAAATGTCTTGAAATCGGCAATATTGAATTCGCCAAGCACGGCAACATTGATAAGGTTTTCGGTCTGTTCGATGGTAATCATTTTCGCGGTATCGTGTTCCAGATGTATGTCTTGAGGCAAGCGCAAGCTTACCACATTAGCGCCGATCTTCGGAGGCTTGCCTTTCATTTCAATAGCCGATAAAAAACCCGCCGAAGCGGGTTTTTTCATTTTACTTGTGAAGCCAGGCCGGATTACTTGAGCTTGGTTTCCTTGTACATAACGTGCTTGCGCGCCTTCGGGTCGAACTTTTTCATTTCGAGCTTTTCCGGCGTAGTGCGCTTGTTCTTGGTGGTGGTGTAGAAATGACCGGTACCGGCACTGGATTCAAGTTTGATCTTTTCGCGCATTTTCTGGCCCCTTAAACGTTCACGCCACGGGCGCGGATATCAAACAACACCGCGTCGATACCGTTCTTGTCGATCGTGCGCAATGCCGCATTGGTCAGACGCAGGCTGACCCAGCGATTTTCACTTTCAACCCAGAAGCGGCGACGTTGCAGGTTCGGCAAGAAACGACGCTTTGTTTTGTTGTTTGCATGGGAAATATTATTCCCAACCACGGGGCCTTTCCCCGTCACTTGACAGACACGTGCCATAGCTTTACTCCAACCGATTTTCAAAAGAGGGCGGATTCTACCGAAGGAATCCGGAATGTTCAACCTGAATTTTCGCGCCGTTATCTGGCCAATCTTTACGATGAGGGCTATTGTCTTTGAGCCTGGCAGGTAGCAAGGTCATCTGCACGCAGTCTGCATGCGGTCTTGACGGGCACTGGGTTAGCTCATACTATGCCGTTTGGCGTGAAAGAAATTGGAATGCTAACTTCATCAGTGAGAGGTACCATTATGGCAGAGCAAAAAACAAAATCGACCGCCCCAAAAAAATTGGTTGCGACCAAGGCAAGCAACATGGCCGCCAAACCGAAAGCCGCCAAAGCGGCAGTGACAACGGCTGCAAAGAAAGCAGTGGCGAAAAAGACAGCTGCTCCAGTGGCGGCGCCGAAAAAAACAAAAGCACCGGCAGTAAAAAAAGTGACCGTGCCTCCCATCAAGAAAGAAGCGCCGGTAAAGAAGGTTGCGACGGACAGAAAAGGGGCTGCCGCTGCGGGTAAGGTGGCGATAAAGCCGACACCTGAAGAACGCTATCGCATGGTGCAAACCGCAGCTTACTTTATTGCCGAGCGCAATGGATTCCAGGGTTGTTCGACCAGCCACTGGATAGCTGCAGAAAATGAGATTGCCGCAAAACTGCGCTAATTAATTCAGTTGCACGTAAAAAAACCGCGCAGCTTTCGCCATGCGGTTTTTTATCGGTCTAACGTTATGGGTTTACCCCGGTCGGCCTGTTGCCGCACATTCTATTGCTTTTCCAGGCAAGCAAAATAAACGCTCGCATCCGGCTGGGTGCGGTTACGTTGCGCCTGCCAGATCATTTCGCCGAGGCATTCCATCATACGGTGTTGCGCATCATGCTCCGACTGGCATTGTTGCGTCAGCCGCACGAAATGCGCGCGGATTCCCGCCGGCTGGTTGATGGATATCTGCTCTTCGATGGCGAGGTGCATCATCAGATGCAGGAACGGGTTGGCCGCGCCATGCTCCGGCAGGAAATCCTTGTCCTGATGATCTTCCGGGTTTTCCAGCGCTGCGTGATACTCGGGATGCTTGGCGATGAGCTGGGCGACGAGGTCTTCCTGCGGCGTGAGCAATTCCCCTGCCCTGCGCTTGCGCCATGACTCGAACAGGAAATTGCGCGCTTCGTCGCGCGATGGATTAAAAAACATCAGAGTTCTTTCTCGACATATTCGCACAGGTCGTTGATGAGGCATGTGCCGCATTTCGGCTTGCGCGCCTGGCACACATAGCGCCCATGCAATATCAGCCAATGATGCGCATCGTGCTTGAATTCGTCCGGCACGACCTTAAGCAGTTTGTTTTCCACTTCCAGCACATTTTTTCCGGGTGCAATGCCGGTGCGGTTGGCGACGCGGAATACATGCGTATCCACCGCAATCGTGGGTTGCCCAAAAGCGGCATTGAGGATCACATTGGCGGTTTTGTGCCCTACGCCCGGCAGCGTTTCGAGTTCCTCGCGTTTCTGCGGCACAATGCCGCCGTATTTCTCCAGCAACAGGCGGCAGGTCTGAATCAGATGTTTGGCCTTGGTTTTGTACAGGCCGATGCGTTGCACATATTCGCGCAGCGCCTCTTCGCCGAGCGCGAGCAGCGCCTGCGGCGTGTTGGCAACCGGGAATAATTGCCGTGTCGCGGCATTTACGCTGACATCGGTCGCTTGCGCCGAGAGCAGCACTGCCACCAGCAGCTCGAATGGCGTGGAATATTCCAGCTCGGTTTTCGGATGCGGGTTGGCGGCGCGGAGGCGCGTGAAGATGTCTCGGCGTTTGATGGGGTTCATGGGGTATTGGCCGGCAGGATCGGTATAGGTTAATTTGCAAAAACTCAGGTGCGATTATCTCATTGCCCGGTTGGCTGATGAAGCGCACAAAGAGCAAAGTCTCATTTCTTGGGTATCGGGGTGTCGGGGTGCGCCACTTCCTGGATTTTGGCACGGCGCGCTTCGATTTCGGCAATCTGCGCTTGCTGCGCGGGGGTCAGTCGCTCGGTGTTCTGCGGCTTGACGGCGGCGGCTTGTGCTCTGGCGCGCTCCAATGCGGCATGAATAAGCGCTTGCGCATCAGTTGGTGCGGCAGCTGGTTTCACCGCATCCCTCTCTTTCTGTGCCAGCTTTTCGGCCTTCTCACGTTTGCCGCGCTCGATGCGTTCGAGGCGGAACTGGTAGCGTTCCCGTGCGGCTTTTGCCGTGGCATGTTTTTTATCGCGAGATGGTGCCTCCTGCGGCAACGGCAACATGCTGATGCAATCTACCGGGCAGGGCGCAACGCACAGTTCGCAGCCGGTGCATAGCGGGGCGATAATGGTGTGCATTTGCCTGGATGCGCCGGAAATTGCATCGACCGGACAGGCTTGCAGGCACAGCGTGCAGCCGATGCAAAGATTCTCGTCGATGAAAGCGACCGATGGTGGCGCGAGCACAACATCTGCGCCAAACGGCTTGAATTCGACGCCGAGCAAATTCGACAGTTCGCGTATGCCTTCTTCGCCGCCGGGCGGGCATTTATTGATATCCGCTTCCCTGTTGGCGATAGCCTCGGCATAGGGTCTGCAACCGGAATAGCCGCACTTCCTACACTGCGTCTGCGGCAGGATGTCATCTATGCGATCCAACAGAGTAGGCAGGCTTTCGGTCATGGCTTCGTTTGCAAAATCAGATACAAATCATTCACGATTTTATGTTATTTTCGCCCTATGCGATGCATCATTACCAGAAGCGCAAGGCAGTTTAACTGATTCGGATTCAGCCACCAATTCTCCTGCTCACAACCCGATATCCAGAAAAATTAAAATGACAAACATCCTTCCGCATATCATGCTCGAATCCGGCAACCAGCCGCAATACAGCATCATCTGGCTGCATGGTTTGGGTGCGGATGGGGAAGATTTTGTGCCTGTCGCAGACGAGTTGAATTTGCCCGTTGCAGTACGCTATATTTTTCCGCATGCGCCGCGTCGCCCGGTGACCGTCAACGGCGGGTTTGTGATGCGCGCCTGGTACGACATCGCGAGTGGCGATATTGCGGCGCGACAGGATGAGACGGGAATCCGTGCCTCGCAAAACGCAATTGAAGCATTGATCGCACAGGAAATAGCGCGTGGCATCGCGCCAAGCCACATTTTTCTGGCCGGGTTTTCACAGGGCGGAGCCCTCGCGCTGCATACTGCATTGCGCCAGGCCGCACCGTTGGGCGGTGTGCTGGCGCTCTCCGCTTACTTGCCGCTGACCGGAACAGTCAGCGCAGAAGCTGGCGCAAACGCGCAACAAACACCGATCTTCATGGCGCATGGGCGTAATGACCCAATCGTACCTTATCAACTGGGGATTGCTTCGAGAGAGGCTTTGCTGAGGTTGGGCTGCACCGTGGAATGGCATGAATACGCGATGCCACACTCGGTGTGCGCGCAGGAATTGTGCGACATCGCAATCTGGCTGGCCAAACATACAAGCACCGGCCAAGAGTAGCCATTCCAATAAAAAATGTATATTTCACAAAATGATCAAAGCGATTTGTAAGAAAACGCCTTACAAAGCTCGCTCTTGAATTCTTACAAAATAATCGGCGCGCTTCCGATTTATCTCGCCTGTCGCTATCACGATAATCCAACCGTCAAAATTCGATCAACAAAGCTTGCGAGTTATCGGACGATTAAAGCCAACCTCATAAATTTGTCATGTTGTGTTTTGCCGGAATGACGTGATTGCAATTATCGGAGATGGCTTGATTTGGCGGCTTGACTGGATTATCCGGCTTAATTAGATGACAAGGAGGCATGTATGGACACCATGCAACTGCAAGAAGGCATACGTGACATTAACCTTACCTATCTGATGCTGGCCCAGCAAATGATCAAGGAAGACAAGGCGGCCGCAATTTTCCGTTTGGGCATCGGCCAGGACTTGGTGGATGTTATCGCCGGCCTTACCCCGCCGCAGGTTATCAAAATGGCGTCATCCAACATGCTGCTGTGCCGCTTCCGTTTTGACGAAAACCTGTTGCTCAACATGGTGACCGGCTATAGCAAGGATCGCATGATGTCGCAGGCTCACGCTGCAATTCTGATGTCGGCGCAACCAGTTGAAGAATTGGCATAAAAACCCGGGGTTGCTGACCGCCAAAACCGTAGTGGGCGAGGCGGCACAGGTCAAGATTGCGGTTGACCTGATCGAGATGGGCGCACGTTTGCAGTTGCTGCAGGAAGAAACTTCGCTTAGCCGCGAACGCTTGCTCAGGCTCTACAAGGAAATCAAGGGCGAATCGCCATCCAAAGGGATGCTGCCCTATTCGACCGACTGGTTTATGAGCTGGCAGCCGAATATTCACTCGTCGCTGTTCATGGATATCCACCAGTTTCTGATCAAATATGCGGGCATCGGTGGTGTTCAGGCGCTGATTACCGCTTATCGTTTATATCTCGACCAGGTGCAGGGCATTGAAGACGCCGAGCCGGTGCTGAGCATTACCCGCGCATGGTTCCTGATCCGCTTCTTCAACGCAGGAATGATGCAGCTTACCCCTTGCAGGGAATGCGGCGGGCACTTTGTCATTCACACCAACGAGCTGCATGGCAACTACGTATGCGGCATCTGCCACCCTCCCTCACGCGCCGGCAAAACCAAGGCCGCAAAACAGGCATCAATCGATGCTTTGCAGCAAGCTGCCTGATCTCACATTAATTACCACTACGTGAAAATAACTCTCCCACCGCATACTGCGTGAGGTTGCGGGAATTTTAGCCGCGCGGAAGAACAGGCATATCGGCGTGCTCCAGACGGTATAACCAGGCAAGCAGCTCTGCCACAGCCAGATAAAGTTGCGGCGGAATTTCCTGGTCGAGCTCGACCTGCATCAGCAAGCCGACCAGATCCTCCGATTCATGCACAAAGACGCCGCTTTGCTTGGCGCGTTCGATGATTGCCTGCGCGATCAACCCACGCCCCTTGGCGACAACTTGCGGCACCCCGCCCTGTGTTTTCCCATAGGTTAGCGCAACGGCATATTGTTGTGATGCGTGATTGTTCCGTTTCATCACGGATTACCCATCGGGCTCATGATTTCTCTACCATCGCAGCCGCCAGCGGGATACCGGCGTCTTCCAATGAATTTTTAAGGCCGGGCAAGGAGCGATTGAACAGATCAACCGTTGTCGAGTCGGCTGCACGCAGCGTCAGCCTGAGCCCGCCTTCGGCAAGCATCAGATGAGCTTGAATGCCTCCCAGCTTGGGTAGCGCCAACTCCATTTCGGTGCTCCATTGGCGTTCGTTCGGCTGCTGCCGCTCATGTTTGTGCTCCCCTTGAATCTCCCATTGCATTTGCTGTCCAGGCCAGACTTGACCCAGCCACACCATATGATGCTGCTCCAGCGTGTGCAGTTGTTGCTGCACCAGAGGAATCAATTCTTTTGCGATAGGCGGCGAGGTATCGTCAGATGCCTTGGCTGCTATTGAAGCATTGGCTTGCGCTTGCACCAGAGGAGAGTTATCAATTTCTTGAGTTAAGTTGACAGGAGATGACGGTAAATTCTTTCCTGTTAGCATGTTTTGCGGCTCTTCCAGCAATTGATTCGTGCTGCGCTCGCCGCGTATCCACTGCGCTTGATGTGACTCATAAAACAGGCCGCTTTTTCCGAGCGCCTCTTGCAGCGCGCCAGCCAGTTTTTTGGGATCCGGAGCTTGTTCCGCAGCCGGCCAAACGGCCTTGTCACCGAGTTGTTGCACGGCTGGCCTTTCAAGCGGCTGATCGGCGAGATTGGCAAGCAAACGCGCGGCAGAACCGATTTGCTCTGGTGTGGATAGAGGATTGGTCGAGGCAAGCATGCTGAAAGTGATGCGCGGTTGCAGCGAAACCACTTGGAGCTTGATCGCATCGCCGCTCTTGATATCGCCAGGCAGGCGCATTTGCAGCGTTTGCCCGGCGACTTGCACCTTGAACAGGCCCTCGCTTATTTCCGTTTGAACCATCCCCTTTAATTCCTGCCCGACCGCGAGCTTGTCGAGAGTGGGTGCAACCGGCTCCGGGGTTGAAACCGGTGTAGCTGGAATGGCGTTATTTGAAACGGCATTGTTTTGCACCAGGCCGAAAGTGATATGCGGTTGCAACGAAATCACCTGTAGCTTAATCGTGTCGCCGCCCTGAAGGTTGCCGGGCAGGCGCATTTGCAACATTTGCCCGGCAACTTGCACCTTGAACGTGCCCTCGCTTACTTTCGATTGAATGGTGCCCTGCAGTTGCTGCCCCGGTTCGAGTTTATTGACAGGCTGAGGCATGTCCTTGGTTGCCGTGACCAAGGGCCTTCCGGCGTTGGAGAAAGCTTGCAGTGCACTGATGACATTTGCAGGTAGCATTCTTGAGGTGTTTACCTTGTCAGATTAATATTGGGTTACGGCCTAACTCAACATACAAACTCAATACATGCAAAAGGGCAGGTCTCATGCCTGCCCTTGTGGAATACAGTAGCGGGCATCAGCTTCACCCGCAAACACGCTCAACTCCCGTATGTCTGTTGCAGGCGTTGTTCCTGACGAGTGCTTTGCATGATGTTTTGCAACTGTACCATCCATGTCTGGGTGCGGCTGCGGATATCGGCATCGTGCGCAAGTATCTTTCTGATCAGTTGCGCCTTGTACTGCCGTGCCCGTTCATCCAGTGCAGATGTCGCATCCAGCGGCATGATGACGGCAAGCTCCTGGCGGCACTGCCGTTCCAGGTCGACCAGATGATCCCACTCGCCATGCATGGCGGCCTCATGCATCTGCTCGGTCAGCGTGGACAGCGACTCGTAATGGGTAATGAGTTGGTGGTTGCCCATTTCTATGTCCCCCCATAAGCCAATTGCACCTTGTTTGCCGGCTTGGTTTGCTGGGAAGCGGCAGGTGTCATATTTTCCTGTGGTTGCGGGGCTGCGGCAACTGGCGCTGCGCCCGACGGACGTATGCTGTCCCAGGCGCCTTTCAGTTCAGCCAGCAGACGCGCCACCTCATCCAGAATGGCTACATCGTTATTCAAATTGGCAGCAACCAGACGTATCACCATATAATCGTATAGCGAAGCTAAATTCTGCGCCAACTCACCGCCTACCTTTTTGTCCAGGCTGGCATGCAACCCTTCGCCAATGATCGCGATGGCTTTTGAAATAGCCGCGCTTTTTGCGGGGATATCCTTGCGCAAAATACTGCTCCTGGCATTGGCAATCGCCAGTAACGCACCTTGAAACAACATCGAAATCAGCTTGTGCGGATCGGCAGAGGCCACGACGGATTCAATTCCAACTTTCGCGTAGGCTTTGGTGACTGTGGTTGCGTTCATGATGATGTCTCCAAGTTTTATAGTCTAGCGAGTTGCTGGGTCAGATAAGCGCTGGTGCTATTCATGCTGGACAACATGACATTAAGGTTGCTATAGGTAGTGGTGTATTGTTTTTGGAGGGCCTTCATCCGGATTTCCAATTTATTGATTTGGTCGTTATAGCCTTTAATGGTTGTGTTGAGGCTCTGGGTGCGCGTGGCGATCAAACCATTGCCGGACGAAATAACAGAGGTGGCCCATGTATCCAGCCTGGTGGCGAAACCTGTTGCAGAAGAAAATAAATTAGTCACATCGCCGAAATTGCTCGCCATGGCGCTGTTAAGTTTGCTGCTATCCAGTTTCAGCGTGCCGTCCGCTTGGAAAGCAATGCCGACTTGGGCGAGCGAAGTCAATGTGCCGCCACTTGCAGCCGTGTTAAAAATATCGCGCAATTGACTCTGCATCAGGCGCACCGTCCCATCGCCTGCCAAAGCGCCTCCTGACGTACCGCCGCTACCAAAGGCGGAGAGGCTCTTGAGTTTGCTGGCCAGCGCATTATAAGCATCGACAAAGCTGGACGCCGCTTTGCTGACTGCGCCCGTATCACGCGCTACCGTCAACGTGGCGGGCGTAGCCGTAACCTTGGACAGCGTCAACGTAACGCCCTGGATCGCAGTGGTGACCGTATTGGAAGCGCTGGTAACCGCGATGCCATTCACCGTGAAGGCGGCATTTTGGGCGGCGGTTGTCTGGGTCATCGTGACGAGTGCGGGGGGGTTGACGGTAGGGGCGTACGCCAACAAACTGTTGACGCTGGCGTCTCCTCCAGCCTGGACGGTGATGCTGCTGATCGCGTTGCTTACGCCAGTGCTGTTCGAGGATATTGCGAGGCGATAGGGTGTCGCACCGCCACTATTGACGATAGTCGCGGTCACGCCCATATTGGCGGCGTTGATCGTGTCGCGTATGTTTTGCAGCGTAGCGCCTGCCGCTATCGTGATATTCGTATTGATGCCGCCGACAGTGAAAGTCACTGTTGAAGGCCCGGTGGCCGCAATAGCGCTGATATCGCTGGCTTGCCCGGCAGCAGCAAGCTGGGTAGCTTGCGCCAGTGCGGTGATGTTAAGCGAATAAGTGCCCGCTACTGCCGTGCTGGCGGCAGAGGCGGAAAAAATGCTGGTATCGGATGAAGCGGCGCTAAAGCCCTGAAAACTGCTACTCAAACTCTGTGTGGCAGTTTGGAAGCTCGAAACCAATCCGCTGATCGTGCCGAAAGATGAAATCTTGGTCTGGTAGCTGCTTATCTTGGTGTTGAGTTTGTCGATGGGCTGCCGTTCGATCGCCATCAACTGCGAGACTAGGGTCGGAACGTCAAGACCCGCAGATCCTACCGATGAAGTGGTTGCCATGATGCACCTCCTGAACTAAGCCTTCTTGTTCAACAACAGGCCGCGCTGTTCAAGAAACTGGTCTATCGACTGCGCAACCGCCAACGCCTCTTTCGAGGGGATTTGGCGGATCAACTCGCCTGTTGACGTATCCAACATCTTGACCACCGGCACTTTGGTATCCGGGTCCACGCTGAATTCCAAGCTCCGGGCGGACTGCCGCATCGACTCGTTGATGGTTTCCACTGCCTTGCCAAGCTGTTGAACTGAAGGTTGCCGGGCATTGATTTGCTCTGAAATTTCGGCAACTACTTGAGGAGCGCCAGCGCTGGGCGCACTGACCTTCGGCGAGTCATCACTGAAAAGCCGGGCAGGGGGTGCGCCCTGATTTGTGCTGTTATGTTGGATGATCATTTTGGATCTCCTTTGCCTAAGCGCCTAACCGGACAACCGGCCGGACGCTTACTATATTACCTGATTGCCTGCTTAACGCAATAACCCCAGTACCGAGTTCGGTGTTTGGTTCGCTTGCGCCAGCACTGCCGTACCCGCCTGTTGCAAAATGTTGTTGCGAGTCATGTTGGTAGTTTCTGCGGCATAGTCGGTGTCCATGATACGGCTATACGCAGCTGCCGTATTCACCGTGAAAGTCTGTAGCGCAGAAACGGCCGATGAAAGCGTTGCCATGTCGGCGCCAAATTTGGCGCGTACGTTGTTTATATTGGTGAGTTCGGTATCGAAAGCGCTGAGGGCTGCGAAGGACGTTGCGGAGGTGAACGTAGTTCCCGTGCCACCTGCGGTGCCTCCGTTTGCGTCAACCGTCACGGCAGTGCTGGCGGTAACCAGGCCGGTAAGGCGCGTGTTTTCGGAAATAAGCTTTGTCGCTTCCGTGTTAGTGGTGAAGGCTGTCGACCCTACCTGCACGTAGATTTCACGCAAGCGTTGCGTGTTCTCGGTGACTTGCCCCAGATAGCCGTCATTGATTTGCGCACTCGAAATGCCGTCATTGGCGTTGCGGACGTTCATGTTCGCGCCGCGAATCTTGGCGTCATATCCCACAGCGATGCCCAAGCCGGTAGCGTCGTCTCTGGCGCTATTGATGCGCAAACCAGAAGACAGGCGTGCCTGGGCAATCTGCAGGGCATCGGCCGATTTATTCAGAGCCGCTCCGGCGAACAGTGACGCGACGTTGGTATTGATGACTTGTGCCATGATAATTTCCCCTCAAACGGGATACTAAAAATTGCCTTTGCAGAGCCTAACCGGTTGCCCGGTTAGGCGCTTACTATATTATCCGCTTAACGCAATAACCCCAGTACCGAGTTCGGTGTTTGGTTCGCTTGCGCCAGCACTGCCGTACCCGCCTGTTGCAAAATGTTGTTGCGAGTCATGTTGGTAGTTTCTGCGGCATAGTCGGTGTCCATGATACGGCTATACGCAGCTGCCGTATTCACCGTGAAAGTCTGTAGCGCAGAAACGGCCGATGAAAGCGTTGCCATGTCGGCGCCAAATTTGGCGCGTACGTTGTTTATATTGGTGAGTTCGGTATCGAAAGCGCTGAGGGCTGCGAAGGACGTTGCGGAGGTGAACGTAGTTCCCGTGCCACCTGCGGTGCCTCCGTTTGCGTCAACCGTCACGGCAGTGCTGGCGGTAACCAGGCCGGTAAGGCGCGTGTTTTCGGAAATAAGCTTTGTCGCTTCCGTGTTAGTGGTGAAGGCTGTCGACCCTACCTGCACGTAGATTTCACGCAAGCGTTGCGTGTTCTCGGTGACTTGCCCCAGATAGCCGTCATTGATTTGCGCACTCGAAATGCCGTCATTGGCGTTGCGGACGTTCATGTTCGCGCCGCGAATCTTGGCGTCATATCCCACAGCGATGCCCAAGCCGGTAGCGTCGTCTTTGGCGCTATTGATGCGCAAACCAGAAGACAGGCGTGCCTGGGCAACCTGCAGGGCATTGGCCGATTTATTCAGAGCCGCTCCGGCGAACAGTGATGCAACGTTGGTATTGATGACTTGTGCCATGATAATTCTCCTTAAGGGTGGATTGGATTCATTTTTCGGCCTAGTTGCCGTTCACTTTGGTTCGCCTGTTGTTGGCTTGTCAACCGCCGTTAGTTTGGTTATCGGATGAGGCAGAAGAAACTTTAGGGTGAAAAACAAGTTTTTTTTGATTTTGCCTGCCATCCGGAATCTTGCGCTTGCAAATTCTTTATCGGGCGCAATTAATAAAGCTTTAGGGCACATCTAAAAATCCACATTTCATCCCAACTGCTGCGTTGTGGAAAAAATTTCTTGCTTACATATCATGCATATGCGGCGCGGCGAAATTTTTTCCACGCCTTGCATTTGGGCGAACTCTGAATTTTTAGAAGTGCCCTTTAGCCATTTCCAGTCAGGCTTAAATCGTCGGCAAGCAGGTCGCTAATGCACAGCAGGCGCTCGACACCCGGAAATTCATCGCTGATAGGTTTGATCAATGCAGAGTAGTACTGAACGACGGCTACGACTACACATTTCAGATTGTCATCTTGGATGATGCGGGTTGGTTTTACAATATGGCCAGAAATATCAAGGCCTTGTCGCATTTCTGACTTATCGACAAAAACCACCTGTTCCGTAGAAATGCCATCCAGCTTTTCCATCAGGCCGTAAATATAGGCATTGACTCCCCATATTGCAATTTTTCCATAATACTCTGTCAACTTGTTGATCCCATGCGTGATTCTCGTTATCACATCTTCCGGTATCGGGGATACATGCTTACGTCCGCACTTGATGCAGGCAAGGGTTTCGGTTACAAACAGCCGGTTCTTTTCCCAACGGTTTTTATGCCCACAAGATACACAATTACCCGTTACATCAATGCGCGAATTCACGTAGTCAATGTTGAGTATTTCGGCATTGTCCGGTTGGCTGTGGCTGGAACGCGGGAGGGATGCTATTTGCTGGAACAGCCATGCGTACTCGCTATCGGACATCTTGGAAAGGCGCACTAAGGGACAGCCATCTCTGATGTATTGCACGGGATCGGGAATGATTCCCTTGAGGCAAGCTTGCTTATAGATTTCTGTGCCAGGGTAGGTGATGACCGCGCTCAGTTGCAGCTCGTATTGGCGGTGTTTCTTCCACCAGTTCAAGGTCCGGGTAGCGGTTTCGATGGTTTCTGCCGGATCGCCAAAAATCAGCACTCCCTGAATGCCAACGCCAGCCCGATAAACAATGTCAAGCGCATACTCGGTTTGCTCGATTGTAATGGCTTTTTTCATGCTTTTTAGAACTGAATTGTCGGCGCTTTCAATCCCGAAGGCCATGGTGGCGCAATTCGCGTCCTTAAGCATTGCAACAAGCGGCGGGGTGATGTCATTGACACGAAATTGGGCCAGCCATTTAATGCCATAAGGTTTTATTCTGCGGCAAAAGCCTTCTACCCACGGAATGTTCTTTTTGTACAAAAACAATTCGTCCTGAATCGACAGGTATTTGACGCCATATTTTTCGACAAGATAATCGATTTCTGTAAATACGTCGTCCAGTGTGCGCTGCCGAAATTTCTGGCCGCTAGTGTGAAAGCAAAAAGTACACTGAAAGGGACATGATCGCCCTGTGATGATCGGCAAGGTATTGTATTCCGACATGCCGATGATATTTGGCACCGATTCCAGCAGTTTTTTGAAGCCGAATCCTTCGTAATCCGGAAAGGGTACATCCTCAAGGACTACCGGGGCCGGGATGCCGCGGGTTTGGGAATAGCCCGTTTCATTTCGATAGACGATACCCGTGATGCGTCTCGGGTCCGTGCCGTTTTCCAAGGCAGCGCAGAGTTCGCATATTATTATCTCGCCTTCTCCGATGACGCCAAAATCAACACACTCCAAGGCGGCCATGGCATCTTCTGGAGCGCTGGAAATAATGCCGCCGCCAGCAATGGTAATAATTTCAGGTTTGATTTGTTTTGCGCTTTCCAGAACCTCCCGAATGGCGCCATACTGCCCGGTTACTCCCCCGGTGGAAACTGTGTCTACGCCAAGGTTACGGATACTCTCGCGTAATATATCGATGACAGGGCCGTGCTCGTTATTTAAGTTTAGCGTATGAACCTTGAAGCCTGCTTTTTTTAGCGCGGCTGAAATATAGGCGATGCCGAGAGGGAATTGATACCATTCGCCGATTTTACTGACGATTCTTGGCATAACGATTAAATGGTTCATTGCCAGCCAACTCCTATGAGAATTGATTCGGAACTATAGCGGTGTGCATTAGGCGGGAATAAAAAACATCACTGTTTCAGTCCATCCTTCAGTGTAGTGGCGAAGGTAGAGTTTGTAATCATCACGCAGGCCCAATATATATTCTGGAATTTGCCAAAAATCTGCCGGCTGATGGTAGACGGCGACAGCGAGTTTGGGGTGGTCGGTGAGAATGTGTTCTTTCGCGCCTGTCAGGGCTGACTGCTCCGCTCCTTCCAGATCCAGCTTGATGAAACTGACAGCTTCGCCTACTGCGTCATCCAGGCGGCCTACCATGATGGTTTCACTCCCGTTCTCGGTGATTCTGCTGGCCGACCCGCCGTTGGCGTCAAAATTTAAACTCGCCGGGCGGTCATAGAGACCGAGCGGATGATATGTGACCCTAGCAACATCCGCCAGCTTGGCGCGTGCTATTTTCAGCATTTTGTCCGAGGGCTCGAACAGGTGGATGGCGTTATAGTCAGGACACCTGTTGGCGAATTCTCTGGAGGTGGAACCGTCAAATCCGCCGCCGTCAACAAACACTTCTCCGGGGCGAAGTTCAAGAAACGGCTCGAAATACTGCCTGTCGGCTGCATATTCAAATGCTGTCATCGGTTGCAGATTGCCGGTCAGGCGGAAATCCATGAGGCGGTCGAAAACGTCCAGAGAGACTTCATCGCAGAGGCGTTGGCGTATCCAGGCGTACTTTGCGGCATGGAGCCGGTAATCGTTACGGGTTTCTTCAATAGCGCTGACTTGGGGTAATTGACCATCGCTTGCCTCGGCGATTGAAAAATAATCAGTAAATTGCCGGATGCCGGCCTCCTCCAGCTTGCACAGGGCAGATATCGAAAAACTTGCCGTGACACAGGAAATGACAAGGCTGTCAGGTGTAACAGCGGCAAGCCTGTACACGGGTTTTCCCATCCATGTGGCAGCCTGGGTGAAGTCGTCGATAAAGCCGTCGACATCGGCAATTCTGGCAACGTTTTCAGCATATTCGTTAATACCGAAAACATAGCGCTTCATTTTTTCTTTTCCGAAATATAACCGGAAGAACTCGACTGCTTTATCAGGAGTGGTGGCTTTGATGGTTCTTTGCATGGCTTGTGGCTCCAGAAGCTTTCGCAGGGATACGGATCAAAATAGGGATGCAACACCGTTAGCGGCTGCGGCGCAGGAAAAGCGTGTCGCCGCTGACGAAGGCAGTATCGTACAGGGGGCTGTTGAGCAGTTCATCACCGGCGCGCTTGGGCCCATCACCGAAAGCCCATACATAGTCGTCCAGCAGGAGCCAGCCGCCGGGAGCCAGATAGGGGCTCCAGATTTCAATATCCTTACAGACATGGTCATAGCGGTGGTTGCCATCGATATGCAGCAGACTCAGGCGCGGCGACAAAGCGATACTGCCCAGTTCCGGGCTGTTCAGATAGCCAGTATGCCGGGCGGCTTCATAAACAGGGTGCGCAGCTTCTGAAGTTTCGCGGATATAACCGACATTGTTCAGCATCGCGGCGGTGGACAGAAAAATACGGAAAACCTGATCGAGGTCGATATAAGCACGCTCGATGTTAAGCGAAGCCACCTGTGTGCCCTGATCGGTCAGTTCCGCCGTATTCCAAGGGTCGATGCAAATAAGGTTGCCGATTCGGTGGCGACCGGCCAAGTAACCTAGGGCGAGTGCAGAACGCCCATACAGGCAACCGATTTCGAGCAAGTCGCCCGGAGGTAGCAGGCGCGCGATATCGCACAGTGCTTGCAGCTTGCCTTCGTCGCTATCTCCCGGAGTATTGAGGAACTGACGGTGGAGCGCGGCATAGCAACTCCGGCTGAGGGGGGGCTGGACCGTTTTTCCGCCAATCCACTCCGGGATAGCGCTGAGTTGAGCTGCAGCGGACCAATTCTCATGGCGGGAAAATAGACACCAGGTGGCAGTGAGGGGATCCGGTTTGCACAAATCGAAACGGAATCTGTCCGGTGTGGTGCGCAACAGGGTATCGAGATGCCGCCAGACAACCTGATGAGGCGCGAAAATGGTGGTGATCCCGTATTGGCGGATTGCTTCCTGAAGGGCGCTATCAAAGTCTGTATCTGTGACAAAGGGGAGGCGGATGAAGTGATTCACCACCCGGTCGCTCGGGTTGGTCATGGCGGAACTGGCGCCGATGATTTTAATGCCCAAAGCGGTGGCAACCCGGATGAACGGATCGGCGCTGTCCATATCCAGCGGAAAAATGAGTAATTTATTATTGTCCATTACGGATTTGTCCCGCATTAGAAAATCGGTTGGCAAGCGAGGCGTTCCGGCGCGATGCACATTATCCCCCAGTAGCCATTTTCCGGTTAATCATCGTAACCAGCCCTTGTATCGAGCGGAATTCGCCAGACTCGATATCCGCTTCGGTAATTTCAATCTTGAACCTGGATTCAAGCTCCAGTATGAACTTGATGATGCCCATAGAATCCACAATGCCGGCCTTGATGAAATCGCTTGTATCATCAAAGTTCTTGGGCAACCTGGATTTTTTCTCAAGTAATTCCAGTACAAATGGCCGAATGCTGTCTTGCATACCGTTAGCCCGCTAAAATGGTTATACAATCATGGCGTTCCAAGTGCACGGCCATGCTCGCCGAGCGGCTCGCCAATAGCCTGCCAAGCTCCGGTTTTAACCGATGACACCATGGCTTCGAGGAAATGCATGCCTTCCAGCGCAAGCTCTGCGCTGAATACTTCGTCTGATTGCCACTCTCCGGCGCGTTTGTACTGGCGCAGGCTGTCGGCAATGTCGCTGTAAAGGTTGGCAAAGGCTTCGATAAAGCCGGCGGGGTGGCCTGCCTTGAAACGATTGTATCGACGCTGATTGGCGATTTCCACGGCAGCCGCACGATCCAGAATCTCGCGGCGGCCATCCACATATGACAGTATCAACTCCTCGGGATTAGCCTGATACCATTCGGCAGACCCTTGGTCGCCATAGATGCGGATTCTCAGACCATTCCTGTGGCCCAGTGCGGATTTGCTGAACCACAATTGGCCTTGAATATCACCTGTGTACCGGCACAGGCAGCTGGCGTTATCGATCACGCCGGAAAACCAGCCATAGTGGTTCTGGTTCGATACCACTTCCACGGGTTTTTGCCCTGTCAAGTAATGGATTAGCTGGTGCAGGTGCACCGCGAGATCCAAATGCAAGGTCGGGATATCACCATCAGCAAGCCGCCATGATTGCGGCACAGGCTTGTTGCCCTGTGCATCCACACGGATGAAACCTTCTTGTGGCATCTCTGCCTGGAAATGCAGAATTCTCCCCAACTTGCCATCGGTTATCCTTTTGGCCAACTCGCGCAGCATCGGATAGCCGGAATAGTTGTAAGTGACGGCCAGAAAAGCATTCAACTCATTACGCAGGCTGAGTATCATCTGCGCTTGGGCGCTATTGATGGCCAACGACTTCTCGCAGATAACGGGAATTCCGGTACGCATACACTCTACGACACATTCAAAATGTGCGGGTGTGGGCGTGAGTATCACCACCGCGTCCAGATTTGCCTTTTCCTTGGCCAGCATGTCTTGCCATGAATCATATATGTGTTCGGGGCTGACGCCGTAAGCTTCGGCGGTTTTATGATTCAAAGCGGGATTCTTGCTGAAGCAACCGGCAACCAGATGCCATTGCCTATCCATGGCGCTGGAAACGAAGTGCAAATAGCCCGCTGCAGAATTGATTGAGCCGCCAATGAAAGCTAATTTCAGGGGTTCTGCATGAAGCGGTGATATTTTGTTTTGCATAGCTAAATTATCCCGAGCAAAGACGGTACTTAGTAGTTTGGCGACCCCAAAAAAACCGTAAATTAATTTGCGTATGAATCATTCAAACTTCCGATCCAGCGTAAGCACGTTACTATATTCATCAACAAGCCATTTCATCTCATCCCAATCAAAAGGGCATCGCTCTGGAAGTGTGAGAATATCTCTATCGTCAAGCCCATCAAGGTTAACTACAGGTAGCCCAATATGAGAAACCATAAGTTTGGCAAGCAGATGGTCGTGCCGCCACAGGACTCCAGAAATCCACCGGATGGGCGCCTCCCAGCCTGTGGCATCTGGAACCGAGTGCCCTTCTCTTCCTTCAACCTGTTCAAACAAGTAGTGTTGCCAAGAAGGGTCTCTTAGGATTTGGCGGTAGCTCCTGACTCTGTCAGGATGCGCGCTGCAGCGATCAAGCGACCCCCAGTTGGCGCAATACTCCACGTTGTCCAGCACAATAATAGCGGAAGTTTTTCGCTCGTTTATCGCTTCAATAACCTGAAGCCTTGAAATTCCATCATTCACGATAATTGACCAGTCCTGCATTTCAAATACGGACGTTCCAATATCTTCAAACTTGTCAGCCTTAAGAATCGTCAGGTCGTAGTCATTAAAATCAGAAGCCGCGTCCTCGAGTTTTGAAGTGACGTTCACCTTGTAGCCGAGCGCATGCGATAACGCCGACAAATCCTTAATAAAATCCTCATTGTTTTCTATAGTTAATATCCGGCATTTTTTCTGTAGAAAATAGATGGATGAATTGCCACCCCCCCACTCCAAAACTGACAATATTTTTCCTGTGGAACCGGGATACCATTTGAAAAGGTTATTCAAAAATACTGCGCAAGAATCAGTAAACCATGGATTGATTCTTAGTTTCATTGGCTTTCCTCTCTATTTTGGTTTGTCTCGTTCGGCTACTGATTTATCCAACTGCTCAACCGGTTCAGATTTTCAACATTTGCTGTTGATTGTATATGTCTTGACCAACTGTTGTTTCATCAGCTTGCCCATACTGTTTTTAGGTAATTCATTCACGATAAAAAATTTTCTCGGTTGCTGAAAATCAGCCAGGCGCTCACAGCAGTGAAAACGGAGTTGCTTCAAATCGAACTCGGGCTTATTGGTGGGAACCACGGCAATAGCGGCTACTTCACCCAGTTGTTCATCAGGAAATGCAAAAGCGGCGCTTTCCGCCACCGAGGCATGCTGGTTGACTACCGCCTCGATATCCGCAGGGTAGATGTTGATGCCGCCGGAGATGATGATGTCCTTGGTGCGGCCGAGAAAATAGAGAAATCCGTCTTCATCCAGCCTGCCCATATCCCCTGTCCTGAAGTATTCGCCCCACATGGCAGCCTGAGTCAGGTCGGGGCGTTTGAAATAGCCACCGAATAGCATGGGGGTCTTGCAAACAATTTCTCCGATTTCCCCCGTGCCAACCATCTCATTATTTTTGCCGATAATCTTGATGTTGACGCCAGGGGCGGCAATACCTACGGACCGGAGCTTGGTTTTTGCGGAAACACGATCTAGATTGGATGCAATCGCGATTTCGGAAGCGCCATAGCACTCATGAAAATCGCAATCAAATTTTGCCAGCAATTCGGTTTTGACCTGTGGGTCCAGCAATGCCGAGGAAGACACGATGCAGCGCAAGCTGGTGATGTCGTATGCGTGCCCTCCGTCAAGCTGCCCGGCAATCTGTTTGAGCTGCGAGGAAACGGCAATTGTAAAAGTGACGGCCTGTTCATGCACGCATTCCAGCCATGCTGTCGCAGAAAATCTGGACATCAGTATTGAAGTGCCGCCAGTCAGCAGCGGAATCAGCACCAGCCTTTCGGCCAGGGAGTGGTAGAGCGGTGTGGCTGCCAGTGTCCTGTCCTGCGCTGTTATGTCATATAGCTCGACTGCAGCGCGGGCGCGATTGAACTTGGTACGCTGTGTCAGGATGATGGGTTTGGGGTCGCCGGTAGAGCCTGACGTCATGGTCAGGATCAACGCATCCTCTTCCAGCGCCGCATTGAGCGGCTGTGAATGCGGCGAGGCGTTCTCCAGCAGATCGGCCAATAGCGTTGCGCCTTCGATCGCTTCATCCACGCTCAACCACAGTCCGCTTACCGTTGAAAAATCGGGTGGGGTGGGGAAATTCTTTGCCCCGGAGCCGTCTGTTCTGGACGTGGCTGGCTTCACCAGCAAACTCTTCAACAGCATGGCCGTTGAAACCACATGTTTCACTTCCGCCGCCGCAAAAGCTTTATGTACGGCTGATGGCGTCAGCGAGGTATTCAGCGGAACCAGAACAGCTCCCAAGTCGGCAGCAACCAGCATCAGTGCGGAAAACTCGATGCTGTTGGGCAGTATTACCCCAATATGGTCGCCGTGTTTGACGCCGCTTGCTGACATCGCGTTTGACCAACGGCATACCAGCTTGGCAAGCTCCTGGTAGGTTGCAGTCGCGCCTTCGCACCAGATCGCCTGTTTATCGGGCATGCGGCTGGCATGGGAAAAAAATGTGGGAGCGATTTTTGCTGCGCCGGATGCGGTTTCAGCCACTGTCTTGGGTAAAACGGTCTCCATCATAATCCTGTGCATTTAATCCAGTATCTGGCTGAATTTGAGAAACGATTTGCTTTTCAACTTGAAAAGTTGGCCTGGCTCAGACAAATAGACTTGATCCTCTTTCGTATGCTTGTTGATGAAGGTATTCGCTGCAATGAAGTTGCATGCCCCGATACGCAAGCCATGTCCCGCCGATGAATTAACGCCAAAAAAACAGCCTGTGCCTATATCGCAACTGCCCGCAATGGCGACGCCAGAGTTGATCCAGTTAGCCTCGCCAATAATGCAGTCATGGCCAATATTAACATTGCTTGACACAAAAGTACTTCGTCCTATCCGGCAACCCGGATGGATCGAGACGTGATCCAGGATCACACAGTTTTCTTCGATCACCACATCGTCGTGCCTGAAAACCGATTCATGGACAAAGCTGGCGAAGCGATATCCTTTTTGCCTGGCTTCGAGGTGCTTTCTTACCCGCAGTGCATTCATTTCAATGAAGCCCACCGCTATAATCATGTTGTGTGAAGCCGGGTCAAACTGTTTTTCCACACGGCTAAACGGTGCCAGCGGCAAACCCAGATAACCGCAGGCGTTATTGGCGATGCATGCATCGTCAACGGTGAAGCCGGCAATATTCATGCTGTGGCGTGCATATGAGAATAATAGTTTTGCCATTGCGCCGTTGCCGTAGATGATTGTTTTCACGCCCCCCCCTGATTTTTGATCACACCAATAATGTGATTTATCTGGTTTGGTTGCAGGTCGGGATAAATAGGCAGGCAAATGACTTCATTAGCCGCTTTTTTTGCCACTGGCAAGTTTGCATGCGCCGCCGAAGGCATCCCCCGGTACATCGGAAAATCGCTTATCAACGGGTAAAAGTAACGCCGTGCACAAATGCCATTGTCCTGCAGTTTTTGATACAGATCATCACGGCTGAACGGATAGCCCGGCTGCACCAGAATCGGGAAGTAGGCGTAATTGGCTGTTTTCTCGCCTGCGGCCGACAGACAAAGGATACCCTTGATGCCGGCCAACCCCACCCGGTAGTGCGCGTCAATGGCTTTGCGCTTTCTCAGGGCTTCATCAATGCCTTTGAGTTGCAGCAGGCCAAAGGCAGCATTGATTTCGCTCATCTTGCCATTGATTCCGGTGGCGGCCACGGTCACCTCGTCGACAAAGCCAAAGTTTTTCAGGTGGTCGATGCGCTGCTTTGTTTTGGCGTCGTGGCAGACGATGGCTCCGCCTTCGAAGGTGTTAAATACCTTGGTGGCGTGAAAACTCAGCACCGATAAATCGCCATGGTTGAGCACGCTCCCATCAGGGCGTTGTACGCCAAAAGCATGTGCAGCGTCGTAGATGACTTTCAGCCCATAATTGTCGGCGATCTTTTCAATGCGATCCACATCGCATGGATGGCCATAGCAGTGCACCGGCATGATGGCGGTGGTTTGCGGCGTGATGGCCGCTTCGATCCTGTCCGGGTCGAGATTGAGCGTGATCGGGTCAATGTCCACGAACACCGGCTTGATGCCATTCCATAACAAGGAATGTGCGGTAGCCACAAACGAATATGGTGTGGTAATGACTTCGCCGGTGATGCGCAAGGTTTGCAGGGCGGTAACCAGCGCAAGCGTGCCGTTGGTGAACAGTGCGAGGTGCTTCACGCCCAGATAGTCGCACAATGCCTGTTCAAATTGCTGGTGGAAGGGCCCGCTATTAGTCAGCCATTTGTTTGCCCAGATTTGCTCTAGATAAGGGATAAATTCCTTCAGCGGCGGCAATGAAGGCTGTGTGACATAAATTGGTGGCGCTTCCCGTCGTTCCATCATTTACCGACCTCCGGTGTTTTGCTGTTGACATCTTGCAGCGGCACTTCAAACGATTCTGCCGGCAGCCCTGCGCACCAGCGTCGCCACATGATGCGCAACGCGCGCTCCATTCCTGCGGCAACTACCGCCG
>JAIELH010000051.1 GCA_019753125.1 Gallionellaceae bacterium | reverse complement strand
TGCTGCATGATGCGCTCACGACGGGCCTCCTTCGGTCGGGCAAAAGTGCGTTTGGCGATGCACCCATACCCTACACCTTCGGATGGCCCGTCGTCATAAGCTGTTTTGGACAAGAGTGGGCTGATGTCCAAAATATCCGGCCTCAACATGGTTTCGCAGACCACGGATTTCCGGCTCTACGATAAAAAAGTCGTTGCCGCCTTTCGCCATATTACCGAGCGCAATCGCTTGTTCAGAGGTATCATGGACTGGCTGGGCTTCCGGAAGGTCTATGTCCGGTTTCATGCGAATGCCCGCAACGACGGCGCTGCCGGCTATTCCTTCGCCAAGCTCTGGCAACTTGCCATTAACAGTATCACCGCGTTTTCCTTATGGCCGCTGCGGTTGGCCGGCTACCTGGGTATATTCATTACTACTGTAAGCGGCTTGCTGCTGGCCTGGATGCTGGGCTCCTATTTTTTTAGCGATAACGGGGCCTATACGCCGCTCGCTATCGTCGTAGTGACCAACACCTTCCTCATCGGCATCGTGCTCATGGCCATTGGTTTGGTGGCGCTGTATATCGGCACCATTCACACCGAGGTGATCAACCGGCCGCTTTATGTTGTCCGTGAGCGGCTGAATTTTGAAGAGAAAGCCGGCCGACAATGAGCGTGGCCGCGGAACAGCCCCGCGCATCGCTCTATCGCCGCGTTGCGGGTCTGTTTTTCAGCAAGCTCGCACGCGCCAGCGCCTGGCTGTTCGTCGGCAGCATCGCCGGCGGCATCCTGGGCTATGTGTTTCACGTGCTCATGGGACGCATGCTCAGCACCCAGGAATACGGCCTCTTCAGCGCCATGATGGCGTTTTTCGCCGTGTTCAACACACCGCTGGGCACATTGATGATGGTGGTGTCGCGCAAAGTATCGGAATACCGCGCCAGGCAGGATGCCGGCAGCATTTCCCATTTCTATTATTCGATCAATATTCGCACTGCCGCCATTGGGGCGCTCCTTCTAGGCATCTATCTGCTTTTCGCGCCGCAAGTCCAGTCCTATCTGAAGGCGCCCAGCGTCATACCGGTGTATCTTCTCGGAGCGCTGCTGTTTCTGACTTTTCTGCCCGTCATCAACAATGCCTTTCTGCAAGGGCTCCAGCGCTTTATCTGGTTTTCTGCGAGCGGGGTGCTGGGCGTTATGCTCAAGATCATCTTTTCGGTTGTGCTGGTCTGGCTGGGTTATGGCTTGACGGGCGCGGTGGGCGGCGTGGTCCTTACCTCGCTCGCGATGTGGTTTATTACCTATGGCGCCCTTTACCGGCCGTTGGCGCGAGGGCGGAACAAGCCCTATCTAGCGGCGCATTTGTCCATCCGACCGGCGCTGCCGGTGTTAACCGCCAATGCCGCCTTCGCGGCCATGACCCAGCTCGATATGGTGCTGGTGAATTATTACTTCCCCGCGCACGAGGCTGGATTGTATGCGGCGGCGTCGATTTTGGGCAAGGCGGTGATGTACTTGCCGGGCGGATTTGCATTGGCGCTGTTTCCCATGGTGGCGGAAAACCACACGCGTGGTCAAAGTAGTGCGCATTTGTTGCTGCAAGCGGTCGGGTTGACGGCCGTGCTGTGCGGCGCCGGGGCGGTTTTCTATTTTCTGTTTGGCGAGGAAATAATTGTGTTGTTGTACGGCGAGGATTATCGTGGCGCCGGGGAGGTGCTCAAATTCTTCGGCTTTGCAATTCTGCCCATGGCATTGGTCATGGTGGCCGAATATTTCCTGATTGCCAAGGGTCGTGTGCTTTTTGCATACCTGTTCGTTTTTACCGCGCCGTTACAGTTAACGGCAATTTATTTTTATCATGACTCCCTGCAAATGGTCGTTGCCGTGATGGGGGCCAGCGGACTGTTGCTCGCGATCCTCGGTTATGGAGTATTGTGGCGGGAATTTCGGAGGTCATGAGTGCAGAGGGGAGAGGTAATGCAGAGCAAGAGAATACTGGTTACCGGAGGAGCGGGCTTTATCGGGTCACACCTGTGCCGGCGGTTGCTGGCTGAGGGGCATGATGTTCTGTGCGTCGATAATCTTTTTACCGGTAGCAAAGACAACATTATTGATTTGTTCGATAACCATAAATTCGAGTTTTTGCGGCATGACGTCACGTTCCCGCTTTATGTGGAAGTAAATCAAATATACAACCTCGCCTGTCCCGCCTCGCCGATTCACTATCAGTTTGACCCTGTGCAAACCACGAAAACCTCGGTGCATGGCGCCATCAACATGCTCGGTCTCGCCAAGCGCACCAAGGCGCGTATCTTGCAGGCATCGACCAGCGAAGTTTACGGTGACCCGGAAATACATCCCCAGCCCGAAACCTACTGGGGACGGGTCAATCCGATCGGCCCCCGCGCTTGCTACGACGAGGGGAAGCGCTGCGCGGAAACCCTGTTTTTTGACTACTACCGCCAACACAAGCTCGAAATCCGCGTCGTGCGAATCTTCAATACCTTCGGTCCGAACATGCACCCGAACGACGGCAGGGTAGTGTCCAACTTCATCGTCCAGGCCCTGCGGAACCATGACATTACGATCTACGGCGACGGCTCGCAGACCCGGAGCTTTCAATACATTGACGATCTCGTCGAAGGCATGGTCCGCATGATGAATAATGAAGAAGGTTTTGTCGGCCCGGTCAATATCGGCAACCCGGATGAATTCACCATCAAGGAACTGGCGGAAAAAGTCCTTGCGTTAATACCGGAAAGCAAAAGCCGGATTGTGCATAAGGCTCTTCCGCAAGACGATCCCAGGCAAAGGCAGCCGGATATTTCCATGGCAAAAGAAAAGCTTGGGTGGCAGCCCGAAATAAAGCTAGATGAGGGTTTACGCAAAACAATCGAATATTTCCGCACTATCATCGGGCGGGCCTGATTTCAAGGGGAGGCTGGGGTGGTCATGGAACGCGGCGACGTGAATTAGATGAACTGCTTCCCTCCCCTTCAAGGGGAGGGTTAGGGTGGGGATGGGGTTGGAAGAGGCGTGGAATCGGCAAGGCAGCCCCACCCCCATCCCAGCCTTCCCCTTGAAGGGGAAGGTGAGAAATGTGCCAATGGCACGGAAAGGATTACCCACCCCCATCCCGGCACGCCCGCGGAGGGCGGAGCAGGTGCCGTTGGCCTTGGCCAATGGTGGCGCGTCGTAGGGCGGAAGAGGGGCCCCTCTGGGGATCTGACCCCGGAGACGCGCATAAAGCCGATGTCGACGCGCTCACCGCCGGTTCCACGGTCGCATCCCCGCAAACGGGGCCCCTGCTCCGCGTTACACCGGCTCCCCGAAGCGGGATGCGGCGCCGGATTCAACCGCGTGCTTATGCGCGCCTGCAATGCTCGGTAACTTATAAACTTTCAGGGGGTTTTTTGTGAAAATAAGCAACGACCTCTCCGGCAGGAACATTGCGTTGCGGGCGCGCGGCGCCACCGTGACCGCCTACGACCCGATGATCTTCGATGGCCGCAACCTGTACGAGCCGTATTCAGTCAAGGATCAAGGACTGGAGTATTATCCAATCGGTAGAAAATGAATATCTATAAAGTGCTGGAAATAGAGCATCTCACTGAGAGCACCTTTCGCCTGCGTACCGAGCGGCCCGCGGTTCCCATCCGTGCCGGTCAGTGCTTCAGCGTGGGGCCGAAAGGCCTCGGCGTCAACCGCGAGTATTCCATGTATTCCGGTGCCGAGGATCCTTACCTTGATTTCCTCATCCGCAGGGTCGAACGGGGCGTGGTGAGTGCGGCCCTGCGAAATGTGCGGGTGGGCGATGAAGTCGAGATCGGCGGGCCTTACGGGGAATTCTGTCTCCAGGAATCCGTATCGGACAGGCGCTATCTATTCATCGCAACCGGGACGGGCATCGCGCCCTTCCGTTCTTATGTCAAGACATCTCCAAGTCTTGATTTCTGCTAATCAGTTGAATCTGTTCGAGCAACGTTGGGACACTACTGAAATAAAATAAGATTAAGAATGGGAGCGATGAAGCATGAGCGGTGTGCCAATATCCATCGTAATTCCGGCATATAACGCCGAAAAATATTTGCAGGCCGCACTTGATAGCATTTTAGCGCAGACGTTTTCCAATTTTGAGGCGATCGTTATTGACGACTGTTCAACTGATCGGACATGGGAAATAGTTGCACATTATGCTGAATGCGATAACCGAATTCGACCTTATCGCAATGAAATGAATTTGGGCATAGCCGGGAATCGCAATCGCGGTGTTGAATTGGCAAGAGGTAAATATCTTGCTTGGCAGGACGCCGATGATATTTCATTCCCACAACGGCTAGAAAAACAATACCGGTTTATGGAAGAAAATCCTCATGTAGGAATTGTTGGTGCCTATATCGAGATTTTTCATGACGACGATACGGTAATCGGCGTGAGAAAATACCCACAGGACGACGGGGATCTGCGCCGCTGCATCTTTCGTTATTCGCCTATTGCGCAACCAGCTGCCATGGTGCGTAGAGAGGCGCTTTTGCTTGCGGGGCCTTACAACTTGCGTTTCCCACCCGCTGAAGACATTGATATGACTTTCAGAATTGGTGAGCATTACAAACTAGCCAATATACCTGAAGTATTGGTGCGATATCGTGAGAATCCTTCTTCGGCAACGTTTACGCGATTAAAAAAAATGGAATTGAGCACGTTGGAGATACGTCGGAAGTATTCCAAATCTGCCAGCTACAAAATGACCGCCGGCGATTGGATATACAACGTCGCCCACTACATTTCGGTTTGGTTGGTTCCACCGAAACTGAAAATCCGCCTTTTCAATTTTTGGCGAAATTCATTAATTACATGAGGGTCTTATACCATATTCCATCACTTGATTCGATTTATGCGCACAGAACCATATACCATGGATTTAAAAATGCGTTCATCGATCTTGGACACGAATTCCGTCCCTTCACTGCGGATAATAACTTGGCTGATTTGCTTGAGAGCTACCGCCCGGATTTGTTTATTACTGCAACCCATCACTATTACCGGAAATACCTCGATTTTGATTTGTTACGGCGCCATAGAGAAGAGGGGTTGTTTGTTATCGTAAAAATAGATTTCTGGAATTCGCCGATGTCCGCGATACGGATAAACGAAGCGCGTTCGCTAAAAGATGATAAGAAGTTACTCGAACTGATTGCCAATAGCACCATGGGCGATGCCTTCTTTCACGTAGTTGATCAGGACGACCTGAGAATGGATGGCTTCACAAAAACCACCGGCCACAAGTATCACACGATACCACTTGCGGCGGACAAAACGCTGTTGAAGCCTGATTACGATAAAAAATTCGCTGCAGACATTTCTTATGTCGGAAGCAATTTACCGGACAAGCGCGAATTCTTCAAGAGTTATGTTTATCCGTTAGGCGGGAAATATGATTTGCGTATCTATGGCCAGGACTGGACGCAGTGGGATCGTGCGCTCGGCTGGGTTCAACGGGCAGGGCAATATTTCAATATCAAGCGCCTGGCGAAGATACGGAAGCCAAAATTGACTCTCGAAGACGAAGCGAGGATTTATGCCTCATCCACAGTCTCTATTAACGTGCATGAGGAGTATCAGCGAGTCTATGGCGGCGACTGTAATGAGCGAACTTTCAAAATCCCGTTATGCGGCGGATTCGAGGTTGTCGATAATGTCGCGTGCATCAAGCGCTATTTTGACAGCGACAAGGAGATGGTTATTGCCGAGAACCCCGGGGAGTGGATGGAGAAAGTCCAATATTATCTAAAACACCCTGAGGAACGTCATTCAATTATAGAGGCCGGACGGCGACGGGTATTGCGTGACCATACCTACCATAATCGCGCTGAGCAAATGATTGCAATAAAAAACGGGGGTGATGCGTGAAACCCGTGATTATCAATCTCGGTTGCGGGAAAACCCGCATTCCGGGAAGTATTGGCGTGGATTACGTAGCGATACCGAGGTTTGTCGATGTCGTGCATGACTTGAATGTCACGCCATACCCGTTTAGCAGCGACTTTGCCGATGAAATCCATTTCTACCATGTGCTTGAGCATCTCGATGACCCGGTAGCCAAGTTGGAGGAGATACACCGAATACTCAGGCCTGGCGGGATTCTATATATGCGTGTGCCGCATTTCTCAAGTAATGGGGCCTTTACCGATATCACGCATAAACGCCCTTTTGCTTACTACAGCTTCGATGTATTCGAAGCCGGCGCGTACCACGAATACTATTCCAAAGTCCGTTTCAATATATTACACAAGGAAATCAAGTATTTTGGGCTGTACCCGAATGCAGGGGTGTATGCGCAATACATTCACCCGAATCAGTGCCCGCTCATTGCCAGGCCTTTTGTTCGGCTAATTAATTTCCTGATCCGCCTTTCCCCCATGTTTTTTGAAAGAGTCTGGTGTTATTGGGTTGGGGGCGCTTGTGAAGTTGTAATTACGCTAAAGAAATGCTGATGACTCGGGAAAAGCCAAAGATCATTAAAGATCAACTCAGATTCTTCAACGAAAATGCGGCCCTCGAAAAACCAGACCTGGTGGCACCGTTTTTTCTGGAATACGTTAATAAAGAGCAAACGGCCGGGTTTGCCTGGCTGGGCGACAGAGAACATATCCTTGACTATGGATGTGGTACCGGAACGTCCATCGACGCATTCTTTAGTACGAACCCGTCTGGAAAGAATTTATTCGTTGGCGTGGACATCGCGGATGTGGCGATACAAAGGATAAAACAGAGATACCCCAACTTCTCTTTTTACACAATCGAGAACAACAGGATTCCTCAACTGCCGAACGGCAGCATGGATGGCGCATATCTTCTGCACGTGTTGCACCATTCACACGAGCATGAAGCGATTTTTCGAGAAATTTACACAAAACTGCGCCCCGGCGGAAAATTTTTTCTCAGCGATCTCTCCTCGGACAACCCGATCATCAGGCTGTTTCGGGGCTTGTACGTTTTGTCGCCCCGCTTCGTGACACGGAGATTCTCGGACGATCTTGTCGTGGACGGAGCCATTCCGGAAAAATACAAAGTCGATCCCGGCGCCGTGGTTGCCCAGCTCGAAGCGGTCGGTTTTTCCGTGAAAGAGGTTAGTTACGGCCATCTGTTCCTGTTTTTCTTTTCGTGGTTCGACCGCTTTGTGCCGCTTTCACGGTTTGCGGTTTTCCGGGCGCTGTATTCGGCGCTATGGGCTGTTGAGGGGTGGTTGCTGAAATTCCGCTTTTTTCAGAAGAATTCGGAAGTGTTTTGCGTAAAATGCATCAAATAACCGTCCCCGCCATGTCATGACAATCGCGCTGCGAGCGTTGAAGACGCGATTTCCGTTTTGGGCGGTATTCCACATCCTGGTCAGCACCATACTGATCGCGATGCAGTTTGCGGGGCTCGACCGCAGCACGGTATTACTAATTCATGACCAGTACTTTCCCCTGACCGGAAGCCAGGCGCTTGCCAATCTCGATATATTGAGCAACCTGAATGGCGGCATGCCAAACGGGATCCTGTTTGCGATCAATGGGTTTGATTCAGTCGCTTTTGCCGGCCTGTACGGCCTCGGACTCGATCCGCGACAGGCAGAGATCGTCTACCTGTCGTTATTACTATCAATTGCCCTGATATTGATGCATTTCGGATTTTTCCGTTTGCTGAGAAATAAATCCCGTGCAGTAAGCGTCATTCCGACGTACGCATTTGCGCTATCGCCTTTTCTATTGGTTTATTACAACATCGGTGTGTTCTGGTCGGCAGTAAACATGCTTGGAATAGCGGTTCTTCCGCTTACCGTGGCCGCCTTTCGGGACCTGCTTTCCTCGGACCGGGATGCCCTCCGTGTAAGGAAAGACATTGCGCTTCTGGGCATGTGCCTGGCCATTTATGGTTTCGCTCCGTACTACGCCGTCCCGGTCGCGGCGACCCTGCTCGGTTTCCTTGTATTCGACCGCTCTCCGGGTATCGGGTACAAAACCCTTGCCCGCAGGTTTATTCCTGCTTTGGCGATTGCCGCTTTACTTGCCCTTGTTCCAATCTTTGCGACCTACATAGAGCGCTATTCTTTCGGCTACTCGTTTGCCGAGGGCCCGCTTGCCAATTCCATGGCTGACGCAGTACAAGGCGGCGTGCTGACACCCATGCTTCAGTATGCAAGCTGGGCAATTTATGTGTTATGGTCGCCACGCATCCTGCTCGGATTTCCCAGCCATTTCACTTCGATCCCTTACGTCATATTCGCGCTGGCCCAACTTATAATGGGCGTTGTCGTTCTATTGATTTTCCGGGGAGCGGGCTTGGTCAGGGCATGCTGGTTCGGGTTGCTTGTTTCCCTGTTTTTTGCAAAAGCAGGCACGGAGCCATTTGGTGGGATTTTCAACGAAGCACTTCAAAATATCTCAATATTCGGTTTGATCCGAAGTCCCGATACCAAATTCGGCCTGCCCATAGCTTTTCTCCTTGTCGTCATGCTCGGCTGGGGGTTCTCGGAATTATTGAAAAGCAAGAAACGGGCAGCCGCCTTTTTTACGCTCGCTGCCCTGGCGGCGCTCCCATGCCTGAATGCCGGCGTTCTGATAAAAGGGAGCGTCATTCGCGGGGCAAACGGCGAACTGTCCCATAATGGATCCTATGCATTTCCCCTCGATGCGTCATTCATGGAGGCCGCGCGGTACATTGGCAGCCTTTCCAGTAATTCGGCGATTTACTTCGCAACCTGGCACGGCGCTTTCAATACACCGAAGGGATTTACTGTGCTCTTAAGGGACCCTTTGGCAGATTTTATCAAGCAACCAGTCTATTTTTCGGGTGCTAAAAGTATTACGGCCAAATATATTTCCGATCTCACCGACGATTTCGAAGCCACCGGAGACGTATCCTACTTACGGCAACTGGGGGTTCGCTATATTGTCGTAAATTTGTTGAACCAAAGTGCCGGGAGGGATTTCTCCGGGCTGTTGGCTATTCGATCAGTGAGCGAAGTATTCAATAACGGGCTTTACAGGATTTTTCTGATCAATGGTGGCGACAACATTTCGCCTATAGAGGTCCGCGCGGGAAATGGATTGGTGAATTCTAAAATACGTTACCGGAAATACCTGGATACCATATATGAGATCGACCCAGACATGATCCGTTCCAGTTCGTTTGATTTGGTTTTGAAAACGGCAAACTCAAGAAGCTGGCATGCATTCAGCGTCGATAACTTAAGGGAGCTGTTGAAGATTTCGCTGAGAGAATTTATCCTCGGCGCCGCCGGCAGAGAAAAAGATAGGCACAACGATTTCAGGCTGGAAAAGCGGGCGGACAGCGGATTCAATCATTGGTCGGTCCGGCGCCAGTGTGTCGATGCGTCCGGCGGCGTTAAACCGGAAAGCGGATGCCGAGCGAAGATTTTTCTTGTTTTTATTCCCCAGGTATTTTTATCCTTGCTGATGCTGATCAGCGGTATCGGCCTGTTGATCGTCGGATACGCATTTTGTCGCCGGCGGTCATTGACCGCGAAAACATGTAAATCCAACATATGAAAAGAGATTTTGTAAATGGCTGGAGATACGCAGGTACTACAAAGGTGGCTCTTTTAAAAAACGAGTGGGTTAAGCGGCATGCGGGTTGAACCTATGGAAATCGAGCTTGCCGGCGATGAGGAAGATCACGGTGCGCATGGTATTCATGCTGGAATAGCCGCGTGCTTTACGTTTGGCCGCCTGAAACAACCCATTGAGCGCTTCGAGGAAGCCGTTGGTCTGCCGGGTCTGGGCCCAGGCCACGATGCCGTCGAAATGGTTGCGGATCATTCTGGCGACCTCCTTCATGGGTTCCACCTTGGAGCGCATCACATTGGTACACCATTGGGCCAGCATGGCGGACACGACATTGATTTGTTTACGGTCGAGGATTTCCCGCAGCTGCTCCCGGTACAGCCAGGCACGGGCGGTGCGCTTGGTGGTGATCTGGGCGATCAGGGCATCCAGGTCAGCGGCCTGGGTGGCGGACAGGTTCTTTCTGTCCTTGAGCAACACCCAGCGCAGCCCTTTCAGCGCGGGCTCCGTCTTCTGCTCGGCGCGGCGCATCTTGTCCACGGCGGTCGAGGCATGGGCGATGACGTGGAACTTGTCGAAGGTGATGCGGGCATTGGGCAGGTTGGCCTCGACGCCCTTGATGAAGGCGGGCGACATGTCGATGCTGGCGGAATCGATCTGGCCGGCATCACCGCCATGTGCGGCCAAGTGCTGGGCAAACGACTTGATGGTCTGGGCGTCCCGCCCTTCGGTGACGAAGATGACCTGGCGCTTCACCGCATCGGCAACCAGGGTCAGATAGTTGTGCCCGCGTTGGCAGGAAGTCTCGTCAATGGCAACCGTGCGAACTTCGGACAGGTCGGCGGCTTCCACGGCCAGATCGACATATTTGGCACAAATGGCGTACACGCGATGCCAGGACTCGCCGACGGTTCGGGCGACCGCCGCGAATGGCATCTGGCGGGCCAGGGTGAGCACCAGCGCCTCGAACAGCAAGGTGAAGCCGGACAGCTTGCCGGCCCAGTCTGGCTCGACCAGGACGACACGGCCGTCTGACAGCTTAATCCGCGGCACGCGGACCTCCAGATGACACTCGTGCTGGAAAAAGTTCAAATGCCGGTACCGCTTGGTCTGCGTGTCGTGGGCAGGATGCAATCCCTCGGTGCCTGGGTAGGCAAAGCGGCTGCCCGCGGTGAAATCAATACGGATGGACAGTGTCTTCCGGGCGGCATCGAAGTCAACGCCTTGAACGTACCAAGGATCGACAATGCCCAGAGCAGCTTCAAACAGTTGGTTCTGCATCGTTATGCGCTCACAAGAAATAGGGAATGCAATCATGCCGCATCAGCCGCCTGATATGAAGCATTACCCACTCGAAATTCAAAAGAGGCACAAAGGTATTCTCAGAAAAAATGTCACTCCGGTCTTGCAGATGTTCATTTTTGGATTAAGTCATCTAAAAAAGATCCTTTAAGGCATACGAATGCGTTGTAACGATAGCCAAAGTAAGCGTTGTGCTCACGCAGGATCCTCGCGGCACCATGAATTACGAGACGGAAAATAAATGAGGTCTTACAAGAAACCGCCGGAATACACCAAAACTGCCGATCCTCCGCTGATCTCATTTTGCGTCCCTACTTGCAGGCGCAAGGACTTGCTGAGTGCTGCGCTGAAATCGATCCTTTTCCTTCGGGGTTTGCCGCGGGTTACTTATGAAATCATCGTATCCGATGATGAGGAATCAGGGGATTTGCGTGCAGAACTATCCCCTGAAACCACTGCCAACGGCGCTGTGCGCATCTATAAAAATCAAGTCCATGGGCAGTTTTTCAATCTGAATAACCTGATTGAAAAATCATCGGGAGAATGGCTGGTTTTTTTGCATGACGATGATTTGCTCAATCCGGACTTTCTTGAAAAGTTAATGGATGAGAAATTGCTGGACGATAGCTGCGTCGAGGCAATATGGTTCGCGCGACAGCTTATTGATCATGGCGGACGCGCCATCCGCCAGGTATCTGCAAGAAAAAAAAGCTCTCGGCCAGTAAGAATTAAGGGCATTGATTATGTCGGACGGTGGCTGACGACCAATGATGCGACCTTTGGTGGAACCGTGATTCCACCGATGGTAACGGGTTTAGTGGTGAGGAAAAACCTGTTACAAAGAGTCGGATGTTTCCCGACACATTTAACCACGATGAGTGACGGATTGTTCCTTTTCAAGGCTTTATCTGAAGCGGACGAAGTTTGCTATATTGATGAGCCGATGGTCCTTTATCGGTTCTACATGGGCACACAGCGTTCCCTGGCATCGGAGCAGGGGCATGTTTATCATGAGTATAAAACGCATTTTCTTGAGGCGGTTGAGTTTGCGGCTTCGAGGGTCGAGCTGGAACGCCATAAGTTTGTTGCAGAGGCGAAGATCGCGTTTTACCGGGGCGCGTTGGGGTTCAATGGACCAATAACATGGTTAGCTTTGCATTATCGAGGCAACATGCGTACGCGCAAGAAGCTCATTTCAGAGATATTCAATGATGTGCGGGGCAATTCTCCAATGCTGTTGATAAAGCATTTTCCATTTGTACCTTTAATTTTGCACCTTCTTCCGAGCTCGCTGAATAAATCGCTTACCCGCATATATTTTGGTTACTTCGGTGGCTGTTTGTTCTGATCGTGCAGATCGGATGGTTTGAGGGACGGTTATGGCAAAGTTTATTTTCGTCTTGATGATCATGTTAGTTTGCCCATCGTACGCCGGGCAGAGCACCGATTCGCCATTTACCGTTCGCGGAGCAATGCCATGGCATAACTTTCTTTCGGGGCCGACTGCCTGGAACGAAAAGGACTACGAGCGCTATCTGGACTGGATGCAGAGCCAGGGTTTGAACCTCCTTGTATTACATAACTATACGGGAGGTACTCAAAGATACATGAACTATGTTGAGCCCATGATCAGGATAGAGTACCGCAATGTGCTACCGGAAGCAGGGTACGATACGTCCCTGACCGCGCGTTGGGGATACAGGCCGATGGAGGTGAAAGACTTTGCCTTCGGAACGGGGAGTCTTTTCAAGTTGCCGCCGGGCGCGACCGCTTTCGGTTCGGATGCCGCAGTCATGGCAAAAACACCCAGCCAGCGTTACGAGTATGCGCAGTCGTTGATCCGGCAGGTCATACAAATGGCGCACGCGCGCGGTATTCGCGTTGCAATGGGATTTGAATTCGGCGTTTATCCTCCTGAGCTGTTTTCGGTTGTGCCATTCGATAGCTACATGTCGAACATGCTGCCGGATCCAACGCACCCGGCCTCCCTCGAAATCCTGTATCGGACAATCGACGATCTTCTCGTTGCGTATCCAGGGTTGGATCAAATTTGGCTCTGGCTGCAGGAGCACGAGGTTAATCCGAACGAACCCTTATCGACCCGAATGCAGGCGTTGATGGACAGGGATGGTGGCCTGTTCCCGGGCGCGGACCGTAACATGGTGTTCAGGGGCGTCTGGTCACTGGCGTACATCCGCGCGGCACATGATTACCTGAAGGAACGATCGCCGGATACCACGATGGTTATTGGCGGCTGGGGAGGGAAAAACCAGTTGGAAGGGATTCTCGCGGGCCTCGACAGGGGGTTGCCAAAGGACATCGTGTTCACCTGCCTGAATCCATTGTGGGGGCAGTTGCCGCAGCCCGCTGTTTTGGGCGAGATTGCGAAGCGCCGCGAGGTTTGGGTCATGCCGTGGCTCGAGGGCGATTACCAGTTGTGGCACCCGCAGGAGCGTGTTTCCCTGATGCACGACCAGGTTCTACTTGCGCGTAAGCAGGGAGCGCGGGGCGTAATCGCGGTGCATTGGCGAACCGAGGACATTAAGGCGAATTTCGAAGCATTTGCATTATTTGCAAGGAATCCCGATGCGGCGCCCAGTGTGGACGCTTTTTACAAGCAATATGTGAAAAATGAATATGGCGATGGAGCGGTCAAAGAACTGGCACCGCTGTTGATAAAAATGGACAAGGAGCATTGGTTTGCGGCGTTAACATCGCCCGAGTATCTTCCTTACGATCCCGCTTGGGGGAGGCTGAATGAAGCGTTCCACGAAAGGTATAAAGAAAGGGCTTTGGTTGTGGGGCGGCTCAGGGAAAAAGCGCCTTCCGCAAAGTTTCGTGATAACTTGGCGTGGCTGGATGGCGTATTGAAAGGCGTGTTGTTGTTGGATGAAGTGTCTGCGGCGCTAACGCCTGCCTATCATCTTCGCGAGCAATGGCTTTTAAACGGGACGAATGCGTTGTCTTCCATGGAAATTACAAAAGCCAAGAAAACATTGGAATCCGCTCCTGTCGAGGATCTTTTTAAGGTTTACGCCTCGCGCGTGCGGTCAAGAGGCGAGCTGGGTGTCCTGAGTTCGATGAATCAGAAGCTATGGCTGCAATACCTGGAATTGAAGGATTTTCTTGGGAAGCAGGAACGGGAGCTGCCCCCGTTTTGATCAGGCGGGACTTTGGGATACCGACAGGTGATGACTTGAAAAAATCCTTGATTGCCGACGCTTCCGGTCAGGACGGCATCCACTCGACAGAATCGCGACAGGAAGAAGTCAAGGGTTCTTCCAACCGCACATTCGGCCTGGTTTTTGCCGCATTTTTTTCCCTCGTTGGGCTATGGCCCTTATTGCGAGAGCAGCCTCTTCGTATTTGGGCGCTGGGGCTGGCAGGGGGTTTTTTGATAGCGGCATTAGCCTGGCCTGCGGCTCTGGGATTACTTAATCGTGGGTGGACCCGCTTTGGCCTGCTACTCCACGCAATCGTCAGCCCCATTGCCCTGGGTATTTTGTTTTACGGCGTGATCACGCCTATGGGGGTAATCATGCGCCTGACCGGCAAGGACTCCATGAGGCTCAAATTCGATCGCAAGACGGAAAGTTACTGGATTCGGCGCGAACCCCCTGGCCCCGCCCCTGATTCTATGACCAACCAGTTTTAAGGAAACACCTATGTCCTTCCTCAAGGAACTCTGGACCTTTATGCGCGTGCGCAAAAAATTCTGGCTGCTGCCTATTCTGATTACGATGGTGATTCTGGGCGGCCTGATTGTTTTCGCTCAAGGCTCGGCGGTCGCGCCGTTTATTTACACCTTGTTTTGATGGTTATTCTCGGGATTTCGGCTTTCTACCACGATAGTGCGGCAGCTCTGTTGCGGTCTGGAGAAGTCGTCGCCGCTGCTCAGGAAGAGCGTTTTACCCGTAAGAAGCATGATGCCCGGTACCCCCGCCATGCGGTGGAGTGCTGCCTGCGGGAAGCGGGAATTTCCCTGAAGGATATCGATTATGTTGCGTTCTACGATAAGCCGTTCCTCAAGTTCGAGCGTTTGCTGGAAACCTATCTTACCTTTGCTCCTCGCGGTTTTCAGTCATTCCGTATGGCAATCCCGGTATGGCTGCGGGAAAAATTGTTTCTCAAGGACCTGTTGCGCAAGGAACTGAAAGGACATGCACCGGACTATGACTGGGATAGTCGCCTACTGTTCAGCGAGCATCATCTGAGCCATGCCGCCAGCGCATTCTTTCCCTCGCCGTTCCAGAAGGCTGCGGTGTTAACCCTGGATGGCGTGGGGGAGTGGACCACCACCTCCCTTGCCCTCGGCAACGGCAACAATCTGGAAATTATCCAAGAAATCCATTTCCCTCATTCCCTCGGTCTGCTCTACTCTGCCTTTACTTACTACATCGGCTTCAAAGTTAATTCCGGCGAATACAAGGTGATGGGCCTGGCCCCTTACGGCGAGCCGAAATACGTCCAGACCATCAAGGATCATCTCATCGATATCAAGAATGATGGTTCTTTCCGTCTGAACTTGGACTACTTCAACTACTGCACCGGGTTGACCATGACCAACGAGCGCTTCGACCACCTGTTCGGTGGCCCGCCACGCAGGCCCGACGAACCTCTCACCCAACGGCAAATGGATTTGGCCGCTTCCGTTCAAGCGGTTACGGAAGAGGTCATGTTGCGGCTCACTCGTTCTATTGCACATGAAACCGGCGCGAAAAACCTTTGCCTCGCCGGAGGCGTTGCCCTGAACTGCGTCGCCAACGGCAAGATCTTGCGTGATGGGCAGTTCGAGAACATCTGGATCCAGCCTGCGGCGGGAGATGCCGGGGGTGCGCTAGGCGCTGCCCTCGCTGCTCACTACCTGTTCAAGGGACAGCCGAGGAAAACCGATGGCAAACAGGATTTCATGAATGGCTCCTACCTCGGCCCCTCCTTTACTCAGGAAGAAATCGAACCTCGGCTCGCGGCCTGTGGCGCCAAATTTGAGACGCTGGCTGACGAAGCCCTGTTCCAAGCCTGCGCCCAGGATCTTGCCTCAGGGAAGGCCTTGGGATGGTTCCAGGGTCGTATGGAATTTGGCCCTCGCGCCCTAGGCGGGCGTTCCATTCTTGGCGACCCCCGCTCCCCCACCATGCAAAAGACTCTTAACCTCAAAGTAAAGTACCGCGAATCGTTCCGCCCCTTCGCGCCCTCTGTGCTGCAAGAACACGCGGACGAGTGGTTCGAGCTAAACGGGGCAGACAGCCCTTACATGCTGTTGGTGGCTGACGTGGCGCAGAAAAAGCGCAGGGAAATGACAAAGGCCGAAAAGCAATTTTTCGGCATCGACAAGCTCAACGTGCCGCGCTCCGAAATTCCAGCCGTCACCCACGTAGACTACTCGGCCCGCGTTCAGACCGTCCATCAGGAGACCAACCCGCGTTACCACGCATTGATTTCCGCTTTTCACGGGCTTACCGGTTGCCCGGTAGTGATCAATACCAGTTTTAACGTGCGCGGCGAGCCAATTGTGTGCACCCCGGAGGACGCGTTCCGCTGTTTCATGGGCACGGAGATCGAAAGCCTGGCGATAGGCAATTGCTATATGAGGAAAGAGCTTCAAGACCCCGGCCTGAAACTGGATTATAAAACCGCGTTCGAGCTCGATTAGAAGCTCATGAAACGGGCTCTATTAGTTCTTTGCCCGAATAACTCTACAAAATGAAAAAATTTCTTTCTGCGGCGGTGCTGATAATCACATCCTGTCTGTTAACCCTCGTGTTGGCGGAAGTATCGGTGCGCTGGTGGCTGAGTCACCAGCAACGGCAAGCGCAAGAGAAGTGTCAAAGGTTTGATTACGGTGCGTTTGGGGGGTCCAGAGCATTCTCTATCAATAATGCCTATTATGAGCCGCATAGTGTTGTGAACCATTGCGGTGCTGAGTACGACTACGATTACCATATCGATAAGAATGGCTTCAGAAACCATCTGAATTATCGAAGCAACCCCAGGATTCTAGCTATCGGAGACTCGTTTACCTTTGGATTCGGGGTAAAAGACGAGGAGGCATTCCCAGCGTTAATCGGAGCCTACAATGCAGGAATGTGGGGGAACCCTTTTGACATTCAATATCGTTCCTTTGTACGCAATGTCGACCTCCTAAAGCCCAATATTGTGATCTGGGGGATATACGCCCCTCATATTATTACGATGATGGATGGCAATTGGTCCGAATACTGTCCTGGCGATATGAACGTCACCATCGACAGTTCGATTGCCCTGCGCGTACTGAACTGGCTTCCATTCCAGGCAATACATGAATCTGCTTTGGTCGGGTTGATTTTCAAGGCTTTGGCTATTTCAAAAATAGGGTTGGAAAAAAACAACCTGTTTGTGCGTAGAAATTGTTACGAAACGAAGGAAGTCTTGCTTTTTGACAAAAATATTGGATCTACGCGCTATACAAGCGATCCGAAAGTAAATGAGGCTTATAAAACTCAGCTTGCCACGGTGCTCAACAAGATGGAATCTTATTTCCGTGACGCCAAGCGTGTTGCAGATCAAAGGGGTATAAAAATTGTATTTCTATTTATTCCATCGAGACTGTATCTCGGCGTGAATGATGGAAAAATTGATCTGCGCGGTAGATACAAGGGTGCACTGATGCTTCCAGATCGTCCTCGGAAGATTGTGGAAAGTACGATTATTAACGCGGGCTTTCTGCGTAGCGACATTCTGGATTTGGGCGCTCCTTTGCTCGCTGAGCCGGATTGGAGAAAGAACTATTTCTCAATTGATGCGCACTGGAATGCTGAAGGCCATAAATATGTTGCTCGAGTTCTCAGGGAAAAATTGAGTTTGCCTGTGAATTTCACACACTAACTGTAGCTGTACATATAATGTTTGCCAGATTCCGTGCTTTTCTGACAAATACGCTACTTGTCATAGCAAGCTTAATACTGGTTTTGATGGTAGCCGAACTCGGTACCCGGACATATTTGCTTTTGTTTCCCGCGTTAAACTTCCAGAGCCATATAGAGTTCCGGAAGTCCAGACCCCTGCCGTACAAGGATTCTAATTACGATGTGGCGGCGTTTACCAAAGAGTCATATAGTCTTCCTGGCTGGGTCACCCCGCCCAATTCGCGGCTTGTTATTCCACTGGATTTCCATGGTCATTATGTTTCCATTGACCACGGCATCAGAAAAACAACGGATCAGCCACAAAAGTTCTCGAATGTAATTTATCTATTTGGCGGGTCAACGGTTTTTTGTAATGAGGTTCCGGATCAATATACGATCGCCTCATTTGTCCAGCAGTTAGTAAACGAGAGTTCCCCTGAACGCTATAAGGTCGAGAACTACGGCGCTACGACAGTTGTTTCTGGTCAAGAGCTTGAACGGTTGAAACGTTACGACCTGGTGATATCGTGGTTTTTTTTGATGGTGCGAACGATTCGTATATATCCATCTACAACAATGATCCGGAGGGGTGGATTCTTGGGAAAAATAAACAGATTCTCTTCGACAAAGGTCCGTTTGTGACCTCTCTGGTAAAGCTACATACAACCTTTGGACGTTATTCAAAGTTTGTCGATTTTTTCCTGTCACCCTACGACTATCGATTCCAACCAGCCCACCTTAAGAAGCAGATTCAAGTCGCAGCCCTTGCTACCGAGATGCGCGCACGTTATATGCACAACATGCTCGATGCCCGCGATTATTCAGTCAATGCAGGCGCTAAATTCTTTCTTTTTTTGCAACCGACCATATTTTCTGGCCAAAATACCTCTGTTTATGAATACCAGCTTCGCCATAATCCATACTTGGTTTCCGTGGGGATAGAAAAAGCGTTGACCGAGGGGTATCAGGAACTAAGATCGGCAATCAAAGAACTCCATAGCAAACATGCGGTTTCTGCACTTGACATCAGCAAACTATTTGATAAAAGGCCCAGCGGTGATGAGTACTTTTTGGATTGGGTTCATGTTTCTGAAAAAGGCAATGCCGTCATTGCGAATGCAATCTTTGCGGCAATAAAATCAAGTTTGCAACGGTAAATACGGGGGTGGATTCATAAGGATCCATCAGGTAAATCCGGCAACCATAGCAGAGTTTCTGACTCCGGCAGAGAGGTGGGAGGTGCTGGCAAACACCCTTATAAAAGTTAAAACTGAAACTCGAATCCGCCAAATCTGGAGCAGCGATGCAGAAGGTCAGTGATTTTGCTGTTTTGATTTTGTCGTGCGACAAATATAGCGATCTTTGGGCCCCATTTTTGAAAAACTTCCGGCGGTTTTTTCCGGTTTCGGATATTCCGGTATATCTGGGCAGTAATCTGGTCAGGTTCGATGTTCCTGGGGTGATCCCCGTGCTTTCTGGCGACGATGTCGACTGGTCGACGAGTTACAGGAAGATTCTGGAGCAGATCTCCGAACCGAAGCTGTTTGTCATCCTTGAAGACCTGCTTTTGGCGTCACCCGTAAACGAGGCGGGATTCCAGGCTGCCCTGCGCTATCTGTTCGAGAAAGGTGCAAAACATATCAAATACTGGGGGACCCCGCCGCCGGATGAACCGACGGAGGACGCCTGGGTCGGGGTTTACCAGCGCGGCGCGCCTTATCGCGCGACGGTGTGCGGATTCTGGGATCGTGAATATCTGATGAGCTTGCTCATCGAAGGCGAAAATCCGTGGAACTTCGAAATCCTCGGCTCGTACCGCACGTCTTATTCGGATGGATTTTATGGCCTTACGCGCCCGTTATGCGCGTATCGCAATATGATCGAGAAGGGTTGCTGGATTCCCCAGTCCGTTGAGTGGGCGCGCGAGCAGGGAATCGCGCTGCAAATCGACAGGAGGCCCCTGCCCAAGGGTGGAAGCCGGCTCGTCAGCCGGGCAAAGATGCTTTATTTCGACCTGATGCTGAAAGTGCCTTGGCGCCGGCGCGTTGCGCTGATGAACAAGCTGCGCCGGGCCCTGATCTCTTACTGAGAGATCATTACGCGAAAACGGCTTTGATCGCCGGATTGCCTGCAACTTCGGCGCAGTAGTCAAGGGCCCGGATGCCGCCGCCGCTGTCATCGATCAACATGGCGCTTCGTTGTTGAGTTCGCCGTGCGTATTTGGCAAAATCAGAACGGAGGGGCAATCAAGTTGACTATCGTATATTCAGCAAACAAGATAAAACAGATATCCGCTCCGCTGTTTGTTTATTTCCTGCTTAGCGCATTCTTGACCTGGCCGATTCTTTCCAGATCCGGCTCGGTATTGTTTGGCGATTACGGCGATACCCGCGGCGTGGTATGGTGGCTGTGGGCGAAAATAAACGGTTTGCTTGATGCGCCGATCAATCACTTGATCGCGGCGCCTTTTGGTGTGCCATCTGATCCCGGGTTCAGCCAGCCCGTTACCGAGTGGTTGCTGATCATTCTGGCCCGGCTTTCCAACGAAATCGCAGCGTATAATTTTTTTGTTTTTCTGGCGTTCCCGCTGACGGCGATTGCCGCCTATTTTTTTCTGAACCGGCTGCTGTGTAACAGAATTGCAGCGTTTTTTGGCGGTCTTGTGTTTGGCTTTTCTCCAGCGGCGATGATACAGGCGACAGGCGGTCACGCCTCACTTTCCTTTGGCGCATTTATTCCCCTGTTCCTGCTGGCGCTCTTCCATAACCGTGAGCAGCGCACCCTGCTTTCCGCGTTCTATGTCGCGGCCAGCTTTGCGCTAGTTACCTTCACCATGCTGTATTTTGGCTACTTCGCAATTTATATCGCGATTTTTTTTGTTGTTTTCGACATATCGAACAGCAGAAGCGAGGACGCTCGTGCGATTTTCTGGAATTATTTTTACGCGGCAATTTTTGGAGTTGCCCTGATACTTCCGTTTGAATATCAAAAGATCTATTGGCAAATCACATGGAGTGGGGATGGACCTGCGGCAGCCTGGCGTCCTTTTGGCAATCTGGACATTTATTCATCCCGTCCTTGGGAGTTTTTCATTCCTTCCGTCGATCATCCCGTTTTGGGAATCTTTTTTTACGATTTCGTGCGGACTCATTTGCATGGGAGCAATATTTTTGAGCAGACACTCTACCTAGGAATGATTCCGGTCGGGCTGCTTCTGGGCGGGATTGTTTTGGTTGCTCGGGAAAGATTCGGTGTTGATCACCGAACTTATTTTCTGTTTTTTGCGTTTGGCGCACTTTGGATGTATTTCCTGTCGCTCCCGCCGCTGATTGCCATAGGAAGCATCAACGTGCCAACGGTATCCTATTTTGCCTATAAAGTCGCGCCGATGTTTCGCGGATATGTGCGCTTCGGCATGATTGTCCATTTCTTTGTAGCATGCGCGGGGGCGGTGGTGCTGGTGCATTTGTACCGACGCATGAAGCGCCCGCGCTATTATGCGATGGTGGCAATATTGCTGTCGCTACTCGCATTCGAATACTGGAGTGTTCCGCCGGGCTATGCGCTTGCGGTGGACCAGCCGCCCGAAGTTTACCAATGGCTGGCGAAAGAACCGGCTGATACGATGGTTGCCGAATACCCGATGATGCGGTGGGAAGAAGCTGCGTTTTATACTTATCCCTTTTGGCAGCGGATACACAAGAAAAAACTGGTTAATGGCGCGTCACCGGAAAATGCGAAGGCATGGGCGTTTTTTGAAAAAGTAAAAAATCTCGAGGATCCACAAACGCCAGCATTGCTGAAAGCGGCGGGGGTCAAATACGTGATCATACACAAGAACATGTATGCAGAAGGGCCAATTCCGGCTCCCATCAAGCGGTACTATCCAGCCGCAGTTTCGAAAATGGTCTACAACAACGGTATAGTGCCGTCTATTCCCTACTCCATGAAATTATTGAAAACGTTTGGAACGGATATGGTTTTCACGTTGGATGAAGCTTCTTCTGGAACGCTTTCAACATCAGTGCGCCAGCCGTTTGACTGAGCGTCGTAGCCATGCATGCGAAGTCGATTAGGGAAACAATTTCCCAATTCTTGTTTGCTCTGATGCTCGTGGGCATCAGCGGGATTGCGTGCAGTTCGGAAACTTCTGACTGGAAATCGGAAACGGTTCCAATCGCGAAAGCAGGCGAGGTTTCGTTGCCGTTGCGAATAACACCTGTTTTGGTGGAGGCGCCCCCGCGGCGAATTGATCTATTGCCTGACCACCCGGAGGAGAGAGGCGAGGGCGGCGCTAAATCGGCTACGCGCAACGCCGGCGTGCCGTTGATTGGATTGCCAGCGGACCTGGATAAATACCCAGTCCTCAATGTCAGCGCCAACCGGGGATCTGGACTGTACGGGATCGAGTTGGCGCTCGACACGCGTGACAAGGGCGCGGTTGATACGCTGGTGCGCGTGGGTGATCCGGCGCTGTTTCCTGACATGATGAATGAGCGCATTGACTTTAGGGCAGCGGAAGTCATTCCGAAAGAGTTAGCCTACAAAATCAAGCGGGTGCTTGGGATCGGCGGCGACAAAAAGTGGCGATATACAGCCATAAGAAGCAAGGTGGACGGTTTTGCCAACGGCATTGTAAGTGCGTCCGTCGAGCCGGGCGGCGAGATGTTCTTGCAGAGAGTTTTTGCTTCCCAAGACCTCGAGAAAACCCCCTGGCTTCGGTTCGAATATGAATTACCGGAAGGATTGTCATGGGTCATGCAAATCGCCGCAAAAATCGATCGTGGCGGTCTTAATCCAAAACTCACGACGTTGATTGCCGAACCGGTCAGAGGCGGCGGAAAGAAAACATTCTTGGTGAACCTGCACGATCTTTTGCAGAAGGCCAACCCGGGCGCCAGGGATGGCCGGCTGGAAGAGCTGATTATTCATTTCACTCTGGATGAAGCAACTAAACCGGCCGCCCAGAAAGTGAGCATCGACCTGGGAAGGTTGGATCTCTATGACGCGCAGAAAATAGATCCGGGAAGCAAAGGCCCGGTTATCCTGGCTGCGGCAGGGAGCGCATCCGCGCAGATCAACCTCCTTGAAGCCCTCGAAAAACGGCTGAGTCTCCCCGCGAACAAGTTGACGGTTTTGAGCGGTAAATTGGTTGGTGCTCAGCAGAAATCTTCGGACATATCGGAAGACCTTCCAAGAATCAGCCTGCGCGCGCCGTACCGGGAAAAAATCCCCGAGCTTTTTGCGGGCGCAGCATTTTATCTTGATGAGTTGAGCGGGCCGGAACTGTCCGCCGTGTTGGACCAGCGGCTGTTCTTGGAAAAAAAGACGTTATGGAAATCCGGTCCGAGCGATGTGATTTTCCTCGAGCCGGCGGGATACCATGCCAAGCAGGCGGGGTTGGCGTTGCCTCTGGTCAGTTACCCGCTGGATGCGAAAATCGACGGAGAAGCCTATATCGAGGCCGATTACTCATTTGAGGGTGGCGGGTTTCCCCTGTACATGACGTTGTCCGGCACCGACGAACAAGGCCGGGCAGTAGAAACTGATCGCTTGTTGCTGAAGCAAACGCCGGTAAAAGTCAAAGATATTCATGTCAGAAAGATTACTTTGTCCTACCGGCAGGGACGAGGTGTGCCATTCCCGCGCACGTCCTGCATTATTAAAAATATTCAAATCAGTTCCTTCAAGAAATCTGCTGTATACCATCCGCAACCAGCCTCGGCTTATGTCGCACTGGATGGCGGCGTCGTGCCGGCGGGAGACTTCGTTTGGCGCGCTAAGCCGGGACGCGTGGATTTTAATCGTCGCGACGGAGCAGATTTTCAGACCGTGCAAACCTTCCCGGTGGAAGCAAAAATAGTGGGCGATGCCGTGGTCAGGTCCAATCTGACACCTGTGTCTGGCGGCGGCTATTTCCTCAGGGTGCGCGGGAGCGATCAGGGAATCTATTTCGAAAAGATGTTTCCGCTGGGCATGCAGGAAGATGTGCGGTTGTCAAACCTGGTTTTGCACGGACTGGATCTTGTATTCAAAGGCGATGGCACATCGGGCCAGGGTGCCGTGCTGGTAAACCAGCTTGCCGTCCAGTATCTGAGCAAAGCAGACCAGCAGAACAGGCGGCCGCAACCAAGCGCTTCTGTCTCAAGCAGAATCATCTATCTTGCGCCGCATCTTGCTTTGACCGACCCTATGGCGGCGATGGTGCGTCCGGCGTTGGAGGCCGAGACGGCACGACCGGATCTGACGAAGATGAACAAGCTGGATGCGACATTGTCCTACGATCAGATTCTTTCGGGCGGGAAGAGCGTTGTATTACCCAAGGCGTTTCTGATTCAAGGAGCGCATGAATTGAACCATGTTGATGATAAAGGCATCAGCGTGGCTCTTGATCGGTCTGTTTTGCAATCGGGTCGCGATCAGTCGAATGCGACATCCGTAAAAGGGAGGATTGGGTCTTCGAAGCTGGCGAAGATGGGTTTGTTGTTGGTTTTGACGACGGGGATTTTATGGTTGTTCGGGGCCAAGTTGATGTCGGGATGGGGGGCGCTGGTAGCTAGGGCCTTGCAAGGGAATCTAACGTTTTTAAGCGTTCAGTTTGTATTATTGATCGCTGCCCTGTATATGATGTTTATGAATACAGCCAAGGAGGCGTTTTCCTGGGGCGGGCTGTTACTGGTATTCGCATATGGTTTTGCGATGCGTTATCGAGTGCGGCCCTACCTGGCGCGAAAATGGGAGTTTTTCCGGGAACGCCATTCTGCGCCGTATTTCCTGCTGTTTATTGCAATCCTGCTGTCATGCGCCGTGATGTTGATGTTCAAGCAGGAGGCGTGGGCGGAGCGCGTCGCTGTGATCGGGTATTACCTCCTGGTGACTGGGGTAGCGGTTGAGTTCATCTGCTTCGCCAAAGAGGCGAAGGGTGGCCTCACGGCACCAAGCCCCATTGAGAAATTGCCATCACATCAATGACGCCCGTTGACCGCTTAGCTCGCGCGGATTCTGGGGGAAGCAAAGTGGAACGCGACACTGGGCGTTATTTCACCTGGAACGCAGATCAAACCGATCCTGCCAATGGTGCCAACCCATCCCCACCCTCACCCTTTCCTTGAAGGGAGGGGGATAATATCGCGGCAGTTGCGAAACACTACACCAGCTTGTGACGCGGGGAGTAAAAATAAAAGTTATTAAAACAACACATTAAACGGCAATTTCATGTCTCGCAGTTTATAATATTCACTTCCGTTGCCGACTCCTACTGAAACTGATAAGAATCCTATGAAAGTAATCAATGCCGACCGCCGTGTCGTTACCGTGATTCATAGCCTCCTCTGGAAGCTCCACCTGACAAGATTCAATACCGTCAAGATGTTTCATAACAACGCTGTTACGGGGTTCAACCTATGACGACGAAAACGGCGCTCATAACAGGTGTGACCGGCCAGGACGGCGCTTACCTGGCCGAACTCCTGCTGGAGAAGGGCTATGTCGTACACGGCATCAAGCGCCGGACATCGCTATTCAACACCGACCGCATTGATCATCTGTACCAGGATCCGCATGAACCTGACCGGCGTTTTATCCTGCACCACGGCGACATGACGGATTCGAGCAGTCTCGTCCGCATCATCCAGCAGGTGCAGCCGGACGAGATCTACAACCTGGCGGCGCAAAGCCACGTTGCGGTGTCGTTCGAGGAGCCGGAATATACCGCCAATTCGGATGCGCTCGGCGCGTTGAGGATTCTCGAGGCGATCCGCATCCTCGGTCTTGAAAAGAAGACTCGCTATTACCAGGCCTCGACTTCCGAGCTGTATGGCCTGGCGCAGGAAACGCCGCAGAAGGAGACCACACCTTTCTACCCGCGCAGCCCGTATGGGGTAGCGAAGCTTTACGCCTACTGGATAACGGTCAACTACCGGGAAGCCTACGGCATCTATGCTTGCAACGGCATCCTGTTCAACCACGAATCGCCCATTCGCGGGGAAACCTTTGTCACGCGCAAGATCACCCGTGCGTTGGCCCGCATCAAACTGGGGCTGCAGGAGTGCCTGTATCTCGGCAACTTGAATTCTCTGCGCGATTGGGGGCACGCCAAGGACTACGTCGAAATGCAGTGGCTGATGATGCAACAGGATCAGCCGGAGGATTTCGTCATCGCCAGCGGCGAGCAGCACAGCGTGCGGGAGTTTGTCGAGATGGCTGCTGCTGAACTCGGAATCCGGATTACATGGCAAGGCAGCGGGGTTGAGGAAGTCGGGGTGGATCAGTCCGGACGCCGGATCGTTGCGGTGGATCCGCGCTATTTCAGGCCTACCGAGGTGGAGAGCCTGCTGGGTGACGCGAGCAAGGCGCGGACCAAGCTCGGGTGGCAGCCGAAAATCAGCTTCCGGCAACTGGTCGAGGAAATGGTGCGCGAGGATTTGAAGGATGCGGAGCGCGATGAATTGATCAGGAAGGGCGGCTATCGTGCCTTCGATTATCACGAGTAAGGTAAATGGATAGATCGGCAAAGATCTACGTCGCCGGCCATCGCGGCCTGGTTGGCTCCGCGCTCATGCGAAGGCTTGCCGCTCGTGGACATGCCAATTTTCTCACGCGCAGCCATGCCGAGCTTGATCTTATCGACCAGCGAGCCGTCGAAGCCTTCTTCAGCGAGCACAAACCCGAGTATGTATTCCTGGCGGCGGCGAGGGTCGGCGGAATCTATGCGAACAACACCTATCCGGCCGAGTTCATCCATCAGAACCTTGCCGTGCAGGTGAACGTTATCGAGGCGGCGCATCGCCACGGGGTCAGGCGGCTGTTGTTTCTCGGGTCGAGTTGCATATATCCGCGGGAGTGTCCCCAGCCGATCAAGGAGGAGTACCTGATGACGGGTTCGCTTGAGCCGACGAACAGCCCCTATGCCGTTGCCAAAATCGCAGGCATCGAAAGCTGCCGGGCCTACAACCGCCAGTATGGCACCCGCTTTCTCGCCGTAATGCCGACCAACCTGTATGGCCCCGGCGACAACTACGATTTGCAGAACTCGCATGTGCTGCCGGCGCTGATTCGCAAGATGCATGAAGCCAAGGTGCGAGGCGATGATGAAGTTATCATATGGGGAACCGGCAATCCGCGGCGGGAGTTTCTCTATAGTGACGACATGGCGGAGGCTTGCGTTTTTCTGATGGCCCTGCCAGACGATCGTTTTGATGGCATGCTGGCGGATCCAAAAGCGCCGGCGCTGATCAATATCGGCTGTGGCGATGACGTGCGGATAGCCGACCTTGCCCGTCTGGTTGCCGATTCTGTCGGCTTTACCGGCAAACTGACCCAGGATCCCAGCAAGCCGGACGGCACGCCGCGCAAACTTCTGGACGTCGGCCGGCTCAAAGCGCTGGGCTGGTCCCCGAAAGTTTCCTTGAACGAGGGCATCGCCCTGGCTTACCGGGATTTTCTCTCGAGCCGATGGGCCACGCAGAACTAGTGGTGTGCTTCGCAATAGCTACGCATTATTCCCTCCCTTTCAAGGGGAGGGCTGGGGTGGGGATGGGTTTAGCAAAGCAAGTGTATAGACCCATCCCTCTCCCAGCCTCCCCCTTGAAGGGGGAGGAGCTTCGCAAGTTTCGCAAGGCCATATACGTTCCAAACAGAATAAAGAACTGCACTAGCCCGGGACGACGGGCTTCGGGCCGCCGCATGACGGGGGACTTACGCTATTGGGAAGCGGCCACGATGCTCTCGGAAGGGTCTCCGTGTCGTGTGGTACATCACATAGAGCTAGTGTGCTGTCCCACAAATAATTCGTATATCTGTAGGTCGCCAATCCTTTGGCGACACTTTGTCGGGAAAGGATTCCCGACCTACGATTTGTGCAGGAAACTTACGGGACAGCACACTAGGGCATGAGAACGAATAACGAAACGAGTGGCGATAGTCCGGATAGGGAATGAGGTTGAACGTCCTGCATGTTTTTCGTACCTTCCTTACCGACAGTTTCGGGGGCACGGAGCAGGTCATTGCTCAGTTGATCTGCGGCAACCGGAATGGCGACGTTCGAATCCGCGTGCTCTCCTTGTCGCGTCGGCCGGAGCCAGCGATATCGGACTTCTGCGGAGCGGAGATCGTTCGCTTCCGCGAGAGTTTCTCGATTGCCTCGAACAGCGTTTCCTGGCCCTTGCTGCGCGAATTCGGCCGCTTCGTCGCCGAGGCCGATGTCGTCCATTATCATTTTCCCTGGCCGTTCGGGGATCTGCTGCACCTGGCGTGGCGGGTGCGAAAACCAAGCGTGGTCACCTATCATTCGGACATCGTGCGTCAGAATAATCTGCTGCGGATTTATTCGCCGTTGATGCACAGGTTTCTGCGGTCGGTGGATGCGATCGTGGCGACCTCGCCCAATTATCTGGCAACGAGCCCGGTGCTGCGGCATTACACTGACAAGACGACCGTCATCCCGATCGGCCTGGATCGGGACAGCTACCCCCGGCCGCGTGCGGAGTGTGTGGCCGCCTGGCGCGAGCGCTTCGGTAACCGCTTCTTCCTTTTCGTCGGCATGCTCCGCTATTACAAGGGTTTGCACATTCTTTTGGAGGCCATGCGCGGGGTCGATCTTCCCGTGGTGATCGTCGGCGCCGGTCCGATCGAAGCGCAGTTGCGTGGGCACGCCGCGAGGCTGGGCCTGCGCAACACCCATTTTCTCGGCGCTCTGCCGGAGGAAGACAAGGTGGCGTTGCTCGAGTTGTGCGCGGCGGTGGTCTTTCCTTCCCATCTGCGGTCCGAGGCGTTCGGTATCTCGCTGCTCGAAGGCGCGATGTACGGCAAGCCGATGATTTCGTCCGAGATCGGCACCGGGACGAGTTACATCAATATTGATTCGGAAACGGGGCTGGTCGTGCCGCCGAGCGATCCCGAGGCCCTCCGCAGCGCAATGCAGTATCTTTTGGAGCACCCCGATGTTGCCGCCGAGATGGGGCGCGCCGGCGAGAGACGCTACCGGGAAAGGTTTACGGCGGAGAGAATGGCGGCGAGCCATGAGACCCTGTATCGGAAACTGCTGGAGGGGCGGGGCGCGCTGATCGCCGCGAATCCGGTTGAACGATGCCGTTAACCCCCCGGCCGGGGGTCACTTAATGCGGGATGGACATGATGCGTTTTAGGCGGGTGATGGTGGCAGGTGCTACCAGTCAGGTGGGCCGGTTTCTTTTGCCACAGTTGGTCGCGGGCGGGACTGAGGTGTATGCGCTGTCGCGGCATGGCGGGAGGGATAAGCGGGGTGAGGCGGGGCAACCTGCTGTTCGTTGGCTGTGCGCGGATCTTGCGCAATCCGGCATAGCGGAAACGTTTCCCGCGGCCGACGCGCTGGTTCATATCGCTTCGATCCGGTTTCTTCCCGCACTATTGCCTGCGGTGGCGGCAAAAGGGGTGCGGCGCGTGATCGCTTTCAGCTCGACCGGCCGCTTCGGCAAGGCGCGTTCCGCGGACCCCAAGGAAGTCGAGTTCGTCGCGCGCCTGGTGCAGGCGGAGGACGCTGTGGAAAGCCTTTGCAACCGGCACGGTATCGACTGGACGATTTTCCGGCCGACATTGATTTATGGTGCCGGCATGGATGCCAACGTGACGACCATAGCAAAGCTGATCCGCAGATTTGGGGTTTTCCCGCTGCTGGGTGAGGCCAAAGGGGGACGGCAGCCGGTGCATGCCGAGGATCTGGCGGAGGCATGTGTCTTGGCGCTGGAAACCCCTGATACTTTTGGCAAGGTGTATAACCTGAGTGGCGGCGAGATTCTGACCTATCGGCAGATGGTGGAGCGGATTTTCGCTGCGCTGGGGGAGAGGCCGCGCTTCGTGCGGGTGCCGATCGTTGCTTTCCGTCTGGCGATGGCGCTGGTTTCGCTGGTGCCGAAGTACCGTGATTTCAACGTGGAGATGGCGCGGCGGATGAACGAAGATCTGGTGTTCGATCACTCGGAGGCTGCGCGCGATTTCGGATATGCGCCGCGCTCGTTTCAGCCGTGGTTTGCCGCTGAAGGCGATTGTTGACTAGTGTCGCGACTCGGAAATTACGCTACATTCCCTCCCCTTCAAGGGGCGCGTCGCAATGAATCCCCCTTCAAGGGGAGGGCAGGGTGGGGATGGGAAATCTTTTCCGTGCCCTCGGCACATTTCTCACCTTCCCCTTCAAGGGGAAGGCTGGGATGGGGATGGGATGTGAAAGGACAGACCAACAACAGCATTCTCAAGGGCA
>JAIELH010000024.1 GCA_019753125.1 Gallionellaceae bacterium | reverse complement strand
GTCTAAACGCCCGTCAGATCGTCGCGGACAGGGTGAGGCGGCTCCGAACCGATGTAAACCACAAACGAAAGGGCAAATCATGAGCACAACAAACAACCAATCCATCCAGCAAATCAACACCGCCGCCCTTCGCGGCACCCGCGAGGCTCACCAACCCGATGAAATTAAACCCACCACCAAGGAGGTAAGCATGAATGCAACGAAGGCAGAAGATTACGCAACGAAGTTGGAGAGGGCCGTTAATGCAGCCAGGGAAATACCGGGCACCTCGGGTGTCAGAGCTTTGAAAAGAATCATCACTGATCTGGAGGGCAAGGGGCCAATCGGCGAGCTTATGTTTTCTCTCGACCAACATCATTTCGACATGGTGATTGATCTACTCCAGGAGTTTCGCCGGACAGGCAAATACATGGCTTTCAACTCGCTGCATTCTACTGCGCGAGACGCAGTGAAAAAGCTGTGACAGAAACGATTTTAAGGAGATAAACATGAACACAGCCACAGCAAAACAGCGCAGGAAGAAGCAGGAAATGGGTGAGTTGGTGCAGCCGGTTCACAACCTGAAAGCAGCAGCACGATACCTGGCCAGTTACATCCGTGCGCACGCGGTTTCACTCAAAAATGGAGGTGGGCAATGAGCTCGATGGTACAGAAACTCACCGGCACTCTGACGCTGGGGCCGGTTCAATATGGTGGGCCTGTTGCAGTCTACGAATCCATGCGCGTGGGCTCGGCTTACCTCAAAGCAGTGAAGGTTGTCGGCCAACTGGATACGCTGCTGCGCAATGGGGCAAGCTGTACGCTGTGGGTGGCCACGATCCGCACACCGACGCCGTTTTTATTCAAGCGCAACATCTACATGGTCTACGCGGTCGAGGTCGACGGCGTGGTTCACCAGGCGATTGATGTGGTGCGGCGCGAGTGGACTACATCGAAGATATTCACGTTCTTCACCCTGTTCTGGGTTGGGATTCCGACGATGTTTCTGTGCGGCATGGGGCTGCTGTTCTGGATCAACGCGGCGCGGTTGCCGTTTGCGCAGCTGCCGCTTGCTGAAATGCGATGCGATAACTATCCATAAATGGATACGCCATAAGGCGCGATTGTCATCTGTGACAAGGTTGTATCCATAAATGGATACAAAAAACTACGGCTTGCGTGAATTGAATCCATAAATGGATACTCGTGCCGTTTATGGCAAACCGGCTCCGCCAGGGGAGGGGTTTGCACCCTCCACCGCATCGGGTGAAGGCGGAGCCTCATTCGCGGCCCCGCCTTGCCCCCATCCCCCATCCACCCTCCCTGTAGGTTGGTGTCTCCAGGCATGTGCGCTCGATTGCGCACACCAACACATCTGCTTTGCCAACGTAATATCTCGATTTGAGGCAGAATCCCGTCACTACACTACACTACAAACCTAGGGAGAGAAAAATGCATTTATCAAGAAAGCTTGCTGTCTGTGTTGCATGCGCGATTCTAATATATTCACAAATCACCTTGGCCGATGGTGCAGGCGCAGTGGCTGCTTATTATCGCAACTTGGCTAACGTCGGTCTTGCATTGAACTATAGTCAACAAAACATTCAAGCAACACCAACGCTTGTTCGGGGCATCTACAAGCTAACGGTTAAACCTTCCGGGCAGTTTATGAGCTACGTCAACGAAGGAGGAACAATCACCGGCGACTACAAGGCTTGGGAAGTTATAGCCAGCCCACCGAGACCAATGAACAGCAGCGAACTCGCCGAACTTCGTGGCGAAATAATACGAAGCATTGATTTCGATAAGCTAATCAAAGTCAAGTACGGTGATGGTGGTGGACGTAAGATGGTAATGTTCTCGGCAGTTGATTGCCCATTTTGCGCAAAATTTGAGGCACGCGCTGCAAAGCTAGCATCTTCTATGAATACGACATTTTATGTCGTTCCTTCGGCACTGCGCCCTCTCAGCTATGGCTCTGTTGCTTTGCCAAGCTGGCGTACTGCTACGAGCATTTGGTGCGCAAAAGATAATGCTTCTGCATGGCTTGCGTATTGGTCTAAAAAGAACCTGCCAGCTTCGCAAAGCTGTGAATTCGACGAACGCACAGCAGAAGTTATGGGAAATCAGCTGGAAGAATTGCTTTCCAGTGTAGGTATCAAAAGGTCTGGAGTGCCAGCAATTCTGCGTGAAGATGGAACGGTTTTCACGCCTCAACCAGACTTTGACAAAAGCTACGCCACGTCGACTTTTGGCCCGGAGGCTCTTGCATCGATCAGGTCTGTATATGACGAAAAGCCTTTGAAATGGCTGGCTGAATCTAAGTCGTCTGATTCTAAACAAATCAACCTTGGAGGTGCACTGCAAAAGTTATTTAAATGAAACTGAACCGTGATGCTGCCTGAATCTGTTGTCTAAAATGACAACATCGCAGGGGGGGGTCGGTTTGGGGGAATGCGTTGTCTAAAACGACAAAGAAAAGCGGCATGTTGTCGTTTTCGACAAAGTGCACCGTGCTATTTGTGGAAAGAGCGTGAGTGGAAAGAGCGTGGGTTGATATTTTGTCAAGATATGAGCCACGAGGAGCTGTTCGGCCATCTTGCCAGCGATAATTTTACGGCCCAGGAAGCGGCTGAATATCTTGAAGTCTCAATGTCAACCTTTCGGCGATTTGTCGCCAGCGGCAAGCTAAATCCGAGCTCCACGGTTGGGCGCAACCAATTGTTCGCGGTTTCGGATCTGAAAGCTTTTAAGAAGGCCCTAAAAACAGCGAGAGGCTGATTTCATGATTGACTTGCCATGAAATTAGCAAAGTCGCGAGGATAGGCGGCATCCACAAACGGCTGGTTCGCGCCGAATTGCCACCGATCAAAGAACGCTTCTGCCAGATCAGCAGGAAGGTCTATTCGCCGTATGAAAGGCCCGGCGTGGTAGTCCCCTTGCCCAGGTGCTACCTGCCACACAGGTACGGTGGAATCTCGAAATACCAAAGCATCGACCTGTTGCAGCTCGATGGCCACAGGCGTTTCGGCATCGTCAAAGCCGGGGGTAGTCCAGGTTGTCGTTTTGCTCATGATGCCGGCCTCGGGAGGTAATTAATGGCTTATACCGGGGACGTGGCTACGATCAAGGAGTTTAATTTCTCCGGATTTATCTACTTGCACTGATTCGCCGATTTCTAGCTCAAGATCGGTCGCTGGATGCACTGCAAAGTTATTCTTCCCTCTGTTTTGAATCCATTGGCCATCTGGTGCGACATGCAAAACCTTTCCATAGCCTTCGATCTGCTCAACTTTAATGCTATCGGGATGTGCAGCGATCCAGTCTTCAATTGACATGTTTTCCTGTTCAATCTTCTCCTGTAGCGCGCAGTGTCTGATAGCTTCTTCCTTCGACGAGAATGGCCCACCATGTGGTGGTGGGGCCTTGGTGCCGTTACTGGCGAGAACTATGTACTCTATCTCTTGACTCTCAGGATTGTGTTGATTGCTCACTGTACATGGCATTGGATGGTTTTCCCGGTTTAAGATTTTGAGGTGGCCCACTTTTTCGCAAGATCTTCCGCGCGCAAGTGAGTGTACCTCTTAAGCATGGCAAGTGTTTTGTGGCCAGAAACCGCCGCTACCTCCATGCTGTTCCAATTGCCACTTTCAAACAGTCGCGAAACTGCCTCATGACGCAGATCATGGAATCGCAGATCATTAATCTCGGCGCGTTGGCATGCGCGTCTCCATGTCTTGTTAAAACTGTCTGATGCAGACCACCGCCAGAATACTCGCCCGCCAATATGCCTAGGAAGCGATCTAAGAGCCTGCAAAGCCTTCGGTGATAACGGGATAACCCTATCTTCGCCATTCTTCGTATCAAACAGCTTGGCAGTGTATTTGGTGAGGTTTACATCATTCCAGCGCAGCTTGAGTAGCTCGCCTAAGCGTGCACCCGTTTCCAGTGCGACTTGTGCGATAGCTTCAAGCTCAACACTTGATTGACGACATGCCAACAGCAGCACAGCCTCCTCACCTTCTTCAAGCCTTCTGTCCCGCCCCTTTGGTTCGGCTGGCTTACTGACCATCGCGCAGGGGTTTGCCGCGATGGGGATGCCCCATTCCTTTCCGGCTAAATCGAACAACTTGGACAGCAGGTTAATTTCTTTCCGGATCGTCGAGGCTGAGACTGTCTCAAGCCGGGTGTTGCGATGATCTGCAATCATTTCGCTGGTGATGCCAGATACAGCATATTTACCAAATGTAGCATCAAGCTGGCGTAGTGATGGAGCAAGGTGCTTCCCACTCTTCTCCGGTAACACTTCTTCGCGATATCTCGCTATTAGGCTGGATAGCGTGGTGCGCTCGGCCACTGTGCGATCAAAGAACAAGCCACGCTCGATGGCTATTTCTGTTTCCTTTCCCCAGCGCTCGGCGTCAGCCTTTGTGGTGAAGGTTCGTGTCTGTGTCGGGTAACCTTTTTTTCGCACCTGGACATGCCACTGGTAATCACCTTTTTTTCGTATCGTCGCCATACGCTCTCCATTGTGGTGTGCCAAAATTGTGCCAACAATTCTAGCAAACCACTGTAAGCGGCGCAAATACTGTATAGTGCACTCGCCTTGTAAGCGGTAGGTCGACAGTTCGAGTCCGTCAAGCGGCACCAGTACCCATAAGGCTTGCAGCAATGCAGGCTTTTTATGCTTAGCGGTTTTTGTTCCATGCAGGCATGGTGTAGGATTTGCTGGACTGCGCGGCATCATTCACCACACCACCAAAAAAACCGCCGCACTATCTCCGGTGCCAGCGGCCACGACATATCCCGTGCAACGCAATTCCAAATTAATAGAATGTAAGACAGGTGTGTCAAACCGACAGTTTGTAATCAGCTCAAGTCTGAACTGCTACACGTTAGCAAATTCGAACACCTCGTTGCTTGCCTGCCATCCTTTACCTACCCCTTGCCTGGCCAGACGACAACGCAGGGAATCCTGTAAAGGATGGCGCTTGGTACCGCCTTCTTTTTGGTTGATGGGTATCGCTACACTCAACCCATCCTGCGGTTGATTGCGCGAAGCAGGCTGCGCACCGGCGCCGGTATCGCCGCCCGTAATGCCTCTTCAACATCCAGCCATACACTGCCCGGCTGTTGCACCCGTTGTGGCTTGTGCGTGACACGCAACAGCACCGGTGTGATATGCAACTTGAAATGGGTAAAGGTATGTGTGAACTCGGCCAGCTCGATTCTCTCACTCACCACAATGCCGTTACGTCGCACGTAATCCGCTACTATCCCCTGCCCATCGTCCAGTTGCGGTGGACACCACAGCCCGCCCCAGATGCCGCTGCCGGGGCGTTTCTCCAGCAGGATGTCGTTGCCGTGCGTCAGCAGCAAGAATGTGGCATACCTTTCCGGTACAGCCTTGCGCGGACGCGGTGCGGGTAGCTCGCCCACTCGTCCGCCTTGAAAAGCAATGCAATCGCCGGCTACCGGGCATTCGCCGCACTTCGGCTTGCTGCGTGTGCAAACGGTCGCACCCAAGTCCATCTGTGCCTGAATGTAAGCGGCGATATCGCGTTGCGGCAGCAGCGCCTCTGCCTGTTGCCACAGTTTTGCCTCCACCTTCCTGTCTCCCGCCCATCCCTCGATGCCGCAGTAGCGTGCCAGCACACGCTTGACGTTGCCATCCAGTATCGCGCGGCGTTCATGATAAGCCAGTGCGCAGATCGCGGCAGCGGTGGAGCGCCCGATGCCGGGCAGTGCGAATATCTGTTCAAAATTGCGTGGAAATTCGCCGCGATGTTTTTCGGCGATGATCTGTGCGGCACGGTGCAAATTGCGCCCGCGCGCGTAATAACCGAGCCCGCTCCAGTGGGCGAGCACCTGATCTTCGCTGGCAGCCGCGAGCGACGCGATGGTTGGAAACGCGGCGATGAAGCGCTGGTAATAGGGGATGACAGTGGTGACCTGCGTCTGTTGCAGCATGATCTCGGACAACCACACGCGGTAGGCGTCCGCCTCCGACACGTTACTGGCGCAGCCAGCCGATTGCGGGATAACCAGCGACTTGGCTGCGGCTTCTTGCAGCCTAGTCGAATGGCTAGTTGTTTCATCCAGGAGGCGGGGGGACGGCATTCCCGCACCGGACGCTTGCGCGCACCGTGTCATGCCGTCCGCGCCTTGCCAGGGCAGGTCATGGCGGCCATGCCGGCGCTGCCAGCGGATCAGGCGGGAAGCGAAACAAGGCATTATTGCAGGCAGACATGTCGGGCTGAAGCCCGACCTACAGGACAACTCACTTGAACAAGCCCTTCAACTGATCCTGCAACTTGGTCTTGACTTCAGTTTGCACCTTTTGTTTGGCCGCCTCGCCGATCATCGCGCCGAAATCCAGCGTGTATTTCAGCTCGGCAAACGGGCCACTGATGCGCACCGGCACGGTGAGGCCGCCGACGCTGTCCTTGCCGCCCTGACCTTCCAGCGTGCCGGCCAGCGTGGCCTTGGCGAGATAGTTCATGCTGTCGTTGCCGATATCGATGTCGCCATTCCCGGACAGGCGCAACAGCGGCGATTTCAATGACAGGTCGTCGTTATGTGCCACGCCGTTGTTCACCTTGAAGCTTGCCTTCAGCTCGCTGAAGTCGGTCTTTTCTTCCTTGTTGGCGGACTGCGTTTGCGCGCTGGCCCCGCCCTTGCCGAACATGCCCCGCGCATCGCGCAGTTTCTTGGCGATGTTGATGCCCTTGACTGCACCATCCGCCAGATTCAGCGATATATTTCCGTTGAGCGCTTTTTTCATCGCGCCGACGGTATGGCCTTGCATCGTGAGGTTCAAGCCGACATTGCCTTTGCCTTCCAGCGTATCGAAGTTCGCCGCATCTTTGGTCAGCGCGGCGACATTCACGCCGCTCAGGTTCTGGTTGATCGCGATGCCCGGTGTAGCTTGCGCGTTCACGCTCACGCTGCCGTTCATGCTGCCCTGATACAGATTCGCGGATAGCGGGTTGATGTTGACCAGCCCTTTATGCGCCTTGACATCGAGGCGCACATTGGTGGATTTGACGTTCGCCACTTTCAGCGCGCCGAGCCGCAGGCTGCCGTCCAGATTGAGCTTGCGCAGGCCTGACAGATCGAGCGGCTGCTCGGACTCTGTGGATTTTGGCGCGGCAGGCTTGGCCTCATTGGGCGACTTCTTCGGCAGATACAGATCGGCGTCGAACTGGTCAACATCCACATCGAAGCGGATCGCCGGTTCGGCAAAACCATTCACGCCGACCTTGGCCTTGACCCGGCTCTGCAACAATCCACCGGCAAGATTTACCTGCACAGCCTCTTTCGCTGCATCAACCTGCACGCTGCCTTTCATCTCACTGCTGACAGACTTGTTCGGCAGCTTGTCGCCACTTGCATTGATCGCCACAACCAGATCATTCAAATTGAACTGCCGTGCCTGCAAATTGCCGGATAACTGCGACGAAAGCTTTACCTTGAAAGCCTGCTCGGGCTGCCTCAAACCCACATCGAGCGTCAGCTTCTCGCCGGAGAATTTATCTTTGGTGAGGCTCAAGGCGGGCGCATCGAGCGTGGCCTCGAAAGCATCCTTCGCCTTCGTGCCGCTCGCATTCAATGAGAATTTCTTTGCGCCGAATTCATGTGCTGCCAAATCTGCGCTGATATCACCCCCCGCCTTGATTTTCAGGCTGCTGATATCCAGCGCCGCACCACCGGCTTGCAGGTCCAGACCTTCCAGCCGATATTGCTGCTTGCCCAAGTCAAAGGTCAGCGTGGTCTTCAGTTGCGCGGTGATATCCAGTTTTGGCTGGCTCGCCTGTATGGCGGCAGACAGGCTGATCTTGCCCGGCACACCGTTCGCGATGCGCCCGGTGTTGAGACTCAAATCCTTGACCGCATATTGCGCGCCGCTGCCCTCGTCGCGATAAGTGAGTGCGGTTTTTTCAATAGACACGGAAGCGATATCGAACCGGGCTTGCCGCTTGTCGCCCGCCTTCGGCTCGCCGGCCTTTTCCTCTTTCTTGCCGAGCAGATCGTCAATGTTGGTGCTGCCGTCCTTGCGCTTGACCAACATGGCGCGCAAGCCGCTTAGCGCCACCTCGTTTACCACCGCCTGCCCGCTCAGCAGCGGCAACAGTGCCAGCGAAACATGGGCGTTCTCAATCGCGGCAAATTCCTTGTCGCTGTTGAATTCGGACAACGACACCTTGCCGATATTTGCGCCGATATTGGGAAAGAACGACAGCCTGATGTCGCCATCGAGATGCAGGTCACGCTGCTTGCTCTCTTTCACCGACTTGATGATCCCAGCCTTGTAGTCGTTGGGATTAAAAGTCGCCGCCACATAGGCCACACCGGCAATCGCGACACCGGCAATGGCGCCGGCTCCAATCAGTGAATATTTGAGGACTTTGTTCATATTCACTCCTCAGCAAGATGTGAGAATCAGATCACTTTGGAATAGCCCGCATGCTCGGTGCGGGTGCGCAAATACTTGTCAAACGCCATGCAGATGTTGCGGATCAGCATGCGCCCCTTGGGCGTAACGATAATTTTTTGCGGCGGCATTTCCAGCAGGCCTTCGCGCTCATATTCGCGCAGTTCCTCCAGCTCGGTGGCGAAATAGCGGTCGAAATCGATCCGGTAATCGGCATCGAACGATGCTTTGGTCAGCTCAAAATGGCACATCAACGCCTGGATGATCGCGCGGCGCACCAGATCGTCGTCATCCAACACCAGCCCGCGCATGATCGGCAACTGGTCCGCATCCAGCGCCTTGTAATAATCCTCCACCTCGCGGTAGTTCTGGCTGTAGGTCGGGCCGATCTTGCCGATCGCACTCACTCCCAACGCGACCAGATCGCAATCGGAATGGGTCGAATAGCCCTGGAAATTGCGGTGCAGCCGCCCCTGGCGTTGCGCCACGGCCAGCTCGTCTTCCGGTTTGGCGAAGTGATCCATGCCGATATACACATAGCCCGCGCTGGTCAGTTTGTTCACTGCCAGGCTGAGGATATCCAGCTTCATCTGCCCGCTCGGCAGGTCCGCTTCGTTGATGCGCCGCTGCGGCTTGAAAACGGCCGGCATGTGTGCATAGTTGTAGATCGACAAACGATCCGGGTTGGCGGCGATCACCTTGTCCAGCGTCACGCCAAAGCCTTGCAGCGTCTGCTTGGGCAGGCCGTAAATCAGGTCGATGCTGACCGACTTAAAACCGTTGGCGCGTGCGGCATGAATGATGCGCAGCGTTTCTTCTTCGCCCTGGATGCGGTTCACCGCGCGCTGCACCTCGGCGTCGAAATCCTGCACGCCGATGCTGATGCGGTTGAAGCCCTCCCTGCCGAGCAGCGCAATGGTTGCATCGCTGACCTTGCGCGGATCGATCTCGATCGAGTATTCGCCGTCTTCCACCAGCGTGAAATACTGGCGTATCGCCGCCATCAACTGGCGGATCTCGTCGTCGCTCATGAAGGTCGGCGTGCCGCCGCCGAAGTGCAACTGCTCGACCACCTGCTTAGCCCCGAGCAGCGCCGCCTGCATCGCCATTTCCTTGATCACATAGCGCACGTATTCGGCGGATTGGCTGCGGTCTTTGGTAATTATCTTGTTGCAGGCGCAGTAAAAACACAGCGTGTTGCAGAACGGTATGTGGATATACAGCGACAGCGGGCGGGCCATGCCGTCGGCCCCGCGTCTGACCAGCCACTCGGCGTAACTCTTCGCGTTGAAGTCTGCGGCGAAGCGGTCGGCAGTCGGGTAAGAGGTATAGCGTGGGCCGTTCTTGTCCAGCCTGCGTATCAATTCCAGATCCACTACCAGTTGATTAGTCCCGTTGCTCATGGTTCCTCCATAAAGTAGCGCGTATTATGCCACTTGGCAGCCTGTCACGCTGGCTCGATGTGTGTCAGAATCCGGCTCTCATCCGACAAATAGCAGGGCAAACAAGGGATAGCAAATGCACCGGCAATTCGACATATCGCCCGAGGAAGCCAAACGCGCCAAGTGGCCGCACGAGATTTTCCTGATCAACCTGATTTTCAACCACATCTTCGTATTTGCCGCCACTGTCGGCGTGATGAGCACCTTCCCGCTGCTGCCGTTGGCGGTGCCCGCCATTTCGTTTGCGATCATCGCTTACATCCTGCTCAAGGCCAGACAGGTTGCCGCCGGCGACGACAGCTGGTTCGTCAAGGCGCACTGGCAGATTGCGGCGCGGCGCAACCGTTTCTTTATGCTGCTGCTGGCATTGGTCTGCATCATTTTCGGCGCTGGCCTATGGCTATCCAAAATGCTGGGCTGGGCCAAAATTCCCACCATCGCACTGATAGGCGGCGTAGGCCTGCTGCCTTTCATGGTTGCACTGCTGGTATTGATCGTACTTGGCAATGAATCGGTCTACATGGCCCGCGATGGCAAGCTGACAGAGCGCTTTGTCGCACAGAACCCGGACGATTCGCGGCGCTCATGAAAATAGAGCACAAATTATACTGGGGCGTCGGCCTGCTTTCCGCGCTGATCCTGGCCGGGTCTTTCTTCATCCCGTCGCAGCCCGTCAGCGACAGCGACCGGCCCTGGCATATCGAACATCCCGCACCGGACACAACCCGCATTTTTGGCCTGACGCTGGGGCGCAGCACTACCATGGATGCCGAACAGCGCTTTCATGAGGAGGCCAAGTCCAGTCTGTTCAAATCGCCGGATGGCCAACTGGCCGTTGAAATGTTCTTCGAGCAGATTACTCTGGCAGGCTTGAAAGCCAGAATTGTCATCAATATCGCCGTTCCCGATGCGGAATTGCAGGGTATGTATGAGCGCGGCCTGCGTATCAGCGGCAGTGGCAGCGGCAAAAAAATCACACTTGCGCCGGACGACGCAAACAGGGTGCGCACCCTGCCGATCGCCAGCCTGACCTACATGCCGTCGGTGCGGCTCGAAGAAGTGATTATCAACAAACGCTTTGGCCAGCCGGCACAACGCATCCGTGAAACCCGAAGCGGCGCTGTCCACTGGCTGTATCCGCAACATGGTCTGGACATCACGCTGGGGAATGAAGAAAAGCCCGTGCTGCAATATGTCCCGCCCGGAGACTTCGATAAACTGCTGCGGCCCTTGCTCTTAAATGGAGAACCGCTCAACCAGGTTTGAACGAAGAGTTCGGCGGCTGGGTAAAACATATGCGCTTACAATCTTGCGCTCTGATGCTAGCTTGCATATTGCACCCCCTCCATGCATTGGTTTCTGCTGCGAGCAGTGAATGCCTGGGGATACTTACTGCGCCGATTTTCTGAACAAGGCCGACTGGGCGTGCGCCTGCAGACCTTCGCCGAATGCCAGCGTAGATGCAATTGCGCCCAGCGTCTGTGCGCCTTGCGCGGAAACCTGGATCAGGCTGCTGCGCTTCTGGAAGTCGTATACACCCAATGGCGAAGAGAAACGTGCCGTGCCGGAGGTCGGCAGCACATGATTCGGTCCGGCGCAGTAATCACCCAGCGATTCCGAGGTGTAGCGCCCCATGAAGATTGCCCCGGCGTGTTTCAGCTTGGGTAGCCAGCTCTGCGGATTCTCGATCGATAACTCCAGATGTTCCGGCGCGATGCGGTTGCTGATCATGCAAGCCTCATCCAGATCGGTGACATGGATCAATGCGCCACGGCTTTCCAGTGCGGTTTTGATAATGTCGCGGCGCGGCATTTGCCCCAGCAGGCGATCCGCGCTTTGCGCGACTGCTTCGATGAATTTCGCATCCGGCGACAGCAAGATGGCCTGCGCCAGTTCATCGTGCTCGGCCTGCGAAAACAGGTCCATCGCAACCCAGTCCGGGCTGGTTTGCCCGTCGCAAATCACCAGGATTTCCGAAGGGCCGGCGATCATGTCGATGCCACACGCACCGAAGACACGGCGTTTTGCGGCTGCCACATAGGCATTGCCGGGGCCGACAATCTTGTCTACCCTGGGGATGGTTGCCGTGCCGTAAGCCAGTGCCGCCACCGCTTGGGCGCCGCCAATGGTGAACACGCGATCCACGCCGGACAAGTACGCCGCCGCCAGCACCAGCTGGTTTTTCACCCCATCCGGTGTCGGCACGACCATGATTAATTCATTCACGCCTGCCACTTTGGCCGGCAGCGCATTCATCAGCACCGAGGAAGGGTAGGCTGCCTTGCCGCCCGGCACGTATAAACCGACACGATCCAGCGCGGTCACCTGTTGGCCGAGCACGGTGCCGTCGGCCTCGGTGTAGCTCCATGAAGTTTGCACTTGCTTCTTGTGATAGTCGGTCACGCGCTGTGCAGCCTGTTCCAATGCACTGCGCTGTTCGGCGGGCAACGCGTCGAAAGCGGCGTGCAACTCGGCGCGCGGCAATTCCATCGCGGCGGCAGATGCCAGCGGCAAACGGTCGAATTTATGCGTATATTCCAGCACCGCCGCATCGCCACGCTTGCGCACATCCGCGAGGATGCCGGCTACGGTTGCTTCGAGTTTCTCGTCCGCCGTTTCCTCGAAGGCCAGCAACCTGGCCAGTTTTTCATTGAAGTCGGCCGCACGGCTGGAAAGTCGCCTGATATTCATTTGGTAATTTTCCTTTCTTGATCGCCGCTATTTCTTGACCGCAAGCGCAAACGCATCCAGCATCGGCTGGATAGCGTCGTATTTCAATTTCAAGGCGGCCTGATTTACCACCAGGCGCGATGAAATATCCGCGACATGTTCGACCGCCTTGAGATTATTGGCCTTCAACGTGCTGCCGCTGCTTACCAAGTCGACAATCGCATCCGACAAACCCACCAGCGGCGCGAGTTCCATCGATCCATACAGCTTGATCAAATCCACATGCACTCCTTTTGCGGCAAAGTGATCCCTGGCAGTCTGTACGTACTTGGTCGCCACACGCAGCCGCGCACCTTGGCGCACCGCAGATTCATAATCGAAATCGTTGCGCACTGCGACCATCATGCGGCAGCGCGCGATGTTTAAATCCAGCGGCTGGTACAACCCGGTGCCGCCGTGCTCGTTCAACACATCTTTGCCCGCCACGCCGATGTCTGCCGCTCCATATTGCACATAAGTCGGCACATCGCTGGCACGCACGATGATCAAGCGCACATCGGCACGATTGGTCGGCAGAATCAGCTTGCGCGAGGATTCCGGGTCTTCCAGCGCGGCGATGCCCGCCGCATTCAACAACGGCAGGGTTTCTTCAAAAATGCGCCCCTTGGACAGTGCAATCGTAATCATTCTGAGCCTTAACTGACGCGACGAATCTGCGCGCCCAATGCCGACAATTTTGCTTCTATATGTTCGTAACCGCGATCCAGGTGGTAGATGCGGTCTATCACGGTTTCGCCTTGCGCGACCAACCCGGCAATCACCAGACACGCCGAGGCACGCAAATCGGTTGCCATGATATGCGCGCCTTCGAGTTGCGCGCAGCCTTTAATGACGGCGGTATTGCCTTCCACTTCGATCTGCGCACCCAAGCGGCGTAATTCCTGGACATGCATGAAGCGGTTCTCAAAAATAGTCTCGACCACAATGGCGCTACCGTCGGCGATCGTATTCAGCGCCATGAATTGCGCCTGCATGTCGGTGGGAAATGCCGGATACGGCGCAGTGCGCAAATTCACCGCTGCCGGACGGCGCCGCATTTCCAGGCTGACGCGATTGCCTGATACCGCGATCTGCGCGCCGGCCTCGCGCAGTTTGTCCAGCACGCTATCGAAAATGTCGGCACGCGTATCGGTCAGCGTGATATGCCCGCTGGTTGCGGCTGCCGCCACCAGGAACGTGCCGCTCTCGATGCGGTCTGGCATTACGCGGTGGCTTGCGCCATGCAGGCTTTCTACGCCTTGTATCGTAATCGTATCGCTGCCCGCTCCGCTGATTTTCGCCCCCATCGCCGCCAGGCAATGTGCCAGATCCACGACTTCCGGCTCGCGCGCCGCGTTTTCCAGCACGGTTATGCCATCCGCCAGCGTTGCGGCCATCATCAGATTTTCCGTTCCGGTGACGCTCACCAGATCGAAACAGATATGCGCGCCTTTGAGCCGTTTGGCCTGTGCATGGATATAACCATGCTCGATGTGAATTTCAGCGCCCATCGCCTGCAAACCCTTGATGTGCAGGTCTACCGGGCGCGAGCCGATCGCACATCCGCCCGGCAATGAAACGCGCGCATCGCCAAAACGTGCCACCAGCGGCCCCAGTACCAGGATCGCGGCACGCATGGTTTTTACCATGTCATAAGGCGCTTCGGGTTTGTCCACCACTGCGCCATTGAGTGTTGCAGCCTGATATTCTGCGGCAACCTTCACCCCCATCTGCCGCAACAGCTTGGCCATGGTCGCCACATCATGCATGTCCGGCAGGTTGCTCAAACACAGGTCGTCCGCCGTCAACAAACTGGCGCACATGATCGGCAGCGCGGCATTTTTGGCGCCGGAGATTTTCACCTCGCCGTTAAGCCGGTTGCCTCCCTGTATCGCTAACTTTTGCATTGCAATTCCTGCCACTCTTCCGGCGTGTAGGTTTTCATCGACAGCGCGTGAATTTCCTGACGCATCCGGTCTCCCAGGGTTTGATAGACCATCTGGTGGCGCTGCACGCGGCTCTTGCCCGCAAACGCCCCGCTGACTACCACCGCCTCGAAGTGCGTGCCATCATCGCCCGATATTTTTAAATATTCGGTGGACATGTTTTGCGCGATGTTATGTTGAATGCTTTCCGGAGTAACCATTGCTAATCGTCGATTGTGAATTCGGTTTATTGGAGGCAAGCGTTCGCTTGCAATGATTAGATATTGCCGGGCTTTAAGTGGCGTCAGCCCGGCTTGCCAGGTGGATTGCCGTAACCTATATGTTAACGGGTTCTTGGGGCAGCATATCCGCTACGCCATACAAATGCGCCAAGCTGAGCAAGTCCTTCGGCAGTCCAGCCACGCGCAGGCTGTGCTGGCCTCGTTGAGCCGCTCTTGCCCAGCCCAGCAGCATGCTGACCGCAGCGGAGTCAACTGTTTCGGCTTGGGAAAAATCCACCAGCAAATCCTCATCATTCAAATGCCGCAAGCCTTCTTCAAACAAGGCGGGCACCGTTGCAATCGTCAGCGGACCGCGCACCACCAACCGCTCGCCTTCGCGCGCAATCACTTCGTTTCCGCCTTGCGTAACGGGGCGTTGGCCGCACTGGCGTTTCTGTCGGCAAGCGTCTTGATCAACCCATCGATGCCTTTTTCCTGAATTTCCGAGGCGAATGTCCCGCGGTAACTGGCCGCCATGCTGACCCCCTCTATCGACACGTCATAAACTTTCCAGCCGTCGGCTGTTTTCTCCATTTCATAATCTACCGTAATCGGTTGCGCACCCGGCTTATTGATGACGGTTTTGATTGTGACCTCCGTTGCGTCGGCAACCATTCTGGGCGGCTTCACTTCCACCGTCTGGTCCCGATACACGGTGAACGCCTTGGTATAAGTACGCACCAGCATATTGCGAAACTCTGCCGTCAATGCCTGTTTCTGCTCTGCGGCCGCAGTGCGCCAATACCTGCCTGCCGCCGATTGCGTCATGCGCGCAAAGTTGAAATGCGGCAACACCTTGGCATCCACCAGCGCGAGGGTTTTCTTCTGGTTGCCCGCCTGAATATCCTTATCCTGCTTGATAATGGCGATAACCTCGTCTGCCGTGGTCTTGATCAGCGCATCCGGCGCAATGATTTCGGCCTGCGCAACGCCAAGCATGCAAAAAAAGCCAATCACGATTCTAAATAAGATGCCCATCTTGAATATCCCCATCTATTTGGCCGGCTCTTCAGCCTTGCTGTACAAAAACTTGCCGATTAAATCTTCCAGCACCATCGCAGATTGCGTTTTCTTCAGTTGTTGACCATCCTTCAGCATTTCCGTATCGCCACCGGGATCCAATCCTATGTACTGTTCTCCCAGCAAGCCGGATGTCAGAATTTTGCCTATTGTGTCTTTGGAAAACTGGTATCGCTTGTCGAGGCTCATCACCACCTTCGCCTCGTAGCGCTGCGTATCCAGCGTAATCGATTCAACCCGCCCGACCAGCACCCCGGCGCTCTTGATCGAAGCGGTGGTTTTTAATCCGCCGATATTGGCAAAGTAGGCGTGAACCCGGTATGCGTCTGACACATTGTAGGTGCCAAGATTTCCGACTTTCATCGCCAGCATCACCAGTGCGGCAACGCCCGCCACGACGAACATGCCAACCCATAAATCTATCCCTGTGCGCTCCATAGCCTAGCTCCCCCCGAACATCATTGCAGTCAAAATAAAGTCCAACATCAGAATCGCCAGCGACGATGTAACCACCGTGCGCGTCGTCGCGCCAGATACCCCCTCGGCAGTAGGCGGCGCGTCATAACCTTCAAACAGCGCAATCACCGTTACGGCCATGCCAAACACAAAGCTCTTGATCACCCCGTTCATTATGTCATGCTGGAAATCGACTGCCGCCTGCATCTGCGACCAGAACGAACCCTCATCGACGCCGATCTGCACCACGCCGACGAAATAGCCGCCGAACACGCCGACCGCGCTGAACAATGCCGCCAGTAGCGGCATCGAAATCACGCCCGCCCAGAAGCGCGGCGCGACAATGCGCGCAATCGGGTGCACCGCCATCATTTCCATTGCCGATAACTGCTCGGTCGCCTTCATCAAACCGATTTCCGCCGTCATTGCCGAACCGGCGCGGCTGGCGAACAGCAGTGCCGCCACCACCGGTCCCAGTTCGCGCACCAAGCCCAGCGCCACCATCACGCCCAGCGCCGATTCCGACCCGTAGCGCTTGAGCGTTTCATACCCTTGCAAACCCAGCACCATACCGACGAACAGCCCCGCCACAACAATGATGATCAGCGACATGACGCCGGTGGAAAACAACTCCTTGATGATCAGATGAAAACGCCGGAAACTGTTCCCGGAGTACGCCAGGGTAAGAAAAAAGAAGCGCGTCGCCATGCCGATGCGCCATACCGCATTGATCGAGCGATGGCCGATTGTTCTGACTGTCTGTACCACCGGCATATCAGGCTCGCAATCTCAAGTCTTGGCGGTAATCGCCGCCGGGATAATGAAATGGCACCGGGCCATCCATTTCGCCATGCACAAACTGGCGCACAAAATCCTTCTCCGAGGCGCGTATTTCATCCGGTGCCCCTTCCGCAACAATGACGCCATTGGCCATGAAATAAACGTAATCGACAATTTTCAACGACTCCTGCACATCATGCGTTACGACAATCGAGGTGGCACCCAGCGCGTCATTCAGGCGGCGGATCAGATCACCCACCACCGTCAACGAAATCGGATCCAGTCCGGCGAACGGTTCGTCATACATGATCAGCATCGGATCGAGGGCAATAGTGCGCGCCAGCGCCACGCGCCGCGCCATCCCGCCAGACAATTCGGAAGGCATCAGGTTATGTGTCCCGCGCAACCCCACCGCATGCAGCTTCATCAGCACCAGGTCATGTATCAATTCTTCCGGCAAGTCGGTATGTTCGCGCATCTGGAACGCCACATTGTCATATACCGACATGTCGGTGAATAGCGCGCCAAACTGGAACAACATGCCCATTCTGCGGCGCATCGCATACAAACCGTCCTGATCCAGTTCGTTAATCACCTGCCCGCCCACCGTGACACAACCCTTGATTGGCTTGAGCGCCCCGCCGATAAGGCGCAGCAACGTAGTCTTGCCGCAACCGCTCAACCCCATGATGGCAACCAACTTTCCCTTGGGAAAGTTCATATTGATACCCTGCAGGACAGGGCGTTTATCATAGGTAAAGTTGAGGTCGCGAATTTCGACCAAGTTCGACGAAGGCAAAATTGAAACCCAAATAAACAATAAACCGGAAGGGCGCATTCTAAACTACTGCGCCAACAATTCTCAACTTATTGGCGCATCGACAATTATTCAGGATATTTTTACCTATTGAGCTTGCGCGCACTTGCCGTTATGCTCAACATCCGATGCCACTTCCCAATGCGCACAAGTTGAGTGACTTTCCAGCACAGCCCGGCCTGCTGATCGTTGCCGGTAATTCGCTAATTTGCGAATGCCCGGCATCAACCACTCCCTGTCACCGCACGATGCATACGCCTATATGTATCTAGAACACTTTAAACTCAACGAGCCGCCCTTCAGGGTCACCCCGGCCACTGAATTCTTCTTTTCCGGCGCCAATCGCGGCGAGATACTCGATGCGCTGATCTACTCGTTGAACAAGGCCGAAGGCATCATCAAGGTCAGCGGCGAAGTCGGCAGCGGCAAAACCATGCTCTGCCGCATGCTGCTTGAGCGCCTGCCAAAACATATTGAAGCCATCCATCTCGCCAATCCGAGCTTGTCGCGCGAGGAAATGCTATATGCGATCGCCGATGCGCTGGGACTGAGAATTGACGGCGAACGTGTTGGCATCATCATGCAAAGCATCCAGAACAAACTGGAAGAGAAGGTGCGCGAAGGGAAACGTGTCGTTGTGCTGGCAGATGAAGCGCACGCGATGCCGCCGGATACACTGGAAGAACTGCGCCTGCTCTACAACCTGCAAACCAGCAATTCCAAGCTGCTGCAAATCGTCCTGTTCGGCCAGCCGGAGCTCAATGTCAAGCTGGAACAGCCGAACATGCGCCAGCTCAAAGATCGTATCGTTCATCATTTTAACATCCAGCCGTTGTCGCGCAATATTCTGGAAAGCTATCTAATGTTCAGAATGTGTGCTGCGGGCTACCAAGGCCCGAACATTTTCTCGCCGAGCGCGGTCAAACTCATCGCCAGCACGTCAAACGGATTGATGCGCCGCATTAACATTCTTGCCGACAAGTCGCTATTGGCCGCTTTTATCGAAGACACCCACAATATCGAAGCAAAGCATGTACAAGCGGCAATACGCGATAGCGAGCTTCAACCTGTTCGCACCCTGCCGGACAAAAGACTGTTGCTGGGAGGTGTTGCGGCTATATTTCTAATAAGCTTGGCGGTGTTGTGGAAAATGGAGCAAGGTAAAAAAGACCTAAGCGGCGACCTGGCTGACGCCTCTGTACAATCAGGCCGAATGGTTGCAACACAAGCGGTCACTGCGCCACCGGACAGTGCGACTAACACCGCAGACAATGCCAAAACAGCCAGGCTGGCGCCCTCCCCTCCCATCTCCGGCACATCTCGCAAACCCGTGCCGGTGGCGAGCAACTTGCCGATAGCAGCGTCATCTGCGCCAGTAGCGGGCAGCGCCTCAACGGCAAAATCGAGCCTGTTTGAACAACGCCTGGTGGCTGGCAAGCAATTGCTCGGCCAGAAAAAATCTGTTGCCAGCATCCAGTTATTCTGTGACGAAAAACCCAAGGCAGCACGCATTGAAGATTTTCTCAAGCGCGCGGATACATCAGGCCAGCTACCGAAAATCTATTTGCTGCCCATCAAATCCGACAACAGGAACGGCCTGTGTGTGCTCTATGGCGCGTACCCATCGATGGAAGCAGCGCGCAATGAAATCAATGAGTTGCCGCCACACTACCAAGAAACTTTTGCCACATCCATTTACATTTTTTGAGGATATAGACCAAACGGCATAGTCCGGATGGTTAGGCCGAATGGCATATTGAGGCGCCCCCGCAAAGCTGCTACGCTGCATTTACCGATTAAATGCTCCCAGGCTGCATCTACCAAGGAAGAAAGGGGATCTGAAGGATGAGCCGATGCAGCTCTTTTCTTTACGCTACCAGTATTATTCTTGCCGGCTGCGCCAACAAACCGGTTCAACCTTCCGATAAACACATCCAGCAACAGGCTGACCAGCCTGCCGCCGCTATCCCGCAAACCGTCAAACATGGCGGAACGCTCCCTCCTCCCAAACCGGGAGTAAAGGCAGAAACTTACAGTGTTGTCGTCACGAATGTCCCTGCGCAGGAAATCCTGTTCGCGCTGGCACGCGACGCGAAAATCAATCTGGATCTCCATGCTGGCATTCAGGGAATGGTTACGCTGAATGCGCTCAACCAGACCCTGCCGCAAATCCTCACGCGCATCGCCAGGCAAATTGACATGCGCTACGAACTGGACAACGGCAGCTTGCTCGTAATGCCGGATTTTCCATTCCTGCATAACTACAAGATTGATTACGTCAACATGATGCGGGATTCTGAAAGCACGATGACGACCAATGCACAAGTAGCTGCTGCCACAACAAGCGGCGCCATGGCGATTGGTGGCGCCAATAACTCATCAATGAGCATCAAGGATATTTCCAGAAACCGTTTTTGGGAAACGCTGACCCAAAACATCAAGGATATCCTGCACGAGACCGACAGAATATTGCCCGAGGGATCCAGCGAAACCGTGGTGCAACAATTGAAAGCGGCCAGCAGCACCGGAACCGGAGTTCAGCCAGCCAACAACAAGAAACACCCTCCCAAGGGCGGCATCGAAAACAGTCCCAATCCTGTCAGCGTTGAAGAAGGCGGCACCACCGTCACGCGCCGCAGCACGTTCCGCGAAGCCGCCTCGGTGATTGCCAATCCGGAAGCCGGATTGATCACGGTGCGCGCCACAGCGCGGCAGCATGAAAAAATTCAGGGGTTCATTGACCAGGTAATGAGCAATGCCCGTCGCCAGGTGATGATAGAAGCGACCATCGTCGAGGTGCGCCTGAGCGACAATTACAAGCAGGGCATCAACTGGTCGGCAATGATCAAGGCAAACGGCAATCAATTCAAGCTGGTGCAAAGCAGCGCAGGACTGCCCACCAATGTGGGCAACGGCATGTTCGGAATCATCACCAACCCGACCGCGTCTTCGATTAATCAGCAAGTATCGCTGCTGGAATCTTTCGGCAACGTCAAAGTGCTATCCAGCCCAAAGCTCAGCGTCCTCAATAATCAAACCGCGATCATCAAGGTTGTCGAAAACCTTGTCTATTTCACAATCACCGGCGGAACCACCATCGCTACCAGCGGCGGCACGACAACAACTCCCACTACCAGCACACCGAGCATATTGCCGGTCGGTTTCATCATGAGCGTCACGCCGCAAATCAGCGACACTGATGTCGTGTTGTTCAACCTCAGGCCGAGCATTTCGCGTCTGGTCAAGATGATCCCTGACCCGGCCAACACAGCCAACAATATTCCGCAAACCCAGACCCGTGAGCTGGAATCGGTGATGCGCATAGAGAATAATCAGATCGCCGTAATGGGCGGGCTGATGCAGGACGAGGTAAATAATTTCACCGATGCCATCCCCGGACTGTCCAGCATGCCTGTGGCTGGCGAATTGTTCAAACAGCACAATGACACCACCACCAAGACCGAATTGGTGATATTCCTGCGCCCGATCGTCATCAAGGATGCAAGCATAACCGGCGATTTCAGCGCATACCGCAACATGCTTCCCAACCAGAGTTTCTTCAAACATTCGCCCGGTCAAGAGTTTTCAGGAGAGCCGGTCAACGGCAAATTATGATATGAGCCTGCTGCTGGACGCCCGCAAAAAATCGCAGCAAGCGCAGGCCGTGCGTGAGAATACTCACACTTTCAGAATCACGGAATCCAGTTTGGAGAAGCATCAAGATTCAACTTCTGCTGCGCCGGATACGCCAACCATCGAGAACGCTCGCAACGCCGGGCGAAACCTATTCAACGCAAAACCATATGCCGCCGCGCCATTCAACCGCAATCTGTTGCTGGCGCTGGGTGGGGTGGTTCTATTGTCCGGCGCCAGCGCTGCATATTGGTGGCATATCGGCTCCACAAATAACACCACGCCGCCACGTCCTGACATATCGTTACCGATAGCGCAACAACCCGCTCCGGCAGCAACAGGCACACAGCAGCCCATAACAGCCACACAAAAAATTGCAGCTACGGAACCGCCCGCTCCAACGACAAGCCCGGTAAGTGCGGCAGTTGGCAACCATGCCGCGCTTCATGACAGCTCCATACACATAAAACAGCACCAGGCGGAATTGATCGAACCCCTGCTCAAGGACGCCTACCTTGCTTATCGCAGCGGCAAGCTGGACGAGGCGCAGCAGTTGTATCTCAACATGCTCAGGAAAGATGCGCAGAATCCGGATGCGTTGCTTGGCTTGGCAAGCATCGCCCAGCAACGCGACGAGAATCAGATGGCGGCGCAATACTACACACGCGTACTGGCGCTGGATCCGCGCAATGCGCCGGCAAATGCCGGAATGTCCGCATTGAGCGCCAATGACGAAAACAACGAGAGCAGCTTGAAGATATTGCTCCGCGAGCAAGGCAATTCAGCCGCATTGCATTTTGCGCTGGGCAATCTGTATGCCGGGCAGTCACGCTGGGGCGAAGCACAGCAGGCTTATTTCAATGCCTATACGCTGGAATCAGACAATGCCGAATTTGCTTTTAATCTTGCAGTCAGCCTCGATCATCTCGGCCAGAAACAATTGGCCGCGCAGTATTACCAACGCGCTCTGGAGCTTGATCAGCCGCATGCCGCCGGCTTCGATCACATCCAGACTTCTCATCATGTACAAGAACTGACACGTTAAATCGCAATGCCCGACAACCAACTCAAACAACCGCTGGGGCGGATACTGGCCGACAAAGGCGTGATCAGCGACGACCAGTTGCGCATTGCCCTGCAGGAGCAAAGCAAATCGCATCAACCGATCGGCCAGTTGCTGGTAAGCCTTGGCTTTCTTTCGGAAGCCACGATCCGCGATGTGCTGTCGGAAAGCTTTGGGCAGCAGAGCGTAGACCTTGCCTCGATCATTGCCGACCCGGCCGCGCTGGCGCTCGTTTCAAAGGATATTGCACGGCGTTACCAGTTGCTGCCGCTATCGGTGGACAAGGCTGGGTGCACATTAACCATGGCGGTTTGCGATCCGGACAACATCATCGCGCTGGATCAAATACGCGCCCTGCTTAAAAACGAATACCGGCTGATCACCCAGCTCGCCAGCGAATCAGACATCCTGCGCGCAATCGACCAGTATTATGGCTTCGAGCTTTCCATCGACGGCATCCTGCATGAAATCGAACCGGGCGAGATGGAATACCAGACGCTGAAATCCGGCGTAAACGAATTCAGCCAGCCGGTGGTGCGCCTGATCGACGCGCTGCTCACCGAGGCGGTGCAACGCGGCGTTTCCGATATCCACTTTGAGCCGGAAAGCAGTTTTCTGCGCATCCGTTATCGTGTTGACGGAGTGCTCCATCAGGTGCGCAGCCTGCACAAGAGTTTCTGGCCGGCAATGGTGGTGCGCCTGAAAGTCATGAGCAACATGAACATCGCCGAAACGCGTGCGCCGCAGGATGGGCGAATATCGTTGCGCCTGTCCGGCCGCGCCATCGATTTCCGGGTCGCCTCGCATCCCACCACGCATGGCGAGAACATCGTGCTGCGCATTCTGGACCGGCAAAAAGGCATCGTGGATATCGACCATATCGGCCTGGACGACGCCGCGCTCGCTATGCTCAAGATGATCATCGCCAAGCCGGAAGGCATCCTGCTGGTCACCGGCCCCACCGGCAGCGGCAAGACCACCACGCTCTATTCCATCCTGAATCACATCAATACTGTATCGGTCAACATCATGACGCTGGAAGACCCGGTCGAATACCCGATTGCGCTGATCCGCCAGACCTCGATCAACGAATCCGCCAAGCTGGATTTTGCCGGCGGCATTCGCTCGATGATGCGCCAGGATCCAGACATCATCCTGGTCGGTGAAATCCGCGATCATCCCACCGCAGAAATGGCGTTCCGCGCCGCGATGACCGGCCATCAGGTATATTCGACGCTGCATACCAATTCGGCCATCGGCGCGATTCCGCGTCTGCTCGATATCGGCATTCTGCCGGACATCATGGCCGGCAACATCATCGGCATCATGGCGCAACGCCTGATACGCGTGCTGTGCAACGAGTGCAAGCACGCCTATACGCCGGATGCGGCGGAGCGCAAATTGCTCAACATCGAAGCCGGCCAGGATGCCACGCTGTACCGCGCTACTGGCTGCGATGCCTGCCGGCGCCAGGGTTACAGCGGGCGCAGGGCGATCATGGAATTGCTCAAGATGGATTACGACCTGGACGACCTGATTTCGCATCGCGCCAGTGCCCGTCAAATCCGTGAAGCGGCGCTTGCCAAGGGGTTTCGCCCGCTGGCGATGGATGGCATTCACCATATCCGGCAAGGCGTCACTTCGCTGGCTGAAGTCAGTCGCGTGGTGGACCTGACCGACAGGTTAGGCTAGGGCCCGGAATGGCTCTGTATTCCTACCGCGCCATCGACGGACAGGGCAAATCCAGCAGGGGGCTGCAAGACGCCACCAATGTGATCGACCTGGAAATGCGCCTGAAGCGCAGCGGGCTGGACCTGATCGACGCCAGGGTGGACACCGGCACAGCCGGCCTGATGCACGGCAAGATCAAGCGCCCTGACCTGATCACGTTCTTCTTCAATCTCGAACAGCTCACTCGCGCCGGCGTGCCTTTGCTGGAAAGCCTTGCCGATTTGCGCGACACGATGCACGACTATCGCTTCCGCGAAATCATTGCCGGCCTGATCGAGTCGATCGAGGGCGGCAAAAAACTCTCCCAGGCCATGGAGCAGCATCCCGGCGCATTCGATAAAGTTTCTGTCAGTCTGATTCTCGCCGGAGAAGAAAGCGGCAGGCTGCCGGAAATTTTCCTGCATATCACCGAATCGCTGAAGTGGCAGGATGAAATGGCTTCCCACACCAAGTCCATCATGCTCTACCCGGCGCTTGTCGGTTTTGTCATGGTGGCGATCACTTTCTTCTTGATGATTTATCTGGTTCCTCAACTGCTCGGCTTCATCAAAGGCATGGGCCAGACAATTCCGCTCCAAACCCGCATGCTGCTCGCCACCTCGGCATTTTTCGTGAACTACTGGTACGCCTTGATCGCGCTGCCTGTCGCACTTCCGGTTGCCGCAAAGCTGATCCTCGCATCCAGTCCGGAGATACGCCACAGTTTTGACCGGCTCAAGCTGGACTCGTGGGTAATCGGCCCGATTCTGCGCAAGATCATCCTAGCGCGATTTGCCAACACTTTTGCCATCATGTACGGCTCCGGCATCAGCATTCTCGACTGCATCGCCAATTCGCGAGAGGTGGCCAATAACCTCGCTATCGCCAGAAGCCTGGATGATGTCATGCGCGAGATCGAATCCGGCAAGAACCTCACGCAGAGCTTTCAAAGCACCGGCATGTTCCCGCCACTGGTGATACGCATGCTCAAAGTGGGCGAGGCTACCGGTTCGCTGGACAAGGCGCTGTTCAATATCAGCTACTTTTATGACCGCGACGTAAAGGATTCGATCAGGAAGGTGCAAGTCATGATCGAGCCGGCCATGACTCTCATTCTCGGCGCACTGCTCGGATGGGTGATGCTATCGGTGCTGTCGCCGATCTACGACATTATCGGCAAGGTGCAATTTTGATGAGGCATCGCCTGCTGCTCTTTTTAAGCGCCGAACGCCTCCACGCGCAACTGATGGCGGGAAGGCAAATCAAGGCGCAGCATGAGTTCGTCGACTCACCGGAGGGGCGAAGCAGATTCAATGATTTCCTGCAAACGGTAGCGTGCCCGGCCTACCTGCTGGCCGACCTGATCGAAGAAGATTTTCGTCATGAGGTTATTCCGCATTTGAACGGCAAGAAACGCACCACCTTACTGCAACGCAAGTTCGAGCAGTTCTATCGCAGCACACCGTTCCATCAGGCCACGCTGCTGCAACGCCAAAAAACCGGGCGGCGCGACGATGACATGCTGTTCTCGGCGCTGACTAACCCTTCGCTGATTACGCCGTGGCTGGATATCATGCTGGCACGGCAGATTCCGCTTGCCGGGATTTATTCGGTACCGCAGATCAGCGCGCCGCTGGTCAGAGACCACCCGTCAAACTACCTGCTGCTGATTTCCTGGGAAAAATATTCCGGCTTGCGCCAGACCTATTTCAGAGAACATCGCCTGCAAGTTTCCCGGCTGACCCCCGTCAGTGACCAGCTCTCATTTCAAGACACGGTGGTCAGGGAGCTGTCGCGCACTTATGAATACCTCAAGAACTTGAGTCTGCTTCCATCCGGCCAGATTCTCGATGTGCGCCTGCTCGGGCATAGCCATGACCTGCTCGAATTGCAACTGGAGTTGCCGAGAAATGCAGATATGCGCTATGACTTCATCGAGCTCGAAGATATCGCCAGGCAGTTGAAGATCGAGCACCGCTTTGCCGATTCGGATGCCAGCCAGATTTTCCTGCACCAATTGGCCGCCAATCCGCCCAGGTTCAGTTATGCAAGACCCGAGCACACCCGCTACAACACCTTGGCGCAATTGCGCCGCACGCTCAATTGGATCAGCGCCGCACTGTTGCTGGGCAGCCTGCTGTGGAGCGGGGCGAGCGCCTGGCAAAGCCGGGCAAATGAGCAAGAAACTGTTTTGCTCAAGAATCAGACACAACAACTTGCGAGCGAGGCACGACAAATCACACTCACTTTTCCCGGCACACAGGCGTCCGCTTCGGATATGAAATCGGCGGTATCCTCGATACGCAGCCTCAAGCGCATCGCGCCATCGCCCGATGAGATGTGGCGCACGGTCAGTGCAGCATTGGATCGGCACCCGCAAATCATGCTCGATGAATTTTCCTGGCAGCCCGGCGCAACGAAACCGTCTGCCGGCGACTGCGCTGCTGGCAGCCACGCCCAGACAGTCGCCCTCCACGGGCATCTGATCGATTTTGCGACCGATTACCGTGCCGCATTGAACTATCTGGAGCATTTCGAGCATGAGCTTGCCGCGCAGGGCTATCGGGTAGCCGTGTTGAAGAAGCCGCTGGATGCCAGCGCAAACGGCAGCATCACAGACCCGCAGGAAGCGCATGAAAGCCTGTTCGGTTTTTCGCTGGAACTATCCTGCCTGAAACAACCCGGAAGAAATCTGCCATCATGAAATTCTCAACATCAGATATGCCGTTGATACGCCGGAGTCTCATGGCGATCTGCGCATCCCTGCTGGCCAGTTCGATGCTGTTGTACGGCAGCGGAGAATTTGCGAAACAGGCGCAAGACAACCGGCGTAGCGCGCAAAATCAGCTTGAGAATGCGCGCAGCCATTTATCCGCCGCACGCGATGATCAAAAGAACATGACAGCCTATGCCGGCGAGTATGGTGCGCTGCTCGAGAACAGGATCATCGGTGACGATCAACGCCTCGACTGGATGGAGGGCATGGAAAAAATCCGCCGACAGAATCTTGTCATGAATTTCCGCTATAGCATTGCCCCGCAAAAACACCACTCCATGCAACCTTCAATAGACAGCGGCAATTTTGATGTCCGCTACAGCGAAATGAAATTGCAACTGGAATTGCTGCATGAGGCGCAATTGCTGGATTTTTTTGCCGCGCTGCGCAGCCAGATCAAAGGCTGGTATCAACTGGATGGATGCACGCTGCGACGCACCGGCGCCGGCGACGTGGATGAACCGCGCACCACGGCCCGGCTCAAGGCGGAATGCAGCGGTGGGTGGGTTACATTGAAAAACAGGAAAGAAAAATGAGCTATCGCAAATACCGCTACAGCAAAATTTTCATTGCCATATATATGCTCATTCCCTCAGCACAGGCGACCGAGCTGGGGCGGCTCTTTTTTACTCCGGCACAGCGCGTGCAGCTCGAATATAACCAGCGGCAAAACGACAATACCCCGGCTAACGCCGGCACACTGACCGTCAACGGTATCGTGCAGAAACATGGGGGCGTGCGCACCGTGTGGATTAACGGCGTGCCACAGGTTGCCGGCAGGAGCGACGAACGCACACCGGAAAGCTTGCCGATCGCGATTCACGGACAGCCGCAGCCGGTCAACGTTAAAGTCGGCCAGAAGATTTTGATCAACCCGGCAGCCTCTCCGCAAGAATAGCCTGCCATGCACCCGCCGCAATATCGCCACACTCAAGTCAGGCAGCGCGGCGCCGCGTTGCTGGTAATGCTGGTGGTGATGGTGATGGGCACTTTAACTTTGCTGGCCAGTTCGCTCGGCAAAGCCGGATTGCAAATCGAGCGCGACAGGGTGACTGCCGATGCTCTGGCTCAGGCCAGGGAAGCGCTGATCGGCTATGCGCTCAGCAGCGAAAACGCCGGTGGCGCTGCTGCCAGACCCGGCAATTTTCCCTGCCCTGACAGGAATGCGCCCGGCGACATGGGTTACGGGGACGCAGAAGCCTCTTGCAGTGCGGCTGGCGGTACGACCATCGGAAGGCTGCCTTGGAAAACACTCGGCTTGCCGGAGCTGCTGGATGGGGAAGGCGAACCGTTGTGGTATGCGCTTTCCGACAATTTCCGCAAGTCTGTGAGCATCATCAACAGCGACACCCGTGGCACGCTGCAAGTGTATGACCGTGACGGCAGCACGCTGCTGACGCCGGCAGGCAATGAAGCCGTCGCGATGGTATTTTCCGCCGGCAGCGTTGTCGGCAACCAGCAACGAAATACGGCAGCGGACAAGATCAATACCTCAAATTATCTGGATACGGCAAATGGCCGCAACAACGCCACAGCCAACGGCCCATTTATTGCCGCAGATAAAAGTGGCTCATTCAACGATCGCCTGATAATCATCAGGGCGCGCGACTTCATCCCTGCCATCGAGAAGAGAGTCGCCAGGGAGCTTAAAGTCATATTGGAAAATTATCGTGCCGCCAATGGCGTCTATCCATATCCTGCACCTTTCGGCACCTGTTCCGGCACCACCAACTGCAACAGCTCCGCTGCTATTTGCCGCGGACGCCTGCCTTATATCGCGCTGCCAGCCGACTGGGGAGGAAACTATGCGCTGCCGATCACAGCAGGCGCTTCGCCCTGGTTCATCGCCAACCGCTGGTATCGGGTCATTTATTACAGCGCTGGCGCCAACCGCCTCGCCACAGCTCCGCCCGGTTGCAGCGCAACCCTCAATGTCTCCGGCAGCACTGCTGCCGCGCTGTTCTTCATGCCCGGCACTCCGCTGGCCAGCGTGACGCGCACTTATCCCAACAACAGCCTATCGTGGTATCTGGAAGATACGGAAAACCAGAACCTGGATAACAATTACGTTACCCCGGCCCCCAATTCAAATGACCAACTCCATCTTCTCCAGTAGCCGTGCTGCAAACAGCCATTCCGGAAAACCGGATCATGGTTTCACGCTGATCGAGACCGCTATCGTGCTCGTCATCGTGGCGTTCCTGTTGGGAGGATTGTTGCCGGTAATGTCGAGCCAAGTCGAGCAGCAGCGCAGGAATGAAACCCGCAAGTATCTGAATGAAGTGCGCGACGCACTGCTGGGGTATGCGATCGCCAACAAGCGCCTGCCCTGCCCGGACAGCAACGGCGATGGTATGGCAGAGGCTGCCTGCACCACCGCTGCCTCTCAGGTTGGCACACTGCCTTACAAGGATTTGGGCGTGACCGACAAAGACGCTTATGGCGCGGTGCTTGTGTACGCCGTCACCAAAGAGTTTGCCGATAGCGCAACACCGTTTACGTTGAGCAGCGTTGGGACTTTGGCTGTCTGCCCCTCGGCAGCGACTTGCCCCGCCACCTACCTTGCCAACAATGCCGCAGCGGTGATCGTTTCGCGTGGCGCAAACTGGGCAACCGCATCATCAACCGATGAAACGGAAAACACCAATGGCGATACCCGGTTTGTCAGCCGTGATCTGGTGCAGAACGGTTTTGATGACCTGGTAGTCTGGCTGTCGCCGAACATCCTGTTCAATCGCATGGTAACGGCAGGAAAACTGCCGTAAGTCAAAATGCTCAACAAGATAAAAAACTGGTAGCATGAAACTTGCCCATCGGAAAATAAAAAATCGAGTAAATCTCAATCATGACTAACGCCGAGCCACCGCAGCAAGCTGCCGAATTGGTCATGGATCAAGCTCTCCAACAAGCCATCGCTTCCCACCATGCTGGCGATCTGGAAGAAGCGGGCCAAGCTTATCTCGCCATCCTGCGCGCCCATCCGGATCATCCGGAAGCAA
>JAIELH010000009.1 GCA_019753125.1 Gallionellaceae bacterium | reverse complement strand
CCCATATGCATAGCTCACCTCCAGAGAATTTAATCTCTGGAAGTTACTTGAACCGGAATATGGATAAACTGATATCAAATCGGCACCAAAATAAATTGCTTTGCAGCCCGCGCCAATACTCAATCTTGGCTCGGAAATTTGTAAGTTAACCGGACACTACTGATATTCCGTAGCTCTTAACCGTGGCTGATGACTTTACCCACAAAAGCGTTGGCATTGCTGCGCACGGCATATCAGACAGCCGCACAGTGCGTGCACTACAGAGTATTTGCATCGAAAGTTTTAACGGCAAATCTCGCGACGAGTGCCTGAACAAATACTAGCTTGAAACGCTGGCGAATTCATCAGCTCGCGCAGCACACTAATCACACTGCCTGCCGGCAAGCCCTGCAAGCAATCGCTCAGGCTCGCGTTATGGCGGTCACAGCCTTCTTCCATGCACGGCACGCAACCGTTCCCGCTTTCACCTTGCAGCAGCACGACATTGTTGATGCGCTGTGTGCCTTTCATCCGGTAGGGATTGCGGTCTTCCGCATAGCCCTTCGGCCACGGCCCCCATTTTACCGGGTTGGAGGGGCCGAATAAGGCGACAGTAGGCGTGCCTGCCGCCGCGGCAAGGTGTGTCACGACCGTATCCGGGCCGACGTAGGCGCGCGCCTTGCTCAACAGGCATGCCACGCCGGAAAGGTTCAGCTTTCCGGCAACATCCACCGTGCCAAGCGGCAGCAAGCCCAGCAAGTCGCGCACATACGCGACCTCGTCCGCGCTTTTGCCGCCGGTCAGCACGATGCGCATCCCCTGCTTGCTCAGCCAGCCGGCCACCTCTGCCCATGCTTCACGCCGCCATGCCTTGTAGGCATACATCGGATGAACGTGCAGCACCGCATAGGCTTGTGCCTCTGGATCGAAAGGCAGCGCGTTGCGCACTGCCGCCTCGTCTGCTGCACGCCATGCTGCCACCACTTCATGCTGGCGTGGCACGCCGAGCAGGTCGGCCAATTTCAGGTTCATCAGCACGGTATGGGTGTCGAGGTTGTCGAACTGCGCCGTCCGCGACAGCAGGCGCCTTTTCCATTGATGTTTGCCGCCCGCCATGACCAACCCGGCGCAATGCCGTCCGGCGACACGTGCATACAGCGTGGGCCGGTCGCTCGGCATCGTCGACAGCGCGATGTCATAGCTGCGCCACAAGCCCGACAGAAAGCGCAGATGTTCTCGCAATGGCGGCCGTTCTGCGACCGTGATGACCCGGTTGAGATCGGGGTTGCCGGCAAGTATGCCTTCCGTACCGGCGAACACCAGCGCATCTATCCTCGCTTCCGGCCATGCACGGCGCAACGAGCGTATCAACGGCGTAGTCAGCAGCACATCGCCGATCCGCCGCGTGACGACTACCAGGATGCTTGAAGGGTTTTCAATCAGTTTGGCGGATTTCATTTCGTGTTTGTGTGCCGCAGAAGCAAGAAGACGAACGTCCGACTAACTGCTCGGATTGTGGCTCGCTTCGTGATCACAATCTATTTGGATATTACCGGGCTTTATTCTACCGCCTACCGCCAGCGTAGCCGGGCTTCCTGTGCTGATGGCGCACAATCAAAATTCGAATGCTGTTGTTTTCGAGATTCCGGTATACGACAGAGTACGGAAAAACCTTCAACGGAAAGGCTCTTCGCCCTCTCGTCGTTGGCGCTCCAAGGTCTGGGTGTTCAACCAAGAGCTTGGCGACACGTTCGAACTCTTCAAGAAAGCGCTCAGCGACCACTGTCCCAGCATGTTTGCTATAGAAATCCAAGGCGTTGGCAACGTCATGCTCCGCCCCGGGGTGGAGCATGTAGGTCATCTCGGAAGTCTCGCCCGAAGACGGGCGATGGCTTCCTGTCCTGGAATTACCGCGATCAAGCCGGATTCAAGTTCAGCCTCCCTTCGATCCGCTTCTCGCTCCCAAGCTTCCTCGACTTCGGGGTCTGAATCAAGGCTAACAATCAAACGCTCAAGCAAGTGAGATCGTTCGACAGGCGCCAACTGCAAGACTTCGGCTTCCAGAAATTCAAGGTTCGTGTTCACGCTGGCCTCCGGTAAGGTTGGTGCTGCCAGTTTACCATAACGAGTAGTGATCACCGTGGCGTGCGCTCACCTTCCAGAGATTCGAACTGACGGTGCACCGAAATTTACCAGCCAGACATTTTTGGGATGCGCACATATCTATAGGGCAGAGCATATTCTGATCGAATCAGGCGAGCCGACGATTTATTGAGTATTACATAAGTCCATGCTCGAACGGCATCGCGAAGAAGATCAGAAAACAGTCAAACCAGATCTCCGCGCCAAAGAAGCTCAACGCATCGCCCGCCTGCAAGCCGATAACGAAAATTTGAAAATGGAACAGGCACGTTTCGGGTGGAAAAACTGCGCTCGAAAATCGACGGGAAGTAGTTTTTTCTACAGCATCAACCGTAAAGTCAAGGAGCGCGCTTTAACGCGTTCCGCTTGAACGGCGGATTAGAGCCCAACATTTCGAGGCGTTCAGCAAGCCACACTTTAATAATGGACTGCCGGGTTACGCCAAGTTTTCCCGCTTCACGGTCCAGTGAGTCAATCATCCAAGTTGGGAAATCGACATTAACGCGCTTTTGCTCTTGCAACACCCTTTTTGCCTTGGATAAATCCAGCGAAGCGGTAATATCCACGCCCTCGTCAAACTGCTGTTCAAATTTCTTAGCTTTCATAAAATGCTATCTCCTCGGTTCGTGAACGACGAACAGAAATGATTCGGATTTTTGCACCCCTGTAGGTAATAACGGCTGACCAACACTTTTCGTAAATCAGCCCTATCACGAGGTATCTCGGCTCATCTTCTGTTTTTGCGGGGATTTCCAAAAGCCTCGGGTCATTCCATAATGCCTGAGCATCATCAAAGCTGATGCCGTGCTTAAGAAGATTGGCCTGGCTTTTTGCCTCATCAAACTCAAAAGTAATCATGGTATAAAAAATATACCGTTCTTAATGAAAAAGCAAGCATGTGTGTCGTTATGCCTTGCTTGTGACACATGAGTATGATCGAGGCTTCAGAAAAGGAAGCTCTCGCTCAATGGCTGGCGCCAACAGTCGTAGCGCAGGCAGTTCATCCGACACCGTATCCAAGACGATCACAGCGATTGGAAGCGTAACCAGGTTCTGTTGGTTTCGCTAAAGCCCAACTCCTCCCCCTTCAAGGGGGTGGCTGGGTGGGGGATGGGGTAACACAAAAAGTTGCGTCATTTACCAGAGTGTTCAACAGAAACTCCGCGCTGTTTTCCTGTTGCAGGGTCAGGCCGGCCATGTAAGCATTTTTATTGTACCGTGGATATTCGGCGATGATCTTCTGCACTGCGGACAGCGTCTTTTCCGGCCCGGGGCTGTCGACCACGACGCCGGCGTCGAAGCGCTGCACGATGCGCGCGATCCAGGTGCCTGCCGTGGCCACGATCGGGCTGCCTGCGCACAATGCGTCCAGCGTTACGCCGCTGATCCTGTCGGCGAACAACGCCGGATCATAGAGTTGTATGCAGATCATGCCGGCAAACATGTTGGCGTATTCTTCCGCGTTCAGCGTGTCAGGGAAGAGTTGCAGGTATCGATAATCGATCTGCTCCAGCCGCTGCAAATCCGCCTGGGTCGCCGCATCGTACTGGCCGTGATGATCCGGGGAGTTTTGTAGCTTGAATGGTATCCGCAGCGCCGATACATTCAGATGCGCGACCAGATCGACTATGTGCGAAATGCCCTTGTCCTGCCGTGCGGCGCCCGCATACAACAGCCCCTTGAAATCACGCTGCTCGAATCCACCCTCTCGAGTTTTTGCCGGGATCGGATAGGGGACGAGATGCGTGTTGCCGAACCCCGCCTCCTTGAACACATTGACCACCGAAGGCGTGGGGCCCAGCACCACCAAGTTCGGCTGCTGCACGGCAAGTTTCTTCAGGTAAGCAAGCTTTCTGGCGCTGATATTGAACCAGTGAAAATACAGGTAGACTCTGCCCTTGGGGATAACACCGCACGACGCCCAGTTCACCAGCGCCATATCGCTGACGCTTGCGGTGGAAACAAACAGCTTTGCGCCCGCATCCAGCAGTTTTTTGTAAAGGAAATAGCCTTGCAGACGCCTTGTCTTCCTGAAGAAATAAGGCTTGATCTGCACGTTGGCGCCAGCGAATGAAATGCTGGCATGACGGTTCACCCACAAACAGAAACGCACGCTATCGCTGGCCCGGCACAGGCTGTTCACAAAGCTGTAGCAATGTCCGGTCTCTGTCGCCAGTGTCGGCTCGATGATGTGGATGGCGTCAGTCATGCGGCGGCCGGCGCTCGTTGAGCAGCATCAACTTCACGTAGCGGTAATAAGTGCCTTCGGCTGTCGAGACCGCCAACATGAAGCCTTCCCGCCCATCAAGAAAGCCTGCGCGCAAAACATAGGTGCGCAGGAACGCCCAGACGGCATGCCCGACGGCTTTTTTCAGCGTTGCCGTTTTATTTTTCTGATTCAGCGCGCGTGCGCCTGCCGTCGAATACTGGTTGATCTTCTCCAGCAACTGCTCCAGATTCTGGAAAGTGTCATGCAGCAACGGCCGGCGCAGGCTCCCTTCCGGCCCGTCCACGATCACGCGTTCGTGCACCAGATCATCGGAAAATTTTGCTGCGCCGCGCTGAAAAAGGCGCGTGACATAATCCGGATACCAGCCCGAATGCCTCATATAGCGCCCGCAAAAACTCGACAGCCTTGGCACGCGAAAAGCGGCATGGCCATGCGGGTTTTGCACTGCCGCCTCGATCTCGGAACGTAACTCGGGCGTCACCCGTTCATCCGCATCCAGCGAAAACACCCATTCGCCCGTCGCATATGACAACGCGCGATTCTTTTGCACGCCGAAGCCGGGCCAGTCCGTCGTCTCGTGCACCTGCGCGCCCAATGCCTTGCAGATGCTCACCGTGTCATCGCTGCTGCCGGAATCCACGACGACGATCTCGTCCGCCCACGCCACCGATTCGAGGCAGGCGCGGATATTCGCGGCTTCGTTCTTGGTGATGATGATGACAGAAAGTTTATTACCAGTAGCTTTATCAACCATGTTCCTGATTCATCTTGAAAGTACGTAGCGTAGGCACACTACAAAGGCTATCTTACAGTTCATGCGGACAGCCCCGCCAGCCAATCGGCCGCATCCGCAATCCTGATCCCGTTGCGGAACTCCTCCTGGCGCAGGCGATAAACTATCTGCACCGCTTCCGCGTCCGGGAACTCTCCGGCAAATCGGGACAGGCCGCGATGCGGTTTGCTGTCGCCCAGTTTGCATTCGACCAAGCGCGTCAGTTTTCCTTCTTCGCTGAGCGCAAAATCCACTTCGGCGCCATCCTTCGTCCGTATGTAATGCAGACCAAACATCTTTCCCGTACTGTCCTGCATAAAATGTACATGCTTCAGCAACATGCCCGCAACTGCATTTTCCAGGCGCACGCCCTGATCGCCACGAACCAGCCCCGTATCAAAAAAATACACTTTTGGGCTTTGCAGGATGGCGCGGGCGATGTTGCGGTGCCACGGTTGCACGGTGAACACAATGAAAAGCGCCTGCAAAATATCCAGGTAGCGCTTCAGCGTCGCGGGTGAAACAGCTAGATCCCGAGCCATGGATGCCACCGATAGCGGCGACCCGACACGCTCGCGCAGCAACTCCACAAACAGGTGCATCGTCTTGATTTCATGCAGGCGGGAAAATTCCAGTACATCTTCACGAATCAGGTCGTTGAAATACTGTGTGCGCCATCTGTCGGCATCCACGAGGCGGTCGGCCAAACAGGGCTCCGGGAAGCCGCCTCTTTCCAGCAAATGCTCCAGTGCATCCGCCGGCTCAACCTGCCGCAGTTCACACCATTCGTGCACTGAAAACGGATGCAGGCGAAAAGCGAAATATCGCCCAGCCAATGAGTCTCCGCCCTGCCTGAAAGTTTCCATACGGGCGCTGCCCGTCACCAATAATGCCTGCCCCGGAGATCGCCCATCAACGACTCCCTTGAGCCAACTCTTCCAGCTCGGCATCTTGTGAATCTCGTCCATAACCAACAGCTTTGCGCGCGGATTCCAAGACTGTCGCTGTAATATTCCCCTGTCCGGCAACACATCCCAATTCAAGTATTGAGCATTGCCGAATTCGTGCATTAACTGCCGGGCAAGCGTGGTCTTGCCTACTTGTCGCGGGCCTGTCAACACCACCATCTTGGTGTTCAAGTCTTTCAATACCAGTTCGTCGAGATAGCGCTTCATAACGGAAGTGTACGGCAAATGCAAAAAAGTCGCGACTTTTTTGCATTGCAATTAAATAAAGTCGCGCAAATAAATGCAGGGGGTAGGGTGGGCACGTTGTTGTGCCCACCCTACAAAAACTACTGGCTTGGCCGATATTCCGGCACCCACCGCGCCAATCCCGCGCGCACTATATCGTCTGCCATCGCAGTTGCAGCCACCCACTCCAGCAGTTGCGCCAGCCATACCTCGTCAGTTTGCCGCGCCTGGGCGATACGCAGTTTGGGGTGCGGCGTGGGCAGTGTATGTTCGTTATCTGCCAGCAATTCTTCGTAGAGTTTTTCACCGGGGCGCAATCCGGTGAATTCAATCCTGATTTCCTCCTCGGTAAAACCGGATAGCCGTATCAGGTCGCGCGCCAAATCCACAATCTTTACCGGCTCTCCCATGTCCAGCACAAAAATCTCGCCGCCCCGCCCCATCAGCCCTGCCTGCAACACCAGCTGTACCGCTTCCGGAATCGACATGAAGTAGCGGGTAATTTCTGGGTGCGTGACGGTGATTGGTCCGCCCCGTAAAATCTGTTCACGAAATTTTGGAATCACGCTGCCGGTGCTGCCCAGCACATTCCCGAAGCGCACCATCACAAAACGCGTATTACCGGAAGGTTGCAACGCCTGGCACACCATCTCGGCCAAGCGTTTGCTTGCGCCCATCACATTGGCGGGATTCACTGCCTTGTCAGTGGAAATCATCACGAATTTTCCGACGCCATATTGCTGCGCCGCGCGCGCCACCGTCCAGGTTCCCAGCACGTTGTTGCGGATCGCCTGCCAGGCATTGTGCTGCTCCATCAGCGGCACATGCTTGTAGGCTGCCGCATGAAACAGCACGCCAGGCTGGTGTTGCCGCATCACTTCATCCACCCGTGCGGCATCGCGCGCATCGCCGACGAGGCAGACAAAACCCAGCGATGGGAAGGCTTGTTGAAGCTCCTGTTCGATGGTGTACAGCGCGAATTCGCTCAGTTCGAACAGCACCAATCTGGCGGGAGCAAAGCGCGCGATCTGGCGGCACAATTCCGCACCGATCGAGCCGCCCGCACCGGTTACCATCACCACTTTCCCGGCCAGCAGGCCGTGCAATCCGGCATCGTCCAGCGCCACCGGATCGCGCCCCAGCAGGTCGTCCAGCTCGATTGCGCGCAACTGCGACACCGCCACCTTGCCGCTCATCAAATCGTCAAAAGACGGCACGGTAAGCGCTTTCACCCCGGCGGCGTTGCACAACTGGATCGCGCGCTTGCGCTGCTGATGCGAACTGGACGGCATCGCGATAATCACCTGCGACACACCGAGCCGCGCAGTCCATTCCGGCAGGCTATCCAGTCCGCCCAGCACACGAATGCCGTTCAGCGTACGCCCGTGCTGTTCGCTGTCGTCATCGAAAAAGCCGACTAGCCGCCAGTCCCCGCTCTTGGCCAGTTCCTTCGCCAGGCTCGCCGCCGCGTCGCCCGCGCCGAGCACCAGCACCGGCTCGCCGTGCAGCTTGATATCGCCGTACAGTATTTTTTCTTTCCACATGCGATACACAAAGCGGCTGCCGCCCATCAGCAGAATCAGCAGCAGCGGATTGATGACCAGCACCGAGCGCGGAATCACCAGCCCCATGCGCAACATCCAGAACATCAGCGGGATGGCTGCTGCAGACAACATGACCGCCAGAAAAATGCGGCGCAAGTCGGTGGTGCTGGCATAGCGCCAGATGCCTCGATACAGGTTGAAGCGCCAGAAAATGATGACCTGCAGCGGGACTACCCAGAACAGCGTCTGTTGCAACTCCGCCGCAAAATTGGCAGGCAGCTCAAAATTGAAACGCAGCAAATAAGCAAAGCACCACGCCAAAGCCGCCGCAGCGGCATCGTGCAGCACCGCCAACGTGGTGCGAACGCTAAATTTTGGCATTAGTAATTTTTTCTCCACGAACGGTATGATATTTTCCTGGTTGTTTCATCAGATTTTGCGGGGCAGGTGCTCAGTGTCTACCCTGCTTGCTTTGGCCGGTTGCTGCCCGCAACGATTTTGTATTGCAGCAAACGGCATTCGATCGCGCCGTTGAACAGCGGTGTGCGTTTGGAAGGCGACAGGCGCATCAGTTTCAGGATGGCTTTGTCGGCGGTGAACAGATAGGCGGTCCAGCCGCCGAATTTCTTTTTCAGCGCGTCGCCCAGTTTCGGGTACAGCTCCGCCAGCTCGTCCAGCTCTCCCATGCGTTCGCCGTAGGGCAGGTTCGCCACCAGCACACCGTGCTCCGCAGGGGCGGAAATCTCCAGCACATTGGCCTGCTTCAGTTCCACGCATTCCGCCAGCCCGGCTTCCTGCAAGTTGCGCCACACGGTTTTCAGCGCGTCGCCATACAGATCGCTGCCATAAATTTCCAGCGGCTTGGGCGGTAGCTGCGCGGCGATCGCCTGTTTGCGCATTGCCTGCCATTTTGCCGCATCGAAGTTCTTCAGTTTCTCGAACGCAAAATTGCGCGCGATGCCCGGCTGGATGTTCAGCGACATTTGCGCCGCCTCGATCAGGAACGTGCCGCTGCCGCACATCGGGTCGAGCAGCGGCGTGCCGGGTTGCCAGTCCGCCAGGCGCAGGATGCCCGCCGCGAGGTTCTCGCGTATCGGCGCGATGTTGGTGTGCTGGCGGATGCCGCGCTTGAACAGCGCGTCGCCCGATGTATCCACATACAGCATCAGCTTGTCGTCCTCGATGAAGACATGGATGCGGATATCCGGCGTCAGCGTGTCCACGCTCGGACGTTCGTTGCAGTGGGCGCGGAAGCGGTCGCACACCGCGTCCTTGACCCGCAGCGTGATGAACTCCAGGCTCTTCAGCGGGCAGCGGATCGCCGTCGTGTTGACGCGGATCGTGTCGGTGACATCGAACCAGCGCTGCCACTGCAACTTGAACGCGGCCTGGTAGATGTCCTGCTCGCTGCGGTATTGCGTTTCCGCGACCCGCCACAGAACGCGGCTGGCGATGCGGTTCTCGAGATTGACGCGATAACACAGCGTCCAGTCGCCGGAAAAATGCACACCGCCCTCGGTGGCGCGCACGTTTTCGGCGCCGCTGGCTTCGAGGTCGCCGCGCAATATGGTTTCGAGGCCGCGCGGACAGGGGGCAAAAAAATCAGGCATAAATCAGAAAGGTTTTACGGTGACAAGAATGACGATAGCCGTCAGCAAGAGCACCGGGATCTCGTTGAACCAGCGATAGAACACATGGCTGCGCGTGTTGCGATCCTGCGCGAACATTTTGACCAGATAGCCGCAATACAGGTGATAGCCGGCCAGCACCATTACCAGCATGGTCTTGACATGCAGCCAGCCGCCCGAGAAACCGAAGCCGAACCACAACCAGAAACCGAACCCGATCGCCAGCGCGCCGATCGGCGTGACAAAGCGGTACAGCTTGCCTTCCATCAGCTTCAGGCGCGCGATTTCGGCGGGCTCGGTCGCCATCGCATGATTCACGAACAGGCGCGGCAGATAAAACAATCCGGCGAACCAACTCACGACGAAAATGATATGAAACGCTTTAACCCACAACATAAAACACCTTTATTGAGCTAAACGCCGCCGGAACAACACCAGCGACACATAAAACCCAGCCAACGCATAACCCAGCAGCACCGCGACATGCAGCCACATACCGGGCGGCGCCACGCCGTTCATCAGCGGCCTGGCGATGTCTATCGCATGAGTCAGCGGCAGTATCGCCGAGACGCCTTGCCACAGCGGCGGCAGTTGTGTGACCGGGAAAAAAACGCCGCATAATAACATCATGGGCGTGATGATCAGCGTGAAGTAGTACATGAAAAAATCGTAGCTCGGCGCCAGCGCGGTCGCGATCAGGCCGAGCGATGCGAAGCACAGCCCGACCAGCAGCGACAGCGGAATCAGCCACAGCGAGAGCGGCGAATGCGACAGCCCGAGCAGCCAGGCTACCGCCAGCACCGCCGTGCCGGACAGCAGGCTCTTGCTTGCCGCCCACAAAATTTCCCCGAGCACCACGTCGTCGAGCGTGACCGGCGTGTTCAGGATCGCTTCCCAGGTGCGCTGCTCGTGCATGCGCGCGAAGCCGGAATACAGCGCCTCGAAGCTGGCGCTGTTCATCGTGCTGTAGCAAATGGTTCCGGCGGCGAGGAACACCATGTAGGACGTGCCGCCCATCTCCGGCAACAGGCTGCCGAGGCCATAACCCAGCCCAAGCAGGTAGATCATCGGGTCAGCGATATGGCCGAGGATCGATGTCGCCGCAACCTTGCGCCACACCAGCATGTGACGCCGCCAGATCGGGAAGAATCTGAGGCTTAGGCGCGGTGGGGCAAGATGATGGGCGCTCATAACTCTCCCATGAGTGAAGGGAGAAGGGGGAAGGGAGCGCGGCTTCGCCGCTCAAGGGTCAAAGCAGGCGCAGCGGGCTCTCTTCCCCCTTCCCCCTTTACCCTTCTCTCGCCTGTAATACGGTTGTTCATTCCCGCATCTCCCTGCCGGTCAGCTTCAAAAACACATCCTCCAGATTCGCCGGACGATGCAGGTAGCGCAACTCGCCATGTTGTTGCAGATGCGCCAGCAGCGGCTGCGCGTCGCCCACATAGCAGAACGTCGTCTCGCCGCTGACCTCGAAACGTTTTGAGTACTGTGCCGCATGCTCTTGCGCCCATGCCGCCACCCGTTCGCCGAACACCTCGACTACCTGCGGCTCGATATGCTGCGCGATCAGTTCGCGCGGCGAATCCTCCGCCACCATGCGCCCGTGATCGAGGATCGCGAGGCGGTGGCACAGGCGCTCGGCTTCGTCCATGAAATGCGTGGTCAGCAGCAGCGTCTTGCCCTGCGCGGTCAGCTCACGCAGCCGCTGCCAGATCAAATGCCGCGCCTGCGGGTCGAGGCCGGTGGTCGGCTCGTCGAGGAAGATGATGTCCGGGTCGTTGACCAGCGCCCGCGCCAGCGTCAGGCGGCGCTTCATGCCGCCGGACAGCGCGGGGATTCTCACATCGCGCTTGTGCGCGAGGTTGGCGAATTCCAGCAGCGCGGGCAGGCGCGTCTCGATCTCGCGATCCTGCATGCCGAAGTAGCGCCCGTATACCAGCAAGTTTTCCGCCACCGTGAAATCCGGATCGAGGTTGTCCACCTGCGGCACGACCCCGACACGCAACCGCGCCTCGCGCGCATGCCGCGGCACGGCATGGCCGAGCAGGCTGAGGTTGCCGCCGTCCGGCTCGATCAGGCCGAGCATCAAGCGCAGCGTGGTAGTCTTGCCCGCGCCGTTCGGGCCGAGCAGGCCGTAACACTCACCCTTGCTCAGCGTGATGCTGACGCCATCCACCACCGCTTGCCCGGCGTAGGATTTGTGCAGGTTTTGTGTGGAAAGGACGATATTCATAGCGACTGCATAACTACTGCGATGACGTATGGCGCAACGTCAGGCAGTTGGGTAATGCCTTCAAGGTTACCTGCTGCGCACATGATGGAAAAGTTTTTCAGGGTCGGTATTTAAGTCGGGGTTTGTAAATCAATTTCAGACTCATTTTATATCGGAAGAGGCTAATACAGTTTTGGAAAGCATAAAAAATCGCGTATATTGGCAGGTCGTCTTCACTCGATACGAGTTTGCATGGAACAGATACGAATACGCGGCGCACGCACGCATAACCTGAAGAATATCAGCCTCGATTTGCCGCGCCACAAGCTGGTGGTGATCACCGGGTTGTCCGGTTCGGGCAAGTCTTCACTCGCTTTCGACACCTTGTATGCCGAGGGGCAGCGGCGTTATGTGGAATCGCTGTCGGCCTATGCGCGGCAGTTTTTGCAGTTGATGGAAAAGCCGGATGTGGATTTGATCGAGGGGCTGTCGCCGGCCATCGCGATCGAGCAGAAGGCCACTTCGCATAATCCGCGCTCGACGGTCGGCACGGTGACCGAAATTCACGATTACCTGCGCCTGCTGTTTGCGCGCGCCGGCGATCCGTATTGCCCGCAGCACGATCTGGTGCTGGAAGCTCAATCCGTAGGCCAGATGGTCGATCACGTGCTGAACCTGCCGGAAGACACGAAGATCATGATCCTGTCGCCGCTGGTGGTGGAACGCAAGGGCGAACAGCTCGATCTGTTCGACGAGCTGCGCGCACAGGGCTTCACGCGGCTGCGCATCAACGGCAAGGTGTACGAGATCGACGCGTTGCCGGCGTTGCACAAGAACAAGAAACACACCGTCGAGATCGTCGTCGATCGGCTGAAAGCCAATCCGGAAGCCAAGCAGCGCCTGGCCGAATCGTTCGAGACCGCGTTGCGCCATGCCGAGGGGCGTGCGCTGGCGGTGGAGATGGACAGCGGGAAGGAACACCTGTTTTCGGCGAAATTCGCCTGCCCGATTTGCAGCTACTCATTGCCTGAGTTGGAGCCGCGCCTGTTTTCGTTCAACAATCCGATGGGTGCGTGCCCCAAATGCGACGGGCTCGGTAACATCAGTTTTTTTGATCCGAAGCGCATCGTCGTCTTCCCGACGCTCTCGTTGAGTTCCGGCGCGATCAAGGGCTGGGACCGGCGCAACCAGTTCTATCACCAACTGCTCGCCAGCCTCGCGAAGCACTACGGCTTCGATCTGGATCAATCATTCGAAAGCCTGCCGGAGAAAATCCAGCAAGTCATCCTGTACGGCAGCGGCAAGGAAACCATCGCCTTCCAGTATCTGAACGAGCGCGGCAAGCCGGTGCTGCGCGAGCATGCCTTCGAAGGCATCGTCAACAATCTGGAACGCCGCTACAAGGAAACCGATTCGCCCACGGTGCGCGAGGAACTGGCGAAATACCTGAACAGTTGCCCGTGCCCGGAATGCAACGGCACGAGGCTGCGCCTGGAGGCGCGCCATGTGCGCGTCGCGGACAAGAATCTGTACGAGATCAGCGCGCTGCCGCTGCGGCAGACGCTGGCTTTCTTTCAAACGCTGACGCTATCCGGGCACAAACAGGCGATTGCGGAGAAGATCGTGCAGGAGATTGCGAGCCGCCTGACCTTTCTGAACAACGTCGGGCTGGATTATTTATCGCTGGAACGTTCCGCCGAAACGCTGTCCGGCGGCGAGGCGCAGCGCATCCGCCTCGCGTCGCAGATCGGCTCCGGCCTGACCGGCGTGATGTATGTGCTGGATGAGCCATCAATCGGGTTGCACCAGCGCGACAACGACCGCCTGCTGCAAACCCTGAACAAGCTGCGTGACATGGGCAACAGCGTGATTGTCGTCGAGCACGACGAGGAAGCGATCCGCCATGCCGACTATGTCGTGGACATGGGGCCGGGTGCGGGCGAGCACGGCGGGCTGGTCGTGGCGCAGGGCACACCGGAAGAGATCTGCGCCAACACGCAGTCGCTGACCGGCGATTATCTGAGCGGGCGTTTCAGTATCCCGCTGCCGGAGAAATACCGCAAGCCCGACCCGGAACGCATGATGCAAATCATCGGCGCGAGCGGCAACAACCTGAAAGGTATCACGCTGAATCTGCCGGTCGGTCTGCTGGTGTGCGTCACCGGCGTATCCGGGTCCGGCAAATCCACGCTGATCAACGACACGCTGTATCCCGCCGTCGCGCAGCACCTGTACGGCAGCAGCACCGAGCCTGCGCCCCATGCGGAAATCAGCGGGCTGGAATTTTTCGACAAGGCGATCAACGTCGATCAGAGCCCGATAGGCCGCACGCCGCGCTCCAACCCCGCCACCTACACCGGCCTGTTCACGCCGATCCGCGAACTGTTCGCCGGCGTGCCGGCGGCGCGCGAACGCGGCTACGGGCCGGGGCGCTTCTCGTTCAACGTCAAGGGCGGGCGCTGCGAATCCTGCCAGGGCGACGGCATGATCAAGGTCGAGATGCACTTTCTGCCGGACGTGTATGTGCCGTGCGACGTGTGCCACAGCCAGCGCTACAACCGCGAGACGCTGGAGATCCAGTACAAAGGCAAAAATATCCACCATATCCTGCAAATGACCGTGGAACAGGCATATGAATTTTTCAAGCCGGTGCCGATCATCGCGCGCAAACTGCAAACCCTGCTCGACGTCGGCCTCGGCTACATCACGCTGGGCCAATCCGCCACCACGCTATCCGGCGGCGAAGCGCAGCGCGTAAAGCTATCGCTGGAATTATCCAAACGCGATACCGGCCGCACCCTGTATGTTCTCGATGAGCCCACCACTGGCCTGCATTTTCACGATATCGCGATGCTGCTCAAGGTGATCCACAAACTGCGCGACCAAGGCAACACCGTGGTGGTGATCGAACACAACCTGGATGTAATCAAAACCGCCGATTGGGTGATCGATCTCGGCCCGGAAGGCGGCGATGGCGGCGGCCGCATCATCGCGGAAGGCTCGCCAAAAGACGTCGCGCAGAACAAACAAAGCGAAACGGGAAAATATTTGAAGCAGGCGCTGAAAATAAAATAACAGGTGGCACTTTTCCAGCAGCTTCGTCATGCGCCATGAAGGAACCAAATGCCTGGACTCAGACCAGTTTTATTATTCGCCGTTGTTATCTCGGCGCTGCTCCAAGCCTGCGTCTACGTGCCAGTAACGACAGAGGTATATGACGCAGACTGCCAGATCACATCGAAACATATGGTCCTTCAGCCGGTCCAGATTGCCGCCATTCAGCGCTGTAGCGGCGACGGCTGCGTTGCCCTGCTTGTCGCTGCCGGTGCGACCGCTGCCACCAGTGCAATAGTTTCAGGAAGCATCGTGGTCGTGGGGAACGTTGCCTACTGGTTCGAAAAGCGGGGCCTGTGCCATAAGAAGCCCTGATGGAAGCACACCAACCCTTGCGTTATGGAAGAAATCGCCAGTGTCGATTGAGTGGTGGCAGGATGCGGCTGCGCAAGACGGCTTTCGTGCCGGGATATCAGCAGCTCGAAGGGCAATATCGTGCCATGAGGAGGCAGCCGAGAAGATTGCCATGAGCGCCCGGTTCTCGGCCATTGCTGCCGGTGGCATCCAGATGGACGATTGCCCGGTATTGAATAGTCACCGGCCATTGGTTGAGGAAGCCGCAGAATCAGACCCCATTCACTCAAAAGTAGCCTGAAATGAAAAACGCTCAATCCTGTGAACCATAAACTGATCGGATAAAAGTAACCACTGAAGCTGGAAGACATCTGGGCTATCCGTTCCATCTGCAACTCGACAAACGTATTCGTGACCTGGCAATGTTCAAATTGGCCATCGATAGCAAACTGCAAAGCTGCGATCTCGTCAACCTATAGGTCCGGGATGTTGCTCACGGCAACCAGATGTTGACGCGGGCTATAGTCATTCAGCGAAAGATGCAGAGGCCTGTGCAATTTGAGCTGACGGAAGATACCAAAAATGTGGGCGCCGCATGGATTGCCAAGACCAATCTGAAGTCGGAACAATTCTTGATAACAATTCAACTGAAAAACTATTGCGCTTGCAAATACGGCGTCAAGAAAGTGGTTGCCCCAATATGAGTGTCGAATGCACCACGACAAACGGTATCTACAGAATTTACCCCGCCTTATCGGTTTTCCTGCCATAAAACCACTTGAGCAGAAACGGTGGAGACATGGTAGTCAGCGCGATAACAATGAGCAGCGCGGCATACAGTTCGCCGCCCAGAACGCCCTGGCTGAAACCCAGTTGCGCGAAAATCAATCCCACCTCGCCGCGCGGCACCATTAACAGCCCGATGGCCATCTGGTTGCGGCGCGATTCACGGATACAGAAGCCCGCTATGAATTTCCCGAAGAAGGCAACGAGCAGCAGTGCTCCTGCCAGTTCCCAGATGAAGGCAGAGCCCCAGTTCACCGCCTTAAGGTTAAGGGACACCCCGACCATCACAAAGAACAACGGTGAAAAAGTATGAATCAGAGGGCGCACCTGTTCTTCGAGCCGGTGTGCCAGCTTCGGGCTGGGTTTGAATTCGATGGCCGGACGATTGCCCATCCACAGCCTGAAACCGAAGTGTTGGCTGAACGCCAACCCTGCGGCGAAGCCGCCCATGATCTCCGGTGCGCCCACCGCATGTGCCAGCCAGGAAAACAGCAGGATCAACGACAATGCCATCGTGAGCAACAAGCCGGGAGTGGCCGCCTGCTGATCAAGACGGTCGATGACCACGGAGGCCAATTTTGCAACCAAAGGAGTAAGCATCATGAACAACAGGATATACAAGCCCACTTCACCCAGCGCATCGAACGAGGCATGCTGCTCAACCACAAACTGGTACAGGAACGCGAGCGCCAGCACGCCGAGAATATCATCCAGCACTGCCGCGCCGATCACGATCTGCGCCTCGTCGGAATGGCGCTTGCCTAGATCGTCGAGCACGCGCACGGTGATGCCGATGCTGGTGGCGGTGAGTGTACCGCCGATAAACAACGACACCAGTTCAGGCAGGCCGAATAACAACGCGCTGACACCATAACCCAGCGCAAACGGCAGAGTGAACCCGATCAGCGCCACGACCACCGGCTTGCTGCCGGAACGCGCCAGGCGGCTTAGATCGGTATCCATGCCGACTTCAAACAGCAGCAGGATGATGCCAATCTCGGCTAGCAGTTTCATAGTGGTATCCGGCGACACCCAGCCAAGTATGGAAGGGCCGACCAGCAGACCAGCCAGCAGCTCGCCAATCACCGAGGGTATGCCGAAACGCGCCACCGCCTCGGAAAACACCCGCGCCGAAATCAGGATGATGGCGAGAATAAGGAAAAATTGGTGCAGTTCCATTTGTGTTTTTTATAAGAATCTGAATCCAGTCTGCTACGGATTGTTGCTAGCTTGATGATGAATTATCTAATCAGCTTCTAGGGTTATTTTTACTTGATCAACTCCAGTCTTGACTTTTAACCAAGCGACAATTCTGCGCCGCTCCTCTCTCGATAATGTTTTTTTAGACGCGATATTTATTAATAATATAGGTAGTTTCTCAGCATGGCCCGTTTGATGTACGTCTGTCTTTGCCACAGCCAGTTTTGTAACTTGCGGGTATTGTGCAACAAGCTCGGCAAATATTTTCTGCTGTTCTTTCAAGTCTTCAGCCTGTTGGCCTTGCTGGGCACGCAACTTGGAAAGTTCATCCTGCAATTCTTGAAGCTGTTTATTTTTGCTGTCGAATGCTTGCTGGTTGGTGTTTAAAATGTCGGTAAGCAATGATTTTTTCAGGGAGGCTTCATCCAGCTCTTTGATAACGGTTTGATGAATCGCCAATTTGGCATTTGACAACCGATAGCGCTCCAGTTTTTTAGAAAGCTCAGACAGACTTTCATCACTGACTCTCTGCCCTACCAGAGTAATATCGATTACCTTTTTGTCGGGGTAAATTTGCTGTTTTGCAATAAAGCTCTTTTCAAATACCAGTTCATTTTTAACAAATTCATTGGCTCGCGAGTTGAATACTTCTCGTGTAACCAATCCGTAGGCCAGATATATGCTTGGCAATACTGTGCATAGGACTACGGCATAGATATAACGCGTCACCCTGCGCTCCATCTCTTCACTCACGAAACGTTTGTGCGGCGGATTGAGGTAACCAACCAGCAATAAGGTGGCGAACGCAATAAAAACACAATTAATGAAAAACAGGTAAAACGCTCCAAAGAACATTTCCATTGAGCCATTGGCCATTCCGTAGCCGGCTGTACACAATGGCGGCATCAATGCCGTCGCAATGGCCACCCCTGGTATAACATTGGATTTTCCTTTACGGGTTGAAGCGATAATTCCTGCCAATCCGCCGAACAAGGCAATCAAGACATCCCAAATGGTAGGTGTAGTTCGCGCTAGCAGCTCGGATTGTGCAACTGATAACGGGCTTATCAGAAAATAGAGCGTGGAAGTAAAGAGGCCGATTAAGAATGAAATGAGCAGATTATTCAACGCCTTCTTGATCAGCAGATAATCGTTGATTCCCACGCCATAACCCACGCCCATAATGGGACCCATGAGCGGAGAGATCAACATCGCACCGATAATGACCGCTGTAGAATTGACGTTCAATCCGATGGAGGCGATAAATATAGCCAGCATCAACACCCAGAGATTGGTTCCCTTTATCTCGATACCATCGCGGATGTTCTGGTCAATTTCTTCAAAGCTGGATTGATCGGCGCGCAGATTGAATCGATAGCGTAACGCAGCCCGAATTCTGGCGATGGTTATTGGACTAGTTTCTCCTTTTTTAACCATAAAACATCCCTTGCTGTTAATTATGTGAGGTACATCTCCGGTTATACCAGAGGGTTATAAAAGTTTGGTTATGCCACAGCCATGTGAACCGGGCGATGGCAGTATCCATCCCTTAAAACAAGAGGGTATGTTTGTGTGACGAATCAGATACGGTCTTTGGTGTTGCCCAGCTCACCTTCCGTTTGCCCCTTGCATCACGCTTCCTCTTGAATAGGGAGAAGAAGAGCAAATGTCGTTGAAGGCTTACGGTTTATTGGTACCTTTGAGCCACTCATCCAACAAGTTCGTTATGGGGCTGTCGAGGAAATCACCGGTCTTACTGTTGATAATTCAACCATGGCAAAACTTATGCACTCCAATCACAATGAGCAGTGGACACATAGCAACGACATTAACGGTTCATGTGGGCCACGATCTGACAGGCACTACACGCATGCTGACAGCATTGTTTTATAAATCAGACTAAGGGCGGCATTTGTAAATGTTAAAGGTGCGCTTTCCGTAATCTGGCGAATTACCCTTCACGACTGTGTCACCGCCCTCATCTATAGCACCATTGCGCGCCAACTGTAACAAATTGGCCTCTACGGCTTCGACACTGCGACTGAAGAATCCAACTTCGGCAAGAACGCTAACATTAATTTCACCCTTGAGCTGACAACTACCAACCTGATTTGCTTCAGCCAGAGAAACAAGCTCAGACCCTTTGCGTACCTCGATCAGGTTGCTGGCGCACCCGCCTAACCCAACAATCATTGGCACTATGACTATCGTTGTTTTGAATAATTGCATGGCTACTCCTGTTTGGTTTGGTTCACATCAGAACTACAGTTTTTTGATATATAAAAAAGCCGTTTCTATTGAATTTTACGTCTATTGGTGAAATTACAGCGCATTTTTTATGAAGAGCTGCTTATGACAACAGTACCCGCCCGGTAACCCCATCGACCAACACATCCGCAAATATATTTCCGCGCCTGATTTCAACCAGATATGCGCAAGTGTCTGGCTTGATATCAAGCTGGCTGCCGGGTATAGGATTATCAGCCGCAATATGTGCCAGTGCGCTAACCAGTGTAATTCTGGCTATCGAAAATTTTTCAGCTCTAATTTCACGCCGACCATCGATAAAACCTATCGTGGCAGTCAAAGCAATAACTCCTGCGGCTCCCGGCAATATTTTTAGTCTCTTCATGCTTGCTCTTAAAAATTGTTTACCTCATGAAAATATTGGAAACCAACCAGATTCAATCGTGCATCAAATGACGCGTGAAGCTATAACATCGGCTATCCGATATTTCGCGGGGTGATTAACCGGAATGCGGGTGCATTTCCTTTTTTATCCTGGCCGGCGTAAATAGTCAGATGCGGATAGGGAATTTCAATGCCGCGCACATCAAATGCATCCTTCATGCGCCGCAAAAACTCGCGCCGCACCCCCCATTGCTCCAGCGCGACCGTTTTGAAACGGCAGCGCAATATGACCGATGAATTCCCCCAGTCCTGTACGCCGGCAATCTCAATATCATCAAGCAACTTTGGTCCAAGTTCCTTCGACACACGTAGCTGCCCGGCAACTTCCCGCATGACTTCGCAGGCCTCATCAATACTTTCGCGATAGGCGATACTCACGTCGATTACCGCGTAAGCATAGCCACGCGACTTGTTGGTGACTGTAGTGATCAGCCCATTCGGAATGTAGTGGACACTCCCTTCATAATCGCGCAGGCAGATATAGCGCAGAGTGACGTCTTCCACTACGCCGGTTTTACCGCATACCTCAACCACATCGCCTTGGCGGATCTGGTTTTCCAGCAGCATGAAAAAGCCGTTGAAATAATCTTTTATCAGGCTTTGCGCACCAAAACCGACCGTGATGCCCGCCACCCCGGCCGCACCGAGAATAGGCGCAATGGAGATTCCCAGTGCGCTTAATGACAGCATGCCCGCTATCAACGAGATCGCCATCGTGGAGAGGTAGCGAAATACGCGTGCCAAAGTTTCAATGCGGCGGCTTTCTTCGGCTGAATTTGCACGTGTATTCATGTAATGACGAAATACACCAACCAATCTGCTGCTCAGCCCCATAAGCAACCATGCCAGGATCAATATGGCGATGACATGCAGCAGCTCATCGGGAAGATGCAGTTGCCCTGGTAAAGAAAAGCTCACCATGATGTGGTCTCTATATATGTGCCGTTATTGGTAGATGTTAAATCTGCCACACGCCGCTCTGGCCAGTTGCAACTGGTTGCGGTAACAAGATTTGCTTTCTGGCATATTTCAATCAAGCAGCGCGAGTGGCCCAGTATTATTGGGGGTTTGGCAAACCCAGCAATCTTCCGATTTTTGTTGTTTGCCTATCAGTTCGGTACGCATTAATTGCAACAAAAGATCATCGAATGTATAGAAACCTTTGGTGCAATTGGCGAGATGGCTCAGCGCGAACGCAGCGCCAGTACCAAATGCTTCACGCCTGATGGATTCATGTGTAAGGCGCACGGTTTGGTGCGGAAAACCGAATATCACTTCGTGGTGCCCGACAATGCCGCCCAGCCGTAATGATGTAATATTTTCACCATCCAGTTCCAGCGATTCGGCAATCTTGCGCGCCGTGCCTGATACTTCCGATTTTTCCCTGAAATGCTGCTCAACAATTTCAACATCGGAAAATGGCGCAATCTTGTGCAACAACTTGGCTGCGATGATCAGGAAGTTGATGCCCAGCGTGATATTGGGCGAGCACAGCACGCGTGTATCTTTCCCCAGGTTGCGCGCATATTTAAGATCATCTTTCGTGTAGGCCGAAATCGCGCTGATGAGTGAGATACCGCGCTTGCGCACCTCTTCACCATAGCTGTATAGGCTTTCCCGAGATGAAAAATCTACCAGCGCATCAACCGGAATGCTCTCAAACAAATCAGCAAACGGGCGTTGCACCAATCCGATGACTGGTATATCGGTTTCAGGGTGAACCTGTGGCTTTGTGCTCGCCGTGCGCCGCGCAACCCAGCATAATTCAAAGCGAGGATCACCGCTCAATACATTGGCAACCGCTTTGCCCGCCTTGCCATAACCTACCAAACCGACACGAATTTTTTTCGACACAATAAACCTCCTTGATTGTTTCGCCTCTTTATTGCTGCCAAAATCTGCATGCGTTTGTTTCTACGGAAGAAGCGAGGCGCTGTGGGTAATATGATTTCGGAATTAAATTTTTTAGCGCATTGCGCAAAAAATCACCTATAGAGCTACTGTTCCATGACAGCATTACTTACCGGGATAATTCCAATTACTTAACGCATTATTTGCTTGAAATGCACATGCTGCGATGAATGTACTTTCATTTTCGCTATGCCATGCTCGTGTTTTGACTGGGTGGATAGCCAGTCTAAATATTTGGCGAAAGTGACGCCAAGAATTGCAAGTGCAGCGAAGAAAATCAATAAATCCTTTTTCACGGCAATCTCCTTTGCTGTTCAATTGATCAAGTATTGGAAAATGGCTTTCGGCTAGCCATTCCAGCCTCCCCAGAAAGTGTTCGGCGGCGATGGTTCAAGCCACCTAACCGGATAGCGCGCATGCCCAGGATATAAACGGCTCCAAATGACAGCAACCAAAGCGAGAGATGTAACCCCGATAAGAACAGGCTGCCAGAGAACAGACCAGCCCGCATGGGCGTAGACCATAAGGATAGGGTTTGCGCCAGCGGGGGGATGAACCGTCCTGGTAATAAGCATAAAGGACAAGGCCAGCACCTGAGCTAGTGTAAAAACCCATAGTGCATCACCAAAAGCTTGGTAGCAGGAAATACCGATAAGCGCACCGCTGAGATGCCCGCCAAACAAGGCACGGGGCTGAGTTGCCGGTGCGCGCGTAAGACCGAAAAGAAAGACGGTCGAGCCACCGAGAGAAACCAGAAGAAATGGTGTTACGGGTGGCCCGGCCAGAAACAAAGCCAAGGTAATGCCGACAGATGCGCCAATCGCGCACCAAAGCAAGCGGGCAGCCGGGTGTCGGTGCATTTCTGTGCTTAATTGAGTTTATGGGCAAAATCGTCCCTGCGGTTCTCTTTCCAGCACTTTTCTTCATGACATGAAAGCCGTGGTTTTTCCTCTCCAAAACTTACCGTGTTGATTTGCGTTGCAGGTATACCCAATAACTCCAGGTTCTTCCGGGCAGTAGTGGCGCGCTTTTCACCTAATGCAAGGTTGTATTCATTGCTTCCGCGCTCATCAGCATTCCCTTCTACTGTGACAATGTCATTCTTATGCGCTTTGATGAACTCAGCTTGCCGCCGAACAACTTCTAAATATTCTGGCTTGACGACATACTTGTCAAAATCAAAGTAAATGCTTTGTTTTTGCAGTTCCTGAACTTCAGCCGCCAATTTTTTGGCTTCTATTTCCGCTGAAGATACAGAAATACTCTTTTCTATTACCCTTGATTCGTTTGTAGCCGGCTTGCTGGCTGCCTGAGATGCTTGGGAGGCGTTTTGTGCAGGCATGGAGCTGCAAGCTGCAAGCAAAACTGGAACTAAAACAACGGCTATTTTTTTCATGGCAAAAATCCTTTCATAAAAATTGAAATCATCTAAAGCAATACTGTTAACACGCTTCCATCTATTTAGATGGGCATAAATATAGTTTATGTAAATATTATTAGCAAGTGATATAATTTGCAAAGAAACGGAACCTACCCATAAAAGGAGATGAAATTGGGCAAGCTCAGTAAAAATCAGCTTTCGCTTCAAGTACTCAAGAAATTTCGCATCATCTATGGTTCTGTTCGTCAGCAATTTCGCGAGATCGAGCAAACTTGCGGTGTTACAGGATCACAGTTATGGATTCTGCAAGAAGTTGGTAAAACTCCCGGCATAGGTGTTTCGGAATTAGCTGATCGCTTGTCTATACACCAGTCCACCGGTAGCCAGCTTGTTGAGAAGCTTGCCAATCGTGGCTTGATAAATAAGGAGCGCAGCAAAGAAGATCAACGGCGAGTTGGGCTTTGGGTCAGTGAAGAAGCTTTAAATCTGCTAAAAAATGCACCCGGCCCAGCCGAGGGTATATTGCCAGAAGCGTTACAAACCTTATCTGCGCCGGCATTGCTTTCCTTGGATAACTCTTTACTCGAAGTCATTGAACAATTACATACTTGCGACGACAAACTTGCCGACAGACCTTTGTCTGATTTGTAACAATATAAATTTTTGCAGTTTTTCACATGCTGGAGATATAAACATGAAAAAACGATTATTGGCACTCTTGATTCTTGCGTTCAGTAATGCGCTCCCCGTATCGGCTGCAGAAGAACTCTCTCTTGGGCAGGTGCTGTATCTGCCAATTTACTCGCATGTCTGGTACGGCAATCGTGGTGGTGCTGACAATCACCCTCTGAAGAACCTGGTGTCTGCGTTGGTCAGCATACGCAATACCAATCTTAAGTCGCCTATATGGGTAACTTCTGCACGATATTACGACACCCAAGGAAAACTTCTCACAGAATATCTATCTATGCCGGCCGAAATTAAACCGATGAGCACTCTTGAACTGTTTGTGGAACGCAAAGAATCAGAGGGCGGATCGGGGGCAAATTTTGTCATTCAATGGAATTCTGCCGCACCGTCAAATCCACCGATAGTCGAGGCATTGCATGCCGACATCAAGATGGGCTCTCAAGCACTAATTTTCATTACCACAGCACGCCCTATTCAAGCCGACAAATGAGATGTGCCAGAGTCGATTTTTTTCCACCAATAGAAAACCGTGTGATTCATATAGAAACGTCGGAAAACATGAACCCAATATCGCAATCCTTGCAGGTGCATTGCAACAACAAAGAGACAGTTGTAAGCGGTCAGGTCGAGTTCTATACAACTGGAGGTGCTGCTCTCCAGGGAATCAAAATGTTTGTACTGACACTGTTGGGGGCAATTCTTTCGATCGTTCTCCCGGGCCTGCATTTCATCACTGTTCCCTTGGGGATTCTGGCTTCCCCTTTCATCGGATTTTACTTCTTTCGTACCCGCAAAGGTGCGGTGAAAAGGATAACCGGAGATTTTCTCTGTCCGGAATGCCAGGCAAGCAACTATATGGCTTTTCGTGCAGCTCCCTACTACTTCGGTAATTGTGTGCAATGTCAGCATGAATTTCAGGTAATCCCGTTGCAGCCACATTCATTGCCAGCAAACAGTAACTCAACGAACCCGACGGCATACCAACAAAATTAACCCTTGTGTGCTTAGAGGGTTACACAAACTTTTACAAAATTACAATGTTTATCTGAAAGAGATTGAGTTAGCCGTGGCTGCTCAATATTTGGCAAATTGGAAAGCAAGTGTAACGTGCCGCTTTTGATGCAGAAATGCCGTTCTATGCTTAAAGAAGCAGGCGCTCATAGCCAATAATTATCTGTCAGCAGCCACTAAGACGAGAGACAGTCTTTTATGGCGATTATTCTGACGGGTCACTTAGTGTCAATAGTGAGCCGTCACGTTTTGAGAAAGCTGCCGTTCGGGATGATTTTCGAACCTATGACTGTTGACGATTCCATACCAGTCGTTCACCAGTCTAGCTGCCACCGGCAGCATTGGCCGAGGAGGAGACGGCCGATGCTTTCAGCCTGTGCTTCAGCTTGGTGCCGGTTGTATCACTTGGCGAGTGACAGGTTTCAGACAGCGCCAATTGATAGAAGATGAGGGTGCAAAAACAAATGTGGCAAACTGGCAGTTTGTATCAGCTCAAGTCTGGGCTACTACAGCTTACAAAATCATTGCCTGAACACAATCGTCACGCGCAGTCCCCGACCGTTATCCGCCGGCGTGAACTGCAATGATGCGTTATGTACCTCGGCGATCCGTTTGACGATGGATAACCCCAGCCCGCTGCCTTCGCCCGGCGTGCCGATGGGGCGATAAAACCGCTCCGATATTTTGGCCATTTCCTGTTCCGGAATACCCGGGCCATCGTCGCTGACCGACATGCTGATCTCGCCGTGGTCGTTGCTGATGCTTACCCGAACCGCCGTCCCCGACGGCGTGTGGCGCACCGCGTTGTCGATCAGGTTACGCAGCAGCATCCGCAATAATTCCGGATTGCCGCGCACGTTGGCGGCAGGCACCATATCGCTTTCCTGCAATTCGATATGCACGCCTTTTGCGAGTGCAAGCGGCGCAAGCGCTGCAATTTCCCCCGCTGCAATATCACTGAGGCAGCAGGGTTCCACGGCGACGTCACCCAAAGCATCCACACGCGCCAATGCCAGCAACTGTTCGATCAAATGTGCGGCACGATTGCAGCCGAGAATCGCATTGTCGAGCGCATGAATGCGTTCCTGCTCTGCCGAAGCGGTTCGCGCCACTTGCGCCTGTGCCTTGATCGCAGCCACCGGGGTGCGCAGTTCATGCGCGGCATCGGCGGTGAAACGCCGTTCTTTTTGGATCGCGGCGTCAATACGTGCAAACAGCCGGTTGAGCCGCTCGATCAGCGGCAGCACTTCGTGCGGCGCTGCTTCCGCATCCAGCGGTGTGAGCGCTTCCGGGTCACGCTGTTCCACTTCACGCGCCAGCTTGTCCAGCGGGAGCAGGCCGCGTGTCACTGCCACCCATAGCAGCAGCGCCAGCAAGGGCAGGGCAAACAATAACGGTTGCAGCAAATTGACAGCAATGCTGCGTGCCAGATCATTGCGCACATCGGCGCGTTCCGCCACCTGAATCAGATATTCGCCGGAATCGTTCCATGTGGTGAACACGCGCCAGTGATTTCCGTCGATAACGTTGTTGCTGAAGCCGGGCTTCGAAATAGCCAGTGGCTGTTGCGGCGCATTGGCGGAATGCAGGCGCAACAGCTCTCCTCTTTCCCATATCTGGAAGGCGACGCGCCGGGCATATTTGTGCAGTTGCGGCGCATGTTCGGTATCGAGCTCGTCAAGCTCGTGCGATGCCTGCACGGCCAGCAGTGACGCTGCCTGTGCCAGGTGCGCATCCAGCACCTCGTCGAACTCATTGCGCGCATCGAAATAGGTAAAAGCAGCCGCAACGATCCATACGGCAGCGATCATCGCCAGCGCCAGCATCAGCAATCGTTGTTTCAGCGAAGCATGATTGTGCATCTCAGATATCCTAAGGGCTCGTAAATGAATAACATGGGCTTACGCTGGGGCCGCTTTGGGCGCAGGCCAAGGCGCGAGGCGTGCGGTTGTGTCATTCACAACAAGCGGCTCGCAACACCGGGATGCGCCCAAAGCGGCCCCAGCCCGGAGGGTTGCAGCGTATTCGGGCGATTGCGGCGTTGCAAAGCTTGCGAATGGAACGACCATTCGCTGCGCTTTACGCCTTGCACTCATCCCGAATACGTTGCAACGTAAGTCCATGTTATTCATTTACGAGCCCTTATCGGCGGCAATCATGTAGCCCACGCCGCGTATCGTTTCAATCAGCTCCGGATAAAGCTTGCGGCGCAGGTAATGGACATGCACTTCCACCGCATTGCTTTCCACCTCCTCGCCCCAGGCATAAAGCTGCTCTTCGAGCCGGGCGCGTGAAAGCACTTTCCCCGCATTGAGCATCAGGGCGTGCAGCACCGCAAATTCCCTCGGCGACAGTTCGACGGGCTGATCGCGGTAAAGCACGCGATGAGCGGCGGGATCGAGCCTGATTGCGCCGACCTGCAATAACAGTTCGGCCTTGCCGCTGGCACGGCGAATCAGCGCGCGCAAACGCGCCGCCAGTTCGCCCATATCGAACGGCTTGGCGAGATAGTCGTCCGCGCCCGCATCCAGCCCTTTGATCCGGTCATCGACCGTGTCCATCGCGGTCAGGATCAATACCGGTATCGGGGTGCTGCGGCTGCGCAAACGGCGCAGCACATCCAGCCCGGACAGGCGCGGCAACCCCAGATCCAGGATCACTGCCGCATAAGGCTCGGTGGTGAGCGCCTGATCTGCCGAAACACCATCCCGCATCCAATCCACGGCATAGCCGGCTTGTTTCAAGTCAGCCTGAATCGCATCGCCCAGCAGTGCATCATCTTCGACTACCAGCACACGCATTCCCACTCCTGAAAAACTGCTTGCCTCCTGCACAAGGTAGAAACAATAGATTAGTTTTACCCATGAAAATACCCGGTGATCCATGAAAATCAAGAATATCTGACCTTAATGTTGCAAGCTTATGATCTGCCAGTTTTTAGCACGCTGCTGAAATACAAACCTATTATTTCATTGCCCGAGCCTGCTGCTCGCGACATCCTGTCCGAAACGGGAGGTTGATTCAGGCGCTGGCCGTCAGATCAAACACTACAGCTAACGCCAACTTCACAGTTGCTTAAACTGCTTGGCCAATTTAAGGCTCTGTCCCTGATAGTTGGAGCTGATGTCTTGCCCGTACAGAAGCTCGGGGCGGGCCGCCATCCGTTCATAGCGCAGCCATCCGACGGTCTGCCCATGCTCGAGCAGGAAAGGCACCTCGTGTGAGCGCACTTCCAGAACTCCCCTGCTGCATCCCGCTTTATTCAACTCGGCATTCCAGCCGAATCCGGGGTCAAAGAAACCGGCATAATGGACGCGAAATTCACCGGCGCGGGTGTCGTATGGCAACATCTCGGCCGCATATTCCGGGGGTACCGCGATCGCTTCTTTCGTCATCAGGATATAGAACTCATCAGGATCCAGTATCAGCGAAGAAGTTTTGTGAAAACGGATCGGTTCCCAGAAATCCAGCGGATCATAATCGCGTCTTTCCAGATCGATACGTTTGACATGTTTCTTCGAACGATATCCGATTATCTCGTCCTCCTTACCGGAGCCTTGCAAATCCACGGTGAAAGGCAGCATCCCGGTTTTGATTGATCGCGCATTCGTCTCGTGGTCGCTGGAATCGACAATCTGGCCGTCATCGAGAAGCTTTTTCCATTCTGTGGCCGAGATGGATTTCGCGCCCTCGCCCCGCGTACGGCGAAACCTTAGCTGGTTCAGGCGGGCGCCGGTTTTGACCACCACACTGAAGCTCCGGGGCGCGACCTCTATATAGAGTTCACCTTTATAACCCTCGCCTACCTGATCAAAACTGGTCGCTTCATCGGCAATCAGGCGCGTCAAAATATCCAGCCTGCCGGTTGAGCTCTTCGGGTTGGCAAAGGCAGCCACGTCGCTTTTCAAGCTGATGGCTTCCTGAAGAGGAATGACATAGACACGCCCCTTTTCAAGAACCGCACCGTGGCGAAGATCGATGCCGAAGGCGTCAAACCGGTCATCAAGCTGCCGCATTTTTTCGAACACCTTCACTCCCTTGCCGGGAAGAAAACTCGTATCTACAGGGTAGGCCCATTCACCGAGGCGCAGGTCTATGCTGGCGGGCTGCACCTGGTCATCATCAATCTTTGCCAGCACTGTTTTGATTTCGCCGTTGCCCAGCATCTCCTCGATCTTCTGGCTCGGGAGTATCCCGGTATAGTCGCCGCCGCGCGCCGGAGCAATCGAGCCGGGATTGGCGATTGGTCCGGTTTTCGTTATCACTTCATCCATTGGATTTACTCTTGTGTGCCCTGCATTGATGCATCGTATCAGTTCGGAATAGCCTGTTTAGCCTAGCGCTTCTTCGCCTCAGGTTTGGCCATCCTGGGTGGGGCGCTCTTTTTCATCGCCGCTTCGATTTGCCGGCATAAAGTTTTCAGAATCTTGATGCGCGCAAAATTCTTGTCGTTGGCTTCCACCAGCGTCCAGGGCGCTATTTCGGTGCTGGTGCGGTCGACCATGTCGCATACGGCGCGCTCGTATTCATTCCATTTCTTGCGGTTGCGCCAGTCTTCGTCGGTGATCTTGAAGCGTTTGAAGCCGATCTTCTCGCGCTCCTTGAAACGCTTGAGTTGCTCCTCCTTGCTGATGGTCAGCCAGAATTTGACCACGACGATGTTGTGGCGCACCAGTTGCGCCTCGAAGTCGTTGATCTCGCTGTAGGCGCGCATCCAGTCGGTGGCCGAGCAGAAACCTTCGACCCGCTCCACCAGCACGCGGCCATACCAGGAACGGTCGAAGATCGTCACCCGCCCGCGGCGCGGGATGTGCCGCCAGAAACGCCACAGGTAGGGCTGGGCGCGCTCTTCTTCGGTGGGCGCGGCAATCGGAACGATATTGTACTGGCGCGCGTCCAGCGCGCCGGTGATGCGGCGGATCGCGCCGCCCTTGCCGGCGGCGTCGTTGCCCTCGAACAATGCGAGGACGGTGAGGTTCCTGAATTTCTCGCTGCGTGTCAGCAGGGCGAGTTTGCCCTGGTATTTCTCCAGCTCGGCCTCAAAATTCTTCTTGTCGATTTTCTGGCCGAGATCGAGCGTCTTCAGGATGTTGAGATGGTCGATCGAAGGAAGCAGCGGCGGCGCATGGATTTCTGAGGGTTTTTTGCCCTCTTCATTCAGGCGTTTGCGGATCGTTTCGAGGATGATCTTGCCGACCGTCAGGCTGCGGTAGCGTGCATCGTAGCCCTCGACAATAGTCCACGGCGCCTCGGCGGTGCTGGTGTGGCGGATGACGCTTTCGTTCACGACGCGGAACTTGTCATACAGTTTGTAATGTTCCCAGTCGCGGTCGGTGACGCGCCAGCGGGTCTTCGGGTCTTTTTCGAGGAGTTTGAGGCGCTTTTCCTGCTTCTCCCTGGACAGGTGCATCCAGAATTTGAGTATCAGCGCGCCTTCTTCCACCAGCATTGTTTCCAGGCGTTTGGCGCGCTCCAGGCTCTGGTCGAGTTCGGCCACCTTGGTGAGTCCGGTGACGCGATTCAGGATCGGCCAGGTGTACCAGGAGCCGAGAAATACGCCGATTCGCCCCTTGGGTGGGAGC
>JAIELH010000007.1 GCA_019753125.1 Gallionellaceae bacterium | reverse complement strand
CACCGACACCGGCGGTTCGATCCGCCAGCCTGCCGCATTGTGCGGCATCTCAGGCATCAAACCGACCTATGGCACGGTATCGCGCTACGGCATGATCGCGTTCGCCTCCAGCCTCGACCAGGCCGGCCCGATGGCGCGCAGCGCGGAAGACCTGGCGTTGCTGCTCAACGTGATGACCGGCTTTGACGAGCGCGATTCCACCAGTTTGCAGCGCGACAAGGAAGATTACACGCGCGACCTGGCAAAGCCGCTGAATGGATTGCGCATCGGCCTGCCGAAGGAATTTTTTGCCGAGGGCCTGGGCAACGACGTCGCGCAAGCCGTGGAAGCCGCCATCACCGCATACAAAAAACTCGGCGCGAGCGTCGTCGAGATCAGCCTGCCGAATTCAAAATTATCCGTGCCGGTGTATTACGTGCTCGCTCCGGCGGAAGCGTCGAGCAATCTGTCGCGCTTCGATGGCGTGCGCTACGGCTATCGCGCGCCGGAATACCGCGACCTCGCCGACATGTACGAGAAGAGCCGCGCACAGGGCTTCGGCGCGGAAGTGAAGCGCCGCATCATGATCGGCACTTACGTGCTGTCGCACGGTTACTACGACGCCTATTACCTGCAAGCGCAGAAGATCCGCCGCCTGATCGCGCAGGACTTCACCGAAGCCTTCAAGCAATGCGACGTGATCATCGGGCCGACCTCACCATCTACCGCGTTCAAGCTGGGCGAGAAGGGCGACGACCCGGTGCAGATGTATTTGTCCGACATCTACACGATTGCCGTGAACCTGGCCGGATTGCCCGGCATGTCGATTCCCTGCGGCTTGGGGGCGAACGATATGCCGGTGGGCTTACAGATCATCGGCAACTATTTCGACGAGGCGCGCATGTTGAATGCCGCGCACCAATACCAACTGGCGACGGACTGGCACAGCCGCGCGCCGCAAGGCCTGTAAGGAAACATCATGACTTGGGAAATCGTCATCGGGCTGGAAGTTCACACCCAGCTTTCGACCAGCAGCAAAATATTTTCCGGCGCCTCGACCGCATTTGGCGCCGAGCCGAACACGCAGGCCGATGCGGTGAGCATCGCGTTGCCCGGCGTGTTGCCGGTGCTGAACAAGGGGGCGGTAGAACGCGCGATCAAATTCGGTTTGGCGGTCGGTGCGCGCATCGCGCCGCGCTCGGTGTTTGCGCGCAAGAATTATTTTTATCCCGATCTACCGAAGGGCTACCAGATCAGCCAGTTTGACTTGCCGGTGGTGGGGCAGGGCGCGCTGACGATACAGGTGGAGCCGCTCTCCGGCAATGCCAAGCCATATGAAAAAGTAGTGCGTATCACCCGCGCTCATCTCGAAGAGGATGCGGGCAAGTCCTTGCATGAAGACTTCCACGGCATGACCGGCATCGATCTTAATCGCGCCGGGACACCGTTGCTGGAGATCGTTTCCGAACCGGATATGTGCTCTGCCGTCGAAGCGGTGGCCTATGCGAAAGCTTTGCACTCGCTGGTGCGCTGGATCGGTATCTGCGACGGCAACATGCAGGAGGGTTCGTTCCGTTGCGACGTGAATGTGTCGGTGCGCCGCCCCGGGGAGCCGCTCGGCACGCGCCGCGAGATCAAGAACCTGAACTCGTTCAAGTTCATGCAACAGGCCATCGACTATGAGGTGCAATGGCAGATCGACAGGCTGGAGCACGGCGGAAAAATCCAGCAGGCCACGGTATTGTTCAATCCGGACACCGGCGAGACACGCGCGATGCGCAGCAAGGAAGAGGCGCACGATTACCGCTATTTCCCCGATCCTGATTTGTTGCCGCTGGACATCACGCCCGCGATGCTCGAACAGGTACGCACGACGTTGCCGGAATTGCCGCAGGCCAAGCAGGCACGTTATGTCAATGAACTCGGCCTGTCGGCCTACGACGCCGGCATCCTCACCGCGTCGCGCGAGATGGCAGATTTTTTTGAGGGGGCCCTACAAATACTCTCGCCCTCTCCTCAATCCTCTCCCGCAAGCGGGCGAGGAGGCGAACGAGAAAAGCAACCTTCTATCTCTGAAGTTCCGGGCCAGGCCAAGATGTGCGCCAACTGGCTGATCGGAGAGGTCAGCGCACAACTGAATCGCGATGGGCTGGATATGGTGCAATGCCCGATCACTGCGCAACAACTCGGCGGCATGCTGGCGCGCATCGCCGATGGCACGATCTCCAACTCCGGTGCGAAGGAGGTATTCCGCACGATGTGGGCAGAGGGGGGCGAGGCCGATGCGATCATCGAGGCCAAGGGGCTGAAACAGGTTTCCGACAGCGGCGCGATCGAGGTGCTGGTGGACGAGATCATCGCTGTGAACGCCGACAAGGTTGCGGAATACCGAGCTGGCCGTGACAAGCTGTTCGGCTTCTTCGTCGGTCTGGCGATGAAAGCCAGCAAGGGCAAAGCGAACCCGGCGCAGTTGAACGAGGTACTAAAAAAGAAGCTGGCAAGTTAAGGGCGCGCTTGAATTGTAGTGCTTGCCTTTGATGGCAGGCCTCGGGCAGTGAAATAATAAGTTTGTATCTCAGCTGCGTGCCAATTGCTGCCCTCGAAAATTTGCCTGGCAGTCTGTCTGACTTATCGAAGGATATGCGAGAACCATACCGCTAAAATTTGACGGATATGGCCATGGTTTTTCACCCGATAGACCGAAACACTGACAGGCTGCTAGGCTGTCTGAAAACGACAGCCGAGTCATTGGTTATGGTGCATGGAATGCACCCTGCGATATCTAACGAGCATTTAGCAATGCGCAGGCTGGCCGCAAAATTCCATTCCGTTCCATTCTCCTGTTTTGTGTGAGCTTTATCACAGACATTGGGGCGCAACTCCTCTAACCTGCAACCCTCACCAACACACAAAGGAATTCAACATGAAACCGAACGCAGGAACCATTGATCGTGCATTGCGCGTCATTGTCGGACTGGTATTGATCGCGCTGGCCGCCACCGGCACGGTGGGCATGTGGGGCTGGATAGGCATTATGCCGCTGCTGACCGGCGCCATAGGCATTTGCCCGGCCTATTCGATTTTCGGCATCAACACCAGCTGTTCGACAAAGAAATAACGCCCGCACCTTTCACACATCGCCCGGCAAGTTCTTCCACCTGCCGGGCATTTTTCATTGTGCCGCTCTTCAACCCGGATAATCCATTAGGACGCGAGATGATGACGAGGCGATTTGTGAGGCAGTTTTGGCGCTTGGAAGGAGTCCATGGTCGTTCCATGGACGACGCGCAAGCGACGAAAATGACCGCAAAGCGTCCGTCAGCACTTGCGTAGGCTCGAAGAGCCGCCTAATGAATTATCTGGGTTCAATGCGCATATAATCCGCGCATGGCCACCCCAACCCGTATCGACCTGCAAATCTCCGGCATGCACTGCGCGTCGTGTGCGGCGCGCCTCGAAAAAGCCTTGAACCAGTTGCCGGGGGTCGCGGCGACGGTGAACATCGCCACCGAAAAGGCACACATCGCCTACGATCCGCACCAGACGAATATTGCGGCCCTGACCAAAACCGTGCAAGGCGCGGGTTTCGATGCGCACCCGCTGCGCGATTTTGCCGCCGAGAAGCAGGCGCGTGCCGCTGCCTACCGCCGGGAACAGCTCCAGTTTCTGATCGCGGCGTTGCTCACGCTGCCGCTGCTGGCGGAAATGTTGCTGATGTTCATCGGCATCCATGCGATGTCCCCAGGCTGGCTGCAATGGCTGCTCGCGACGCCGGTGCAATTCTGGAGCGGGCGGCGTTTCTATAGCGGCGCTTGGAGCAGCCTGCGCGGCGGCGGCGCGAACATGGACGTGCTGATCGCGCTCGGCACCAGCGCCGCCTATTTGCTCAGTTGCGCGGTGCTGTTATTCAATCTCGGTCAGCCGCTCTATTTCGAGGCCAGCGCCACGCTGATCACGCTGGTGCTGCTCGGCAAACTGCTGGAAGCGCGCGCCAAGGGCAAGGCCTCCAGCGCGCTCGAAGCGCTGATCAACCTGCAACCGAAACTGGCGCATGTCGAGCGCAATGGCGTGATGCGGGAATTGGCGGTCGAGCAGATGCAGGCGGACGACGTGTTTCTGGTGCGCCCCGGCGAAAGCGTGCCGGTCGACGGCATCGTGCTCGACGGCTTGTCCAGCGTCGATGAAGCGATGCTGACCGGAGAAAGCCTGCCGCAAGGCAAACAGCCCGGCGACAAACTGTATGCCGCGACGCTGAACCAGCACGGCCTGCTGAAATGCCGCGCGCTGGCGGTCGGCGCGCACACCCAGCTCGCCGCGATCATCCGCCTCGTGGAGCAGGCGCAAGGCTCGAAGGCCGCGATCCAGAAGCTCGCCGACAGAATCTCCGCCGTGTTCGTGCCGGCGGTCGTGGTGATCGCGCTGTTGACCTTCGGTGTCTGGTATCTGCTCGGCAGCGGCTTCACGACGGCGCTGATCAATGCCGTCGCGGTGCTGGCCATCTCCTGCCCGTGCGCGCTGGGTCTCGCGACGCCGACCGCGCTGGTCGTCTCGACCGGGCGTGCCGCGCAAGCGGGCATCCTGGTCAAGGACGCCGCCGCGCTGGAACGCGCGCACAAACTCTCGGTGCTGGTCGTGGACAAGACCGGCACGCTGACCGAAGGCAAGCCGGATGTCACCGACCTGCTGCCCAACGGGCATGCCCGTTCCCCTCTCCCCAACCCTCTCACGGGAACGCCCTCTCCTCAATCCTCTCCCGCAAGCGGGCGAGGAGGCAAACGAGAAAATCAATTGTTGATTCCTGCGGGCGAGGGAGCAAGCGAATCGCTACGCGAACTTCACATTAACGACAACCTCACGCAAGGCGAACTGCTGCAGCTTGCCGCCTCGCTGGCGCAAGGCTCCACCCACCCGCTGTCGCGCGCGCTGCTCGACCAGATGCAAGCCAGGCAGATCGCCGCGCTGCCAACCACGAACACCAGCGAATCGTCCGGCCACGGCCTGCGCGCGGAAATCGGCGGCAGGCATTACCTGCTCGGCTCGCCGGCGTTCGCCGCCAGCGAAGGGGTGGCCATCGACGAGCAGCAAATCCTCGCGTTGCAGCAGCAAGGCAAAACCGTGATCGCGCTGGCATGTGACGGGGCATTGCAGGGCTACATCGCCTTCGCCGACCGGCTGCGCAGCAGCAGCCGCACCGCCGTCGCGCAACTGGCCGCGATGGGCATCCGCGTCGTAATGCTGAGCGGCGACAACCACGCCACCGCGCAGGCGATCGCGCAACAGGCAGGCATCACGGAGTTCCGTGCCGAGGTGCTGCCGCAGGACAAGTCGGCATTGGTGCAGTCGTACAAAACCGCCGGGCAACTGGTCGGCATGGCCGGCGACGGCATCAACGACGCGCCGGCGCTGGCCGCCGCCGACGTCAGTTTCGCGATGCGCAGCGGCAGCGACATCGCGATCGAGGCTGCGGACATTACGCTGATGCGCAACGACCTGATGAGCGTCGTGGACGCAATTTCACTGTCGCGCGCCACGCTCAGCAAAATCCGCCAGAACCTGTTCTTCGCGTTCGCCTACAACGTGCTCGGCATCCCGCTTGCCGCGCTGGGCATGCTCAACCCGGTGATCGCCGGAGCGGCGATGGCGCTGAGTTCGGTATCGGTGGTCAGCAATGCGCTGCTGCTGAAGCGCTGGCAGCGGCAGTAAGTGTGTTAATGCAAGACCACGTTGCTGCGTTGCTTCATGATGCTGTCATGATTCCCATTATTCGCTTTACATGTGTAAATAAATGCTTTACAGTTTTGCCATGATTGAATCGTTCATGCACAAAGGGCTGGAAGAGCTTTTCGAGAAAGGCAAGAGTGCCAAGGTGCAGGCATCCATGGCAGATCGCATATCGCGGCGACTGGATGCCATCGACACAGCAAAGGCACTTGAAGCTCTAAACATTCCAGGTTTTGATTTTCACCCGCTGCATGGCAAACCGAAGCGTTACAGCGTCCATGTGAATGGCCCGTGGTGCATCACCTTCGAATGGGAAGGCGAGAATGCGTTTCGCGTCAACCTGGAAAACTATCATTGATAAAACAACCAGCCATCCCACCAAGCAACCAAAAAGCGGTTGCCTAGTGGTTGATTATTAGGAGGCATCATGCGTACTCGTAAACCCACTCATCCCGGCGCAATTTTGCGCGAAGATGTTCTACCCGAACTCAATATGTCAGTTAGCGCTTTTGCCCGCAGCCTCGGCGTTTCGCGCCAGACCCTTCATGCGGTACTGGCGGAACGGAGTGGCATTTCCCCTGAAATGGCGCTGCGCTTGGGAGCGCTGCTGGGCAATGGCGCTCAACTATGGGTGGACATGCAAACAAAACACGACTTGTGGCAAGCTGAAGCCAAGTTGCATGATGTGTTGCAACGGATGCAGCGCATTACCATCGATCATGCAGTTGCCTGATACCCCAAAGGGGTATCGGCCTTAGTGAGCTTCTGCTCTGGCAGCAGCGGTAGATGTGCTAGTGCAAGGCCTCAAAAGCGCGTCACCATCAAGGAAGCGCTAGAATGTCCGGGTCGAGCGTTGCTGGAATAGAGGGCACAATCCTATCTATCTCGCGCACCGAAATACCCCCCATCCAGGCTGTACCCTACTGCCCTAATACCTTCAGATACACCGCCCGATAAGCCTCTGCGCTGTGCTGCCAACTGAAGTTCTTGTCCATGCAGTTTTTGCGCAACGCTTTCCATTTGCGCGGGTCGTGATAGACATCGACGGCGCGCTTGATCGCGGCGAGCAGGTTCGCGGCGGTTGCGCCGCTGAACACGAAGCCGCTCGCGGTTCCGTCTTTCAACGTCGCTTCATTGCAGTCCACGACCGAATCGACCAGCCCGCCGGTGGCGTGGACGATCGGCGGGGTGCCGTAGCATTGGCTGTACAACTGGTTGAGGCCGCACGGCTCGAAGCGCGACGGCATCACGAACAGATCCGCGCCCGCTTCGATCAGGTGCGAGAGTTCTTCGCTGAAGCCGATATGCGCGCTGATCTTGCCGGGATAACGCAGCGACAAGTCGCGCGCCGCCTGCTGCATCGATGCTTCACCGCTGCCGAGCATCGCGAGCTGCACCGGCAACCCGGTCAGGCGCGGCGCGATCTCGAGCAGCATATCCAGCCCCTTCTGATGGGTGAAGCGGCTGACCACGCCGAGCAACGGCACATCCGGATCGATATCCAACCCCATCCTGTTTTGCAGCGCTTTCTTGTTGGCGGCCTTGCCGATCATGCGCGCGGCGCCGTAGGTTTCGCTCAGATATTTATCGGTTGCCGGATTCCACTCGCCGGTGTCGATGCCGTTGAGAATGCCGGTGAGTTCGCCGCTGCGCGTGGTCAACAGGCCTTGCAAACCGAAGCCCAGCTCGGGTAACTGGATCTCCTTCGCGTAGTTCGGGCTGACGGTGGTGATATAATTCGCGTAGAACAGCCCGGCCTTCAGGAAAGACATGTTGCCGTACAACTCGATGCCGTCGATGCTGAAACAGGACGGCGGCAACCCCAACTGCGCTACCGTTGCGGCAGGAAAATTGCCCTGGAACGCCAGGTTGTGGATCGCGATGATGCTCGGCGCCGCACCCTGCGCAAAATGCAGGTAGGCCGGCGCCAGGCCGGTCTGCCAGTCGTTGCAATGCACCAGATCGGGATGCCAACTGAGCGGCGCGGCGCTGTTGCCCAATATGGCAGCCACCTTGGACAGCAGGCCGAAACGCAGCGGGTTGTCCGCCCAATCCTGCCCGCTGGCGTCCTGATACGGGCCGCCGTCGCGCTGGTACAGGCTCGGGCAATCGAGCGTCAGCAGCGGCACGCCATTTGCCATGATGCTGAACAACAGCCGCGATGGCGGGAAGCCGGGCAAGTCGCCGAAAGTCGCCACCACTTCGTTCGGCCCGAGTTGCGCCAGCACTTGCGGATAGCCCGGCACCAGCACGCGCACATCGACGCCGATCGCGCGCAGCGCAGCCGGCAGCGCGCCGCTGACATCGGCCAGGCCGCCGGTCTTGATTAACGGCGCGACTTCGGAAGTCGCAAACAGGACTTTCAATTCAGGCATAGCCAAACTCTCTTATTCCAATTCTATTTCGAAGGTCAAACAAGGCGGCGACGAGCGAACGACGCAGACAGTGCGATTGGCACGGCAAGGAGTGAGCGAGGAAGCCAACGCAGTTTCACCGATGAAATTGAATTGGAATTACAGCCAGCGCATCATGCCCATCTCGAACTGATGCGTCAGCATCTCGTGGTACGGATAGGCGCGGACGCGGTATTCCAGCTTGCCGCACTGTTCCGGGCTCATCTTCAATGCGAACACATGTTCACCAGCCTCAGTCATAGCGCCTGTGGGTTCGAAATGGTAACGGTGCTGCTGCTTGAGTTTTTCCTTTCTGACCTGGAAGCCCATCAGCATCTCGACAACGACATCGCCCGGTTTCAGACCGTGCAGATTGATGGCCACTTCGAAGCGCAGGCTCTCGCCAAAGCTGATTTCCTTTTGCGCAACATCCAGGCGGCGCAATGCGACAGCCGGCCAGGCATGATGGATGCGCGCTTTCCAACCGGCGATGACGCGGGAATTCTGATGCTGGTTCTGGTGGTACAAACGATGTTGCTGGCTGGCCGGCAGATAGCATTTGGTAAGGTATTCGCCGACCATGCGTTTGGAGTTGAAACGCGGCATGATGGTCGACATCGAGCGCTTCGACATCTTCACCCATTCCGGCGGGAATCCCATCTTGCTGTGTTCGTAGTACAACGGCACAACATGATCCTGCAGCAATTCATAGAGGGTGCGCGTCTCTTCGCGGGTGCGGATATCTTCGCTCATCAATTCCGATATCGGCTTGATCGCCCAGCCGTTCTTGCCGTCATAGCCTTCGCCCCACCAGCCATCCAGCACCGACAGGTTGATCGTGCCGTTGATGCCGGCCTTCATGCCGGATGTGCCGCTGGCTTCCAGCGGGTAGAGCGGGTTGTTCAGCCAGACATCCACGCCGGAAACCAGCTTGCGCGACAGCGCCAGGTCGTAGCCTTCCACCATCAATATCTTGCCGACAAACTCGGGCATCCTGGAAATATGCGTGATGTGGCGTATCAAATCCTGCCCCGGAACGTCCGCAGGGTGCGCCTTGCCGGCGAAGATAAACACGACCGGACGCTCCGGGTTGTTCAATATCTGGCGTAGCCAGCCGAGATCGCCGAACAGCATTGTCGCGCGTTTGTAAGTGGCGAAGCGGCGCGCAAAACCGATCGTCAGGATGTTGGGGTTTTCCGGGTTGACGTATTTGAGCAGGCGATCCAGATGCGCCTCGGAGCCGTGGTTGCGGAAGTGCTGCGTGCTGATGCGCTCGCGCACCGCATTCAGCATCTTGGATTTCTGCGATTGGCGCACGCTCCAGAACAAGTGGTCGGGGATGCGCTCCACGCCTTCCCAGAATTCCACGTCGTTCATCCGCGCGCTCCATTCCATGCCGAGATGGCGCTCCAGCACCTCGATCCATTCGGCCGCCAGGAACGTCGGCGCATGCACGCCGTTGGTGATGTACGTCATCGGGTTTTCTTTATGCTCGATCTGCGGCCACATGTCTCCGCAGATACCCGACGACACGTCGCCGTGAATGCGCGATACGCCGTTGTTGAAACGCGTGCCGCGAATCGCCAGCGCCGTCATGTTGAAATCGGGGCTGTTCCTGGTGCGGCCAAGCGCCAGAAATTCCTCGCGGCTCAGATTCAGCGCCGGGTAATAGCGCTCGAAATAGGCCTGCATCATCCCTTCGTTGAAATGGTCGTGGCCTGCCGGGACAGGCGTGTGCGTCGTGAAGATCGTGTTGACCGCGACATATTCGAACGCGGCCGCGAAATCCAGGCCTTCGTTGGCGATCTTCTGGCGCGCACGTTCCAGCACCAGGAATGCCGCATGGCCTTCGTTGATGTGCCATACCGTGGGCTTCAGTCCGAGCTCTTGCAGCGCGCGCACGCCGCCTATACCCAGCACGATCTCCTGCTCGATGCGCATCACCTTGTCCCCGCCGTACAGGCGATGGGTGATGTCACGGTCATGCGGGTTGTTGCTGTCCAGGTCGGTATCGAGCAGATACAGCGTGATATGCCCGATCTTTGCCTGCCATATCTTGATATCGAGCTTGCGCCCCGGCATATCCACCGAGACATGCGCTTCGGAACCATCGGGGCGCAAGGCAGGCGCGATCGGCAAATCTTCAAAATGAGAGTCACTGTTGCTGGCGATCTGGTTGCCATCGCCGTCTATGGTCTGGTGGAAATACCCTTGGCGATACAGCAAGCCGACGCCGACAAACGGCAAACGCAGGTCGCTCGCCGCCTTGCAGTGATCTCCCGCCAGGATGCCGAGGCCGCCGGAGTAAATCGGAAAACTTTCATGGAAACCGAATTCGGCGCAAAAGTAAGCGATCAGATCGTCCTCGCGGAACTTGTCGGCGCCGCCCTGTGGCAAACGGTAATCATGGTAAGTGTCGTAAGCGGCCAGTACGCGGTTGAAGTTGCCGATGAACACCTGGTCTTCGGCAGCCTCCAGCAGGCGCTGTTCATCGATGCGTTTCAGGAATGCCTTCGGGCTTTGCTCGGTCGCCTTCCATAGCCCCGGATGCAGGCGTGCGAACAACGCACGGGTGGGACGATCCCAGCTATACCAGAGATTGTTCGCCAATTCTTCCAAGCGTGCCAGGCGCGCGGGGATTTTTGGGCGAACCTGCAAGATGTACGAGGTGCTTTTTTCCATGTTTTTAGCTCTTGAACCGGGGTAACGGGGATATTAATGCGGCAAGCGGTTGATTATAGCTTGAATGGCATCAACGCTTCTCGTGATGCCCGCCGAACTCGAAGCGCAACGCCGAAAGCAGCTTGTTCGCATAGTCCTCTTCGCCGCGCGACGAGAAGCGGCTGAACAGCGCGGCAGTCAGCACCGGCGCCGGTGTGCCGGATTCGATTGCGGCGATGCTGGTCCAGCGCCCCTCGCCGGAATCGGACACACGCCCGCTGAAATTCTTCAGCTCTGCGTCGCCTTGCAGCGCATGTGCGGTCAGATCCAATAACCATGAACCCACCACGCTGCCACGACGCCATAGTTCGGCGACCTCGGCGACATCGATATCGTAGCGCAAAGTTTCCGGTTCGCGCAGCGGTGTCGTTTCGGCATCCACCTGGCGAGCGGCGCCGCCCACATTGGCGTGGCGCAGCAGGTTGAAACCTTCGGCATAAGCCGCCATCAGGCCATACTCGATGCCGTTATGCACCATCTTCACGAAGTGCCCCGCTCCGGCCGGGCCGCAATGCAGATAACCCTGCTCGGCGCTGCTCGGCGTGCCGCTGCGCCCGTCGGTGCGCGCTGCCGTTTCGACGCCGGGCGCGAGCGCGGCGAATACCGGCTGCAAGCGCGAGACCGCCGCCTGGCTGCCGCCTATCATCAGGCAATAGCCGCGCTCCAGCCCCCACACGCCGCCGCTGACGCCGACATCGACATAGTGCACCGACCTGGCGGAGAGTTGTTTGGCGCGCAGGATGTCGTCCTTGTAGTAGGAGTTGCCGCCGTCGATCAGGATGTCGTCCGCACCCAGCAACGGAGCCAATTCGGCGATGCTGGCATCGACAATCGCGGCGGGCAGCATCAGCCAGACCGCGCGCGGCGCGGCCAGCTTTGCGACGAAATCCGCCAGGCTGGCCGCGGCGGTCGCGCCCTCTTGCGCCAATACCTGCACCGCTTCAGGGCTGCGGTCGAACACCACGCACTGATGCCCGGCACGCTGCAAACGCCGCACCATGTTTGCACCCATGCGCCCCAACCCTATCATCCCGATTTGCATTTTTGTTCTCCTTGTTGTGATCGTTGATTCTATGCCGGCAGTGCCGCACGGTCGAGATGCCATTCGGCAGCCACGACGCATGATGCGGGCAACGGCTTGCCGGATGATATTTCTCGCAATACTGTCTGCTTTCCTGCACCGGCCACCAGAAAAATTTTCTGGCGTGCCGCATTCAGCGTGTTGATGCCCAACGAAACCCGCTCCGGCGGGGGCTTGGGTGCATCGAATACCGGCACGACCAGCGCAGCGCTTGACGTTGCCGGGTTGCCTGGAAACAGGCTGGCGGTATGCCCGTCTTCACCGATGCCCAGCAACACCATATCCAGCGGCGCGACACGCTCCAGCAGAGCCGCATAAGCGGCGGCGGCATCGCGCGCGCCTAACTCGGCGGGGATCGCGTGGATATTCTCCGGCGGAATCGCGACATGCGCCAGCAACGCATCGCGAGCCATCGTGTCGTTACGCTGGGCATTACCACGAGGCAGGCAGCGTTCGTCGCCAAAATAAACCTGCACCCGTGCCCAGTCGATAGTCAGGTGACGCAGCCGCTGATAACAGCGGCACGGTGTTTCACCGCCGGACAGCACCAGATGGAACACCCCGCGTGCCGCGATCGCCTGCGCCGCCAGCTCGGCGATGCGCTGCGCGACTGCCGAGGCCAGCTCTTCCGCATCCCGATGCACGAAGACCGCCTGCGCGTTCGGCAAATCAATACTATTCATGACAGGTTGCTGGCGAGTTGCGCGGCACGCAACGCCGGGCCGAACAACGCGGCGCGGTCGTTCAGGATCACGTTGACCGGCATCGCTTCGAGCAACGGGCGCATCCGCCCCTTGTTCAGGAACGCTTCGAGGAACATGCCGTCTTGCAGCAGCGGCAAAATTTTCGGCGCGATGCCTCCGCCGATATACATTCCGCCGCGGCTCATCACCTTGAGTGCAAGATTGCCCGCTTCCGCGCCATACAGGCGCACGAACCAGTTCAGCGTTTCAACGCAGGTTTCATCGCGCCCCGACAACGCGGCATTGGCGACCGCTGCCGCCGCATCGCCGCTGCGCATTTCTTCCGCCAGCCATTGCGGCGTAGCAGCATGACGGTGAATGCACATGAATTCGTGCATGTTCAGCAGTCCCATGCCGGACACCACGCGCTCCCAACTGACGTGCCGGTGCTGTTGCTGAAGGTGGCGCAGAAAAGCCATTTCCAGCTCGTTACCGGGGCTGAAACTGGCATGTCCGCCCTCGGTGGCGAACGGGTAATGGCGTTGCCCGTCCCAGAACAAGCCCGCCTCGCCCAGGCCGGTTCCCGCCGCGATCACCGCAGTGTTGCCGCTGGCGCCCGGCACGCCCGGTTGCAACGTCAGCAGGTCGCCCGCACCCAGCGCTGCCAGCCCATACGCGGTCGCCTCCAGATCGTTGAGCAACGTGCAGCGCTCGAAGCCGAACTGCTGCCGCAACGCAGCGGCGTCGATGCGCCACGGCAGATTGGTGGTTTGCGCCACCCCGCCCCGCACCGGGCCGGCAATGCCGAAAGCCGCATCAGCCGGAGTCTTGACACCGAACAGAAAATCACCGAGCAACGTTTCAAACAGCGCGTAGTCGCGGCTCGGATAAGTGGCCTCGCGCTCGACATGCACCCGGTTGCCGGTGACCTCAATGACCGCAAGCCGCGTCTTGGTTCCGCCGATGTCGCCGCTTAATGTTCGAATAAAAGTTGATTGCATTTGTTTTGTGACGAACTTTTCATATGGTGATTCTATTCGCTTGTCCTTGATGCGAAAATTATTATGTTGCTTATTACCCCGCAAACTCGCCCGCACTCATCTCGGCCTGCTTCACACCGTCCTGGTGGCGAGCAACTGCATATCCGGCGGATAGCCGTATTGCCGTAGCGTGCGCTTCACAATCACTTTCAATTTTGTCTTCACGCTTTCCTTGACCGCCCAGTCGGAAGCATTCTCGCGCAGCTTGTCCTGCTGCATTAACTCCTCGGCGCTTTGGCTATTCGCGACCGCCGTATAGAACGCATACCCCAAATACTCGAACAGCTTGCTGGCGAAGTCTTCGATGTCGGATTCGGTTAAGCGGCTCATCCGTTCTTTCCATTAATCAGGTTGATAATCACTTTCACCATCGTCTCGCGCTCCTCCGGTTTGCTTTCGGCGATCAAAAGTGTAAACGCCACCAGCGCATTATCGGCGATGCGTTTTTCGCCCGCGTCGTTGTACAGGAATTCATGCCGCTGCAAAAACCAGACAAAAATTGCAGCAGCGATGCGCTTGTTGCCATCGGTGAACGAGTGATTCTTGACGACGAAATACAGCAGATTGGCTGCTTTCTCCTCGATGCTCGGGTACAGTTCCTTGCCGTCGAAAGTCTGGTAAATCGTCTCCAGTGAGCTTCTAAACGATGCATCTTTTTCATTGCCGAACAGGCTGCCAAGATTTTCTTTCTCGCGCCACAGCGTAATCTGCGCCATCGCCTCTTCATACTCGATTTTTGGATGCGCCGTCATGCGCGTGCCCACCACCTGCAAGCGTTGGTGGTCGTAATCGTCCAGCACCGAGAGCGCAAGGCTGTATTTTTCCAGGATAGCCAGAATGGCCTGCGATTCATCCACCGATAACGCCTTGTTGTGTATCAGGCGGGAAGAGAGTGCGATGGCTTGGCGCAACTCAGCCAGTTTCTCCTGCTGCGCTTCGAGGCGGCGTTGATTCAAGCTATAGCCCTGAACCAGATGCTGGCGCAGCACATTGCTCGCCCAGCGCCGGAACTGCACGCCCCGCTCGGACTTGATGCGGTAGCCAACTGAGATCACCACATCCAGATCGTAAATAACGACAGGCCTGTCGGAATTTGCAATATGCATTTTTTGCATATTGCTTTTTTCGGTCACCTCGCCCTCGGCCAAGGCGTTGCGGATATGCCGCGAAACAACCGACTGATCGCGCCCGAACAATTCGACCATCTGCGCCTGCGACAGCCACACCGTATCCTGCTCCAGCGCCACTTCGAGCTGTACCTGACCGTCCGCCGTCTGGTAAATCTGGATTTTGTTCTGTTCCATCGCGTCTCCTGTCCGGCGATCGTCGCCAGGCCTACATCGCCATCCGGCGCGCAGATGGGGCCAGCATTTTCAACTGTCCGATTATATCGGACACCTCGCTACCCTCGATTTTCAGTCAAGTCGCTCAAGTACTTGCGCGGTCGCTCGTTGCCAGTCAGTGCCTGAATGATGTCAATCACTCTGAACAGCCACTTGTTTCCGCTCCGCATCCCAGTAGCTGCGGATTTATTGGCTTTGAAATAGCTTGATATTGCTCATCGCTCAACCGCCATCCGATCTGCTTCACCATGCATATTGCTTGCTGTCTGCGTCAGTTGTCCGGCAATTGTTGAACTGTCCGCCACCCATTGCTGATTGCCCATGTTCAATACGCCTGCAAATCCGCGCCGTCCAGATTCAGCGAATGGCGCCAGAACTGGTCGTCGCGATCGAACAGCCGGTAGGTGCCGCGCGGCCCCCAGCTGCCTGCCGGATAGGTGTTGATGAAATCGCGCTCCATCGCCCACACCTTGAGGATCGGATCCACGACACGCCAGGCCGCTTCCACTTCGTCGATGCGCAGGAACAGCGCGGGGTCGCCCTGCATCACGTCCAGCAGCAGGCCGGCATAGGCGTCGCAATCCTCGTCGCTTTCCTTGCGGTAGGTGGCGTCCAGGCTGATCGTGCGGGTGTGCAGGTCCAGGCCGGGCACCTTGACCTGCATTTCCATCTTCAGGCAATCGTTGGGCTGGATGCCCAGCATGATCCAGTTCGGCTGGGACGGCCCCTGGCGCGTATGGCGCAGCAAATCCTGCGGCGGGCTCTTGAAGCGGACGCAGATCGCCGAGCTGCCTTCCGCCATGCGCTTGCCGGTGCGCAGGTAGAATGGCACTCCGGCCCAACGCCAGTTATCGACGAACAGCTTCAAGGCCGCATAGGTTTCGGTGGTGCTGTCCGCCGCTACGCCCGCCTCATCCAGATAACCGGGAACCGTTACGCCGTCGATGCTGCCGCTGGCGTACTGCCCGCGGAATGCATGGGCATGCACCGAGTTCTGCGTGATCGGCCGTATCGCTTTCAACACCTTCACCTTCTCGTCGCGCAAGTGTTCGGCAGACATGTTCACCGGCGGTTCCATCGCCACCAGCGCCATCAGCTGCAACAAGTGGCTCTGGATCATGTCGCGCAATGCGCCGGCCCCTTCGTAGTAACCGGCGCGCCCGCCGATGCCCAGCGTCTCGGAATGGGTGATTTGCACATGATCGATGTAATGGTGGTTCCACAACGGCTCCAGCAGCAGGTTGGCGAAGCGGAACACCATCACGTTCTGCACCGTTCCTTTGCCGAGGTAATGGTCGATGCGGTAAATCTGCGGCTCATCCAGATGTTTGTACAGGCTGCGTTGCAAGGTCTGCGCGCTCAACAAATCGTAGCCGAACGGCTTTTCGATCACCACGCGGCGCCAGCCGTGCTTCTGCTGCAACAAGCCCACATTGCCCAGGTTATCGACGATCTCCGGGAACACGGTCGGGCTGACCGCCATGTAAAACACGATATTGGGCGGGTAGCCCGCATCCCCTTCCAGCGCCTGCTGCAAGCGCTGATAAGCTGCGTCATCGTCGGGCAGAATCGCGTGGTAGCGCAGGCGCGCGCAGAAGCGTTCCAGCGCCGCCTTGTCGATCCCCTGCGGATAGATCGGCTGCAACATCTTGACCACCTCATCGACCCATTCCTGATGTTGCCGCAGCTCGATGCTGCAACCGAGTATCACCACGTTCTCCGGCAACCGCCCGGCCAGCTCCAGGCGAAATAGCGACGGGATCAGTTTGAGCCGGCTCAGGTTGCCGGCAGCGCCGAATATCACCAGCGTACAGGGTTCAAGTGTTTTCATGTTTATCCAGGGTTGTTTATCAGCCGTCCGGCCAATACGGGTTGGCTCTTGCCATCACGGGCAAGATAGCGCACCGGCACATTGGTGTCCAGCCCGATCACTTGCCCGCCCCGCGTTTGGCGACGATGCGGTTCATATCCCCTATCGTGACGGATGGCTCGGGTTTGCCGACGCTGCCTTTCAGCGCAGAAACACCTTCTGTTGCGGCAACGATGCCGTCAACCCGCAGCCTCCACCGAACTTCCCGCTCCCGCCTCCGGCCTGCCGAACTCGATCACTTCGTCCACCTGCAACGCCTTGGGCAACTGGTGGGTGATGAACAGCATCGTGACTTTGCCCTTGAGCTTGTTGACGGTATGCGCAAAGTGTTCGGCGGTGGCCTGATCGAGGCTGCTCACCGCCTCGTCGAAAATCAGCACGCGCGGGCGCTTGAGCAGGGCGCGGGCGATGGCGATGCGCTGGCGTTGCCCGCCGGACAGACCGATGCCGTTTTCGCCCACCGGCGTCTGGTAGCCCTGCGGGAGCTGTTCGATGACGGCGTGGATCTCGGCCATCCGGCAGGCGTGGACGATTTCTTCGAAGCTCGCGTGCGGGTTGGCCAGTTGCAGGTTTTCGTAGAGAGTGCCGGAGAACAGCCGGGTTTCCTGCGGCACCACGCCGAAGTTGGCGCGCAGTTCGTTGGCGGCGAGGTGGCGGATGTCGAAACCATCGAGCAGGATGCTGCCGTCGCTCGGCCAGTAAAAGCCTTGCAGCATCTTGGCCAAAGTGCTCTTGCCGCAGCCGGATGGCCCCATCAGCACGGTAAGTTTGCCGGGTGGCAGGATCAGGTTGAGGTTGCGGTACAGCCAGGGATGTTTGTCGCTATAGCGGAAGCTGACTTCCCTGAGTTCGACATGTCCGCCCACCCCGCTGCGGGCGCGCGCCGGAACCAGCGCATGGGGTTCGGCGGGGGCGTCCATCAGGTCGCCCAAGCGCTTGACGGCGATGTCGGCCTGCTGGAATTCCTGCCACAGTCCGGCCAGGCGCAGCATCGGCTGGCTCATGCGTCCGGCGAACATCTGGAACGCGACCAGCATACCGATGGTGAAGCCTGTCCTGAGCTCAGTCGAAGGGCCATCGTTCCGCATCACCAGCAGCGCGCCCACCACCAGAATGGACAGGGTCATGATCTGCTCCAGCGCGTTGGCCGCGACGTTGTAGCTGTTGGAAAGCTGGCGCGTGGCGAACCCGGCGGCGAGGTATTGCGACAGAAGGTCGCCGTATTTCTGTTCCAGCACCGGTTCCATTTGCAGGGATTTGACGGTTTCCATCCCGGCGACATATTCGGTGACGAACGCCTGGTTCCTGGCGCCCAGCAGGAACTGGTGGTTGAGCTTGTCGCGCAGCGCGGGCGTGACGGCGAAGCTCAGGGCGGTGATCAGCGACAACAGCAACAGCGCAATCAGCGTGAGCTGCCAGCTATACCAGAACATCACCGCGAGGAAGATCAACAGGAACGGCAGGTCGAGCAACAGGGTGACGGCGGCGCCGGAGATGAATTCGCGCACCGTCTCGACACCGTGCAGGCGCGCGACCAGCGTACCGGTGGGGCGGTGTTCGAAGTACGGCAGCGGCAGGTGCAGCAGGTGGCGGAACACCTGGCTGCCGAGCACCGCGTCGATGCGGTTGCCGGTATGCAGCACAAAATACTGGCGCAGCCAGGTCATCGCGCCGTTGAACAGCATGAACATCACCAGCCCGGCGGCGATGGCGATCAGTGTGCTCTGGGTCTGGTGGACGATGACCTTGTCGATGATGACCTGGGTGAACAGCGGCGTGACCAGACCGACGAGCTGGATGGCGAGCGAGGCGATCAGGATGTCGCGCCAGACGCGCTTGTGTTTCATCAGCTCCGGGACGAACCAGCGGAAGCCGAACGGGATGTGGCCGGGCTGCAACGGCTGTGGAACCGGGGCGGACTGTTCCGCTTCGAGGTCGGCAGCCGTCTGCGCGGTGTCGCGCGCGACCAGCAGGATGTCGCTGCGGAAGTGCCGGGTGAATTCGGCAAGCGGCACGGTTTCCGGCTGCTCGGCTCCGGCGCGAAAGAACAATACGCGCTCTTCATCGGCCTTGACCAGCAGCGCGGGGGTTGCCGGTTTGGGCGGAGGTGCTTCGTCCGGCTCGTTAGCGAACTCGATACCGCCCTCTCCCCCAGCCCCTCTCCCAAGGATTGAAGATTGCTTTTCCCTTTTGCCTCCTCTCACGCTTGCGGGAGAGGATTGAGGAGAGGGGTTATCTGCGGAAGAGGGGTGCGCGTTAGCGCGGGAGAGGGTGTTTGCCTGTAACACGCTACCCGGCTCCTCTGTTTCCACATCCTCCTCGCGCGCAAACGCCACCACCGGAAACGGGATGCGCTCGAGCGTGGCGACGCCCTCATCGTCCAGCTCCATTTCCCCGACCTTGAAGTCCAGCGCTTGCAGCGCATTGAGCAATGCGGTGCGGGAATACGGCGGCGGGAATTGCTGGCTGACGAGTTGCGCGTCGAACGGCAGGCGGAATACGCGCGACAGGCTGCCGATCAGCCACAGCATGTCTTGTCTGGAATAGTGCATCTTCAACCTTTTCTTGAATTAATTTGTTAAATTTGAGCCGGTGATTTCGGCCTTGAGCCATTCGGGTTTTTGCGGGGTATGGCGGTGGTTGCGCCTATCAACTGGTTGCGCAAGTTTGCGGCGGTAATGCGAACAATGCGGTGTGTGCACCCAATGCATGATGCGTTGGAAGTGCAAACGAAGCAGTTCAAAAAACGCCAGCAGGGTTAGCATGGAAGATTTTTCTCTTCCATTTAATAAGGTAGATGCGTTGCATCGTTCGCCGCTTGATTGCATGCGTAAGAAAAGCCCGCTGTGTTACAATGAAACACACCTGATTTGGAGATTGCCATGAGCGCTACTTTAAGTATTCGTATCGACGATGAGCTTGAGCGTGAACTCACGCAGGCCGCATTGGCCGCACATCGGCCCAAGGGCGATATTGTGCGCGAGGCGTTGCGCCGCCAATTGGCGTTGGGGCGGTTCCGGTCGGTGCGCGGCGAGGTGATGCCGTTCGCCGAACAAAATGGTTTTTTAACCGACGAGGATGTATTTAAGGCCATTTCGTGAAAGTGTTTCTGGATACTAACGTTGTGGTCAGCGCGTTGGCCACACGGGGGTTGTGCACCGATTTGTACGAGCGGCTGTTGACCGGGCATGAAATCGTTATCGGTGAGCCCGTGATTATTGAAGTGCTGGATATTTTGCAACGCAAGTTTCGCGCCAACAGTGAGTTGCTGATCAAAGTTGAGGCCGAGTTGCGTTTGTTGCGCGTGATTCCCGCGCAAGCCGTTGCGCCCGCTTTGCCTATTCGTGACGTGGATGATCCGTGGATTATCGCGTGTGCATTGCAGGCTGGGGTAGATTGTTTTGTCACGGGCGACGCCGAGCTGCTGGCGCTTGAGAGGGTGGGCAATCTGCCTGTTATTTCGCCTAGAGTGTGCTGGGAAAAATGGAGTAACTGAGCCCTCTCCAGACGGGAGGACATTGCCATAACCCGCGCAATGCCACGAAAAAGAGGAGAAAAGTTATGCGCAAGGAATATGATTTTACGGGCGCAAAACGCGCCAGGGATGTATCCCATCTGTCCAGGTTGCAAGCCGAAATGGCGGGAAGGAAATGCACTCCGCCTGATGGAGTGACTGGGCGTATCTTCATCAAGGCGCGCGTCGTTACACCCGCAGCAAGCTTTCATGGGAATACTCATCGCGCTCATTGCTTTCTCTCCACTTGCCCAACCATCCCCCTCTCCCGCTTGCGGGAGAGGGAATTTGCGTTGGAACTTTTAACAATTAACAGCCCAGCCTCTCCAGCCCCTCCTTGAGCCCCGCGAACGCTTTCAGTTGCTGGCCGCTGTCCGTGCCCAACTGGGGGATGCCCTGCTGGCCTCCCGAACCGAAAAGACCGAACGATTTGGAGCCTGTGCCATGCTCCGCAAAGTGGCTGTCGCTGCTCCCGGATTGTTCCAGATGCTTTTTGAGCCGCGCATTCATCCGTTCCCATTCCTGGCTGACATCTCCGGAGATGCCTCTGGCGACATTCCGGTTTACCTGCCGGTCGATCTGGCCACCCCATGCGCTATGCCGGTCCAGCGCGCTGAAAGACGAATACCGTTCGCTTGCGCTTTGTTCCTCGAACCAGGTGCGGATCAGTTCGTCGGTGCGGCGGCTGTCGGAATCCTTGCTGCCGTGCGAAGAAGAATCATTTTTGTGTTTTTCTTGTTCGTCATGGTCGGAGTCTCGTTCGTGCGCATAATCGCCGGAAGCATGTTGGCCGTTGCCGCCCTTTGAACCCGGCTGTCCCGGCGAAGTGCCCGCGCCGTCATTGGTGTTGTGGTCGTGGCCGGGCGGCGGCGCGTCTTCGCCGTTGCCCACACCTTCGTTGCCGTGGCTGACCGAAACGCGGAAGACATCCGAGGCGGAGAGGCTGCCAGCCGTGCTGCCGGTAGCGGCCACGCTGTCGGTTGCAGTCACCCGGACATCCACAAAGCCGACTTTCTTCGGCGTCTCGCCCGAGAAGGTCCGGGTGGCGGCATCGAACTTCAGCCAATCCGGCAGCGCCGAGCCATCGGCCAGCGTCGCACCGTAGGTCAGCGTGTCGCCCTGATCGATGTCGGTAAAGCTTCCTTCCGGCATCTGCCAGGAAAAGTGCTTGTGGAAGGTGAGGTTCTGGTCGGCCAGCGGCGCGACCAGAATTGGGGCGTCGTTCGCCCCGCTCAGGAAGATGTCCAATACCGCAGCGGCGCCGGCAATTCCGTCCGTCGCGGTGTAGCCGAAATGCTCTGCGACCTGTGCGGTGCGCCCCAGCGACTGCACCGCCTGGGAAGCGTTGTCCACGGCGTAACTGTAGCCGCCGTCTGCGGACAGAGTCAGGCTGCCGTAGCTGCCTTGACGCAACCCGGCATCGGCCACGCTCAGGACGGTTCCCCGATCGACATCGCTGTCGTTGCCCAGCACGTTGCCGGTGGCAGTAAGCTTCATGTCTTCCTGCACCGCTGCAACATCTGCCGTGGCGACCGGCGCGTCGTTGGTGCCGGTGATGGTGACCGTTAAATTGGATGGCGTTGCGATCAGCCCATCCGTCGCCTCGTAGCCGAAGGTCTCGGTGACAGTTTGCCCGGCAGCGAGCGATTGCACCGCGAGCGAGGCGTTGTCCAGCATGTAGCTGTAGCTGCCGTCGGCGTTCAACATCAGGCTGCCGTAGTTGCCTTGCAGTGTGCCTGCATTGGCGACCATGAGCACCGTACCATGATCGACATCGCTGTCGTTGATGAGCACATTGCCGGTCGCGGCGATGCTGATATCTTCTTGCACAGCCGCCGCATCGGCAACGGTCACCGGCGCATCGTTCGTCCCTGTGATGGTGACGGTCAACGTGGATGGCGTCGCAATCAACCCATCCGTTGCCGCATAGGCGAAGGTCTCGGTCACAACCTGCCCGGCGGCCAGCGATTGCACCGCGAGCGAGGCGTTGTTCAGTGCGTAGCTGTAACTACCATCGGTTGCCAGCGTGAACTGGCCGTAGCTGCCAGCAAACACGCCCGCATTTGCCACGCTCAGTACGGTGCCTTGATCCACATCGCTGTCGTTGGCGAGCACGTTGCCCGTTGCGATGATGGCGAGGTCTTCCTGTGCGGCGGTCACATCGGCGGCGGCCACCGGAGCATCGTTGGTGCCGGTGATGCTGACGGTGAGCGTGGCCGGGGTGAACGCAATGCCATCGGTGGCCTGATAGGCGAAGGTCTCGGTGACGATTTGTCCTGCGGCCAGCGATTGCACCGCGAGCGAGGCGTTGTCCAACATGTAGGTATAGCTGCCGTCTGCGTTCAGCACCAAACTGCCGTAGTTGCCTTGCAGCGTGCCCGCATTGGCAACGCTCAGTACCGTGCCTTGATCCACGTCGCTGTCGTTGGACAGCACGTTGCCGGTTGCAAAAAAAGCAGCGTCCTCCTGCACGGCAGCGGTGTCGTTTACTGTGACCGGGCCGTCGTTCACGCCGGTGACGGTCATAGTAACGGTGGCGGTGCTGGTGGCTCCCGCCAAGTCGCTCACGGTGTAGCTGAAGGTGTCGGTGGCGGTCTGTCCTTGAGCCAGCGACTGGAACAAGGTGCCGATGTCGTATTGCACGTTGCCATTGAGCAAAGACACGGCAGCACCGGAAGCGGCCTGCGATACGCCGACAATGTTGAGCGCGTCGCCGTGGATGAAGTCCGGGTCGGTGTCGTTGGCCAGCAGGGTCGCTGCATCGAGCAATACCGCGCCGCCGTCTTCGGTTGCAACACCCGCATCGGCATTTGCGGTTGGCGCATCGTTGACGTTGACGACATTGAGCGCGAAATTGCTGGAGGCACTCAAGCCGCCCGTGTCGGTCGCCGTCACCAGCACATTCAGGTTGCCAACATCCCAATTGCCCGGAATGCCGCTGAAAGTTTGCGTGGCGGCATCAAAAGTCAGCCAGCCCGGCAGTGCCGAACCATCTGCAAGCGTCGCGCCGTAGCTCAGCGTGTCGCCGTGGATGAAGTCCACATCGCCGAAGGTTCCCGCCGGGACGGTGAAGCTGAACGCTGCGTCCTGAAGTGCGGCATGGTCGGCAAGCGCCATGCTCACGGCCGGCGCATCGTTGACGTTCGCGACATCGACGGCGAATACTGAGCTTGCCGTGAGACCGCCCGTATCGGTCGCGGTGACGGTGACGCTGTAGCTGCCCGCGTCTCCGTTACCCGGCGTACCGCTGAAGGTCTGCGTCGCAGCATTAAAGGTCAGCCAGCTTGGGAGTGCGCCACCGTCGGACAGCACTGCGCTGTATGTCAGTGTATCGTTGGTATTCGGATCGCTAAAACTACCAGCAGGGATCTGGAAAGAAAACATCGCATCCTGAACTGCAGTTTGATCTGCAACGATACCAGCCAAGGGCGAGCTGTTGTTATGCGTCCAGCTATCCGCCAACAGGGCGCCGGAAGCATCATAGTTTGAGGTGTGGATATTGCCCAGCCCATCATCGGCGACCACGCTGTAGTTGAGCAGATTGCCGCTGGCGTCGAAGTAATTTGTCGTGATGTCGCCGTGGCCGTCGTTGGTGTAATTGCTGTAGCTGCCGTCCGCATTATGAGTCTCACCGCTACTGGAGCCATCAGCACTGAAAATATCGTTACCATGAGAGCTGTCGGCATGCCACCAAGAATCGCTTATCTTGTTGCCCTTGGCGTCATAGCCCAATTCGCTGTAGTTACCCAGCGCATCTGTGGCATATGTTGAATAACTGCCATCTGAATTGTGCCAGTTTCCGCTACCCGACCCATCGGCATTGTCGCTACCGAAGGAAACACCTGCCTCCCAGTGCTCCCACCAATAGTCGCCCAGATTGTTGTTATTGGCATCAAAAATATTTGTTGTAGCTCCGCCACCGGAATTGGCAGCAATGGTGCTGTAGCCTAATACTGCCCCATTGTTGTCATAGTTTGTTTTAGTAACAACGCCATTATTGTCAAAAGTTGTGATGCTATAACCCACCTCCATACTGTTGGCGTCATAATTCACCGTTGTAATAACACCGTTTCCATCGGTTGTCGTGGTACTGCGGCCAAACTCAACGCCACCAACATCGCAATTCACCGTTGTAACAGCACCGCTTCCATCAGTTATCGTAGTGCTGTGCCCAACTTCAATGCCATTAGAATCATAGTTGATTGCCGTAACGAGACCAAAACCGTCATTGGTGTAGTTGCTGTAACTACCGTCCGGCCTGTAACTTTTGCCGTTGCTGGATCCGTCTGGGTTGTATGTTTCATCCCCCCATGAACCATCATTTTTTACCCATCTCCCACCAAGCTTGCTGCCGTTGGCCGCATAATCCAACTCAAGGAGGTTAAGCTGTACATTTCGGGTATAGATGGAATAGCTGCCATCTGAATGATGCACCTCTCCGCTGCCTGAGCCATCAACATTGTAATTACCAAACCCATAAGAACCAGCACGGCTCCAGCTAAAACTCGTCACATGAAAATTGGCATCATAGGCAGTGCTGTTATAAGAGCCATCAATATTGAACATGCCAATATTATTAATAGAGCCGCTCTGGTTATATTCATAAAGGTAATAATTGCTCTCAAAAGCATAACCGCGACCACGAATTGCGCCAGATGAATTGTAATTTTCTAGGAGTGCCCAATAATTTCCCGGATACCCTTCTTTAGAGATAGAACTGTAGCCGCCATCGACATACTGAAACTTGCTAATGGGGTTTTGCGCACTGGTTGCGAAATTTTGCAGCCGAATGGTATCTCCTTGATCTCCATATTTGATTAAAAGGTCGCTGCCCTGCATCATGAAAAGCGAGTTCTTGGATGTAATGCCCGCACCGAACTGGATGACATCACCCGTGTTTTTGGCGCTGCCGATGATCGTATCCTGCCCTTCGCCCTGATTAAACACAAAGGTCTCACTGCCGCTGCCCGCGATCAGCGTGTCATTGCCCGCTCCGCCGTCAAGCGTGTCATGTGCGCCGCTGCCGATCAGCGTATCGTCGCCGCTGCCGCCATAGATGCGATTGTCGAGATTGGTACCGGTAAGAGTATCGTTGCCTGCTGTGCCATAGATATCGAAACCTCGGGACAACATCTGGTCATAACTCAGCAACGTACCATCGGCAAACTTGAACTTGCTGATATCATTGGGCGCAAGCGCATTGGCCGGATCGAAGCTGGTGATATGGATAACGTCGCCGTTATCGCCCACGCGCAGCATCAGCGAACCCACCCCCAGCGTAATCATGCTGGAGGTGATGCCGGAGCCGAACTCGATGCCACTGTATCCCGCACCAATTGCCACCGAACCCATGCCGAGCTGGTATTGAAAAAACTGCGGATCGAAGCTCGGCGCAGGCGGCGCCAGGGCGATCATATCCGCCATGCTGAGCTTGGCGCCGTCCGCGAAGACAAATTCCGAAACGCCCGAGCCGACCGGCTCATCGTAGTGCGGCATGATTACCTGAACGCTCTGGTTATTCGTGCCCCAAGTAATATTGAGAGTCGTGTACTTCGATTTCGGATCGCTCGGCGAACCGCTAATGGCGATATCTACCTGCCCCCAGGAGAAATGAAGATCGGATGGCAAAATGCCTTGCCCGAAAGTAACATTATTGAGGTCATTATTTGGATAAGGCGCAGCCAACATCTGCGCATAAAAGGGTGCCAAAGATGCGTAATCGTTGGCCGTAATCTGGGGGAGCTGCGTTACTGGCGTACCCACCGCCGCATAATAGGAAGAAGGTTGGGCATAACTGCCATTAACAACTGCCAACACCGGCAACGGCGCGTTATAGAAAGCTATTCCCTGATCAATCGCTTGCTGCAAGGTCAGGCCATATCTCGCATCTACGTCAGATGCCATAGTTTGTGCATCCCAATATCCAGAATACCATGTCCGGTAAGTATTTGGATGTGTGTACCTTAGCTGCCAATCGGTTATACCTTGAGCCCGGTAAAAAACGTCTAGCGCAAAATTGGTATTAATTTTGGCAATCCCCCCGACCAAAACATTTCCGGTCATGTCGGCATTGATGGTCGTATTCGTTCCCCAATATCCACCGCTTGGCGAAATGCTGCTGAGTATCGTGTCGTTGCCGCTACCTGCCACTACCACGTCGTTTCCGATATACACATCGTCGCCTGCACCATCGTACACATAATAGCTATTGGTGATCGTGCTGTTCCCTGACCCGTCGTACACGCCTTGGCAAGAATCTATCCTGTTGTTGCCCGACCCGCCGTATACAACCTGACTGCCGCGTATATCGGCGTTACCAGACCCGAGGTATATCTCAGTGGAGTTTTCCACCGTGTTGTTTCCAGAGCCGAGATAAACAATATCGGCCCCGCTTATATGGTTATTGCCTGTACCGGCGTAAACAAAACCAGCGCCTTCAATATCATTGTTCCCGGTTCCTGCATTAACTACTGTGCCGCCATAGACCGTATGGTTTCCCGGCCCGATATCAACTTGTTGGAAAGAGTAATTGCTCTGGGAGCGGTAGTAAGTAAGAGGAACCACTTGCGGGACAACTGTGCTGCCACTAGTAAATGAACTATATTTAAAATTGACTGGGGCATTGGTTAAACTGCTGCCGACATCGGCATTGAAAGGAATGGGGATGTATGCACTTGTTTGAGAAGTTTGCATAACAATCCCTGTTGCAGGAACTGCCCCCGTGCCATCGGAAAAGCTGAAGCTCCCGTCCGGGTACATGTAACCGGACACAGGATATTGGTAATACTGAGGATTGATACATCCGTCATATTTCCATTTAACCTCAAGCCCTGCCGAATAAAGAAAGCTATAGTTATAAGTATATTCCGGGCTGATATTTATTACCGGATCAGTAAGCGTGATTGCAGGCAATTCCCGAACATCCACAACCGAATCGGAAACACTTACAGTACGGCCTTCCCATTGCCACCAAGTTTGGTTGGTAGTCGTGACGGTATTGCTTTGACCAGAACTTGTGCCATACGTAAAAGTCTGGCTCATGGTGCCCGCATAAAGTTTATCGTAATAGTGATATTCGATTTCAGGAGCATGGTACCAACTCCCATCCGGTTGCTGGACGTACCCAAGATTTGGCAACCACTGAGTCACATCAGCCTCTTGTTTAGCAAGATACTGCCTTTCCAGCACGGCGATTTCCGATGACTGAATATCACTCCACTTCGCCTGCTCCTTCAATTGACTCATACTCAGCATGCTGCCATCGGCGAACAAGAACGTATTGGTGGAAAGATTGCTCAGCCCGCCATCGACAGTCAACGAATCGTTTGCCCCTGTCCGGATCAGGAGCGCATCTTTTCCGTCGCTGCCGATGGCCGTGCTCAAAGTGAGATCGGCCAGATTGATGCCCGCCCCGAACACGACGTTGTTTGTGCCGCTGTAGTCGAGCAGCTCATCCCGCCCGTCGCCCGCATTGACCAGATAGGTATCGTTCCCCGTGCCGCCCTGCAACATATCGTTGCCTGCACCACCGTTCAGAGTATCGTCGCCCGCACCGCCAATTAACATGTCGTTGCCACCCAGCCCGTTGATGCGGTCGGTGGTGTTGGTGCCGGTGATGGTGTCGTTGCCTGCCGTCCCTTCGAGATCGAACCCGCGCGCCAGCAGTTCGGTGGTGGTGAGCGTGCTGCCGTCGGCGAACTCGAAGCGCTGGATGGTGGCGCTGTTGAGCGCATCGTCCGGATTGAAGTTGTCGATGTGGACTTCATCTCCATTTCCGAGGTCAAGCTTGAGGGAGCCCAGGCCGAGTTTGATCTGTGCGGCGGTGATGGCCGGCCCGAACTTGAGGGTATTAACGTCGCCACCAATGTTGAAGTCTTTGATATGGACCTTGCCGTCTCCGGCACGGTAGGAATAGGTGTCGCTGCCCGCCCCGCCGACCAGCGTGCTGTTGGCGCCGGAGAGTTCATCGTTGTAATTGCTGCCCAGCACGATGGAATTGGAGCCGCTCTGCACCAGCCCCCGCTTCAGAAAATCCCCCCAACCGATGCTGCTGCCGTCGGCGAATTGCAGTTGCTGGATGTCGGTGTGCTGCGGGTCGAAAGTATAGTTGCCTTGCGCATTGACGACGCCGCTCGCACCGCTCATCAGGCTGAGCGTCGAACCGTCGGCCAGCGTAATCACATAGCCGGTGTCGCCGGTCGAGAGCTTGAGGTCGTTGAGGGTGATGCCCGCGCCAAAGAGGAGGGTGTTGGTATCGGTCAGGGTGTCATAGATTTTGTCATTGCCGTCGCCGGTGTTGTAGGCGTAGATGTCGTTGCCGCCCCCGCCGATGAGGTTGTCGTTGCCCTTGCCGCCTTCGAGGTAGTCGTTGCCCTGGGGAATGTTGGCATCGTCCCCCCAGAGCGTGTCGCTGCCCTCTCCACCAAAGATAATGTCGTTGCCCAGCCCGCCCACCACGAAGTCATCGCCGTTACCGGCATAGATGACGTCGGATGCGCCGTCAGGGGTGGTGTAGGCGTTCAGATCGAGGCCGAGGGCGGTGATTTGTTTGGTGAGGGGGCCAGTTTGCGCAATATTCCAGAAGGGGACTTGCGTGCTGTAGTCGCCGTCGCCCATGATGTGGTCGTTGCCCGCGCCCCCGACGATGAGGTCGCTTCCGCCGCCGCCCATCAGGATGTCGGCGGCGTTGCTGCCGATGAGGGTGTCGCTGCCCGCCCCGCCGTTGAGCCAGTCGCCCTGGATGTTGGCATTGGGGTCGGTGTCGCCGTTGGCGATGGCCTGGGCTACCGCCACCCGGTCGCCGCCATAGAGGATGTCGTTTCCATTCCCGCCGCTGAGAATGTCGATGCCGCCGCGCCCTTCGAGAACGTCGTCGCCCGCGCCGCCATAAAGCTTGTCCTGGTATTCCGGTGCGGCTGCGTTCGGATCGGTGATGACGTTGCCCAATGCATCGTGCTGAAAGTTGCCGTTGCCATCCAGCAGCGGGGCGAGGTCGCCTGATAGCGTCGGGGCCTGGGCAAGCACCGATTGGCCGTCCAGCGCCAGCCCGAGGTCTCCGGCCTTGTAATTTTTTACGAAAATATTGCCGTCAATGATGAGATTGCCTTGCCCCGCATTCAGGTACAGGTGGCTCATACCGTTGGCATCCGCGCCTTTGAACACGCGGTTGTCGCCGTACTGCGCGCCGCCTGCCAGTGTGTTGCCGTCGTAAGCGATGCTGCCGTTCCCGTCCGAATCGAGGATGGTATCGAAGCCGTCGCCGGTTTTATAGGCATAGGTGTCGTTGCCTTGCCCGCCGAGCAAAAAGTCGTTGCCTTTGCCTCCCATCAGCAGGTCGTCTCCGGCGTTGCCCACCAGCAGGTCGGTCCCGTCTCCGCCACGCAGTGCGTCAATTCCCGCGCCGCCGAGCATGAAGGCGCCGCAGTTGAGGGTGTCGGTGGCGTTCATGCCGCCACTTCCAGCTTGCACGTACCAGTCGCGCAGTTGCGGGAGGATGGATTTGATCAGGGTGCGTTCGGCGGGCGAAAGCAAACTCGTGGTATCAAGGTATGCCTGGAAGTATTGGTAACCTTTGGCTTTGGTGAGATCGACTTGCGCGTTTGCATCCATCGCGGCTGCGACATCTTTGGATACATCGTGCATGTCGAACCGGATGCCATTCGCCTGTCCTGAGCCTGTCGAAGGGCTGCCGGCGCCTGTTGTGCCAAGGTCGGTAAAGAGTTGTTTGTTCGGATTCGTGGCGTTGGCGGTATCTTCATAATAGAACTGCATCGCGAAGGCAGTCAGCGCTTTGCTGACGTTGTTCCAGAAGAGCAGGCTGTTGCCGTCGTTCATGGTCATGCCGCCGTCCTGCGCGAGCTTCCACAGGTCGGCGGTGAAGCGGGTGACCATGGCGTCGGCGGCAAACGAACCTTGTACGCCTGCTTCGTGGCGTACGAGGTGTTCGAGGAGGTTTTCAAATTTCGGATCATTCGTCGGGTGCGCAAACAAATTCGCATCGAAAATCATCTTTAACAAATCGGGCAACTTGAAGGTGACATCGTTCAACCCCTTGTTCGGTGCTGCGGTCTGGTTGCTTTGCAGGTAGGCGGTGAGCAGGGACTGGGCGTGGAGGTCGTCAGCCGATACGCCATTTGTGTTGTTGGGTATGTCTGTGCTTTGCGTGCCGATTCGGTTGGGTATGTTCCAAGGGAAGGTGGATAGAAGCTCCCCCTGCACGTTGATGTTCGTCACTTGTGTCTGCCGTGCTGCCTGCGTGTCCGCCGCAATCGGGTTGAGATTGCTCGGGTATGCTGCGGTGATATAACGATCCAGCGGGGCAAGGAGATTATTCAGGGTAGCCGCATCGATGGTTCCAGCTTCCCGTGTCAGCAGGTAGTTTTTTAGATTCTGCGCTTGCGCCAGTGCAGCCTGAAAGGGCGCTTGGTCGAAGGTAAAGGCAGTTTCGTTGAAGAGCACCGACATCAGAGAGGCCAGCCCGCCGCCCAACGAGTGACCGGTAAAGCTGATGGTCGCTCCCGGGTTGAGTGCCTTGATTTCGAGGTAATAGGCGGCGGCCTGCCCCAGTTGGTCTGACCATAGCCCCGCACCCAGCGCCG
>JAIELH010000090.1 GCA_019753125.1 Gallionellaceae bacterium | reverse complement strand
GTCAACCGCACCGTCGGCACGATGCTGTCGCATGAAGTCGCGAAACGTTACGGCCATGCCGGCCTGCCCACCGATACGATCAACGTGAAGTTCAATGGCACGGCCGGGCAAAGTTTCGGCGCGTTCCTCGCGCACGGCATCTCGTTCGAGTTGCGCGGCGAAGGCAACGACTATGTCGGCAAGGGTTTATGCGGCGGACGCATCGCCGTGATGCTGCCAAAGGAATCCAGCATCGTCACGCATGAGAACATCATCGTCGGCAACACCGTGATGTATGGCGCGACCTCCGGCGAATGCTACTTCGGCGGCGTGGCCGGCGAACGCTTCGCGGTGCGCAACTCCGGGGCCGTCGCGGTGGTGGAAGGTGTCGGCGACCACGGCTGCGAATACATGACCGGCGGCATCGTCATCGTGCTCGGGCAGACCGGGCGCAATTTCGCGGCGGGCATGTCCGGCGGTGTTGCCTATGTGCTGGATGAGGATGGTAATTTCGAGAAGCGCTGCAATCTGGCGATGGTGGAGCTGGAGCCGGTTCCGGCCGAAGCGGCAGCCAGCGAAACCGGCGAAGTGGAGGCGCATGGCCGCGTGCATTTCAACCACCTGAACAAGGCGGATGAACATGTGCTGCGCGAGTTCATCGAGAACCACTGGCAGCATACCGGCAGTGCGCGCGCGAATGACATCCTGGATCACTGGACGCAATATCTGCCGAAGTTCATCAAGGTGATGCCGACCGAATATCGTCGCGCGTTGCAAGAGATTGCGGCGCAGAATGCCAAACAATTGGAGGCCGCGTAATGAATACCTCTGTAAATTTGTTTTGCGGGCGAATCGCTGCGTCGCGTGCTCGCTCGCTCCTCGTCTATCTGTTCGATATGTCTCGTCGCTCGCTGTGCGGCTTCTTGCGCTTCATCCCGCAAAGCCAAATTTTCAGAGGTATTCATAATGGGTAAGCCAACCGGATTTATCGAATTCCAGCGTCTGAGCGAGAGTAGTCTGCCGGTGGCCGAACGGCTCAAGAATTATAATGAGTTTGTGCTGCATCTGACCGACGAGCAGGCCAAAATACAGGGCGCGCGCTGCATGGATTGCGGCGTGCCGTTCTGCTCCAGCGGTTGCCCGGTCAACAACATCATCCCGGACTGGAACGACCTGGTGTACCGCGACAACTGGAAACAGGCGCTGGACGTACTGCATTCCACCAACAATTTCCCGGAGTTCACCGGACGCATCTGCCCCGCGCCGTGCGAAGCGGCATGTACGCTGAATATCAGCGATGACGCGGTAGGCATCAAATCCATCGAGCACGCGATCATCGACAAAGGCTGGGAACAAGGCTGGGTGATCCCGCAACTGCCGACGAAGAAGACCGGCAAGAAAGTCGCCGTGGTCGGCTCCGGCCCCGCCGGGCTGGCCTGCGCGCAACAACTGGCGCGCGCCGGACACGAGGTGACGTTGTTCGAAAAGAACGACCGCATCGGTGGCCTGTTACGCTACGGCATCCCGGATTTCAAGTTTGAAAAATCGCATATCGACCGCCGCGTCGCGCAGTTGCAGGCCGAAGGTGTGATATTCCGCACCGGCGTATTCATCGGAAAAGACGGCGATATCGGCACAAACAATCTGTCCAAACAGACCATTGCCCCGGAAACGCTGCTGGCAGAATTCGACGCGGTCGTGTTGTGCGGCGGCGCCGAGACACCACGCGACCTGCCGGTGACGGGACGCGAACTGAACGGCGTCTACAATGCGATGGAGTTCCTGTCCCAGCAAAACCGCGTCAATGCGGGCGATACGCTGCCGGATCAGATCAGCGCAACCGGCAAGCATGTGGTGGTGATCGGCGGCGGCGATACCGGCTCCGATTGCGTGGGCACATCCAATCGCCATGGCGCGTTGTCGATCACACAATTCGAGGTGATGCCGCGCCCGCCCGAGCAGGAAAACAGGTCGCTGGTGTGGCCGAACTGGCCGACGAAAATGCGCACTTCCAGCTCGCACGAGGAAGGCTGCCAGCGCGACTGGGCGGTATCTACCAAGGAATTCATCGGCAACAACGGCAAGGTGGAGAAGTTGCGTGCGGTTCGCGTCGAATGGAAAGACGGCAAGATGAACGAAATTGTGGGCACCGAATTTGAACTGAAGGCCGATCTGGTGCTGCTGGCGATGGGCTTTGTCAGCCCGGTGCAGAAAGTGCTGGATGCGTTTGGCGTCGAGAAGGATGCGCGCGGCAACATCAAGGCAGACACCGAGAACTACCGCACCAGCCTGGACAAGGTATTCGCTGCCGGCGACATGCGTCGCGGCCAGTCGCTGGTCGTGTGGGCGATCCGCGAAGGCCGCCAGTGCGCGCGCGCGGTGGACGAGTTTCTGATGGGCTCGTCGGTATTGCCGCGATAACTACAAAACAGTCCACGAAATACACGAAAAGCACGAAAGGGTTTTGTTCGTGTAGTTTCGTGATTTTCGCGGACAACTGGATTTAGAAATTTTGCAGGGATAAAACAAACAATCATGAACTTCAAACTCAAGAACGACACCTTCCTGCGCGCGCTGCTGCGTCAACCGACCGAATACACCCCGCTGTGGATGATGCGCCAAGCCGGCCGCTACCTGCCGGAATACCGCGAAACGCGCAAGCGCGCCGGCAGCTTTCTCGGCCTGTGCAAGAACCCGGACTACGCCACCGAAGTGACGCTGCAACCGCTGGAGCGTTTCCCGCTGGATGCCGCGATCCTGTTCTCCGACATCCTGACCGTGCCGGATGCGATGGGCCTGGGCCTGTATTTCTCCGAAGGCGAAGGCCCGAAGTTTGAGCGCCCGTTGAAGACGGAAGCGGACATCAAGGCGTTGCGCGTGCCGGACATCGGTAAGGAACTTAAATACGTCACCGATGCCGTGACGCAAATCCGCAAGGCGCTGGATGGCCGTGTGCCGCTGATCGGTTTCTCCGGCAGCCCGTTTACGCTGTCCTGCTACATGGTCGAAGGCGGCGGCAGCGACGACTACGCCAAGGTAAAAACGCTGATGTACAACGAGCCGAAGCTGATGCACCACATCTTGGAGGTGACCACCCAGGCGGTAATCGCCTACCTGAATGCGCAGATCGAAGCCGGCGCGCAGGCCGTGATGATTTTCGACTCGTGGGGCGGCGTGCTGTCGCATGCGGCATTCCACGAATTCTCGCTGGCTTACACGCACCGCATCGTGGCCGGCCTGATCAAGGAAAAAGACGGCGTGCGCATCCCGTCGATCGTGTTCACGAAAGGCGGCGGCCTGTGGATCGAGAGCATTGCCGACACCGGCTGTGACGCGGTCGGACTCGACTGGACCATCGACATCGGCAACGCGCGCCAACGCGTCGGCGACCGGGTTGCGTTGCAGGGCAACATGGATCCCGCCGTATTGTTCGCCTCGCCTGATGCGATCCATGCCGAAGTCGAGCGCATTCTCGGCAGCTACGGCTACGGCAGCGGCCATGTATTCAATCTGGGTCACGGCATCTCGCAACATACCAACCCGGAACACGCGGCGGCGCTGGTTGCGGCAGTGCATGAACTAAGCCGCAAGTACCACTAAATCTTTTCACAATTACAACATTGGACAAGGCTCGAATTGCCACAAAAAGAAAAAGCCTGATACAATATTCGGATTATTATCTACCGGACTTATTTTGATAATAAATAATAATAAAAACGAACTTGTTTTAATAATTGAGCAGTTTTGGTTGGCATCGGAACAGGTTATAACTTTTTTAAGTTGTAACTGAATGAATGTGTGCGCCAGCAGTTCCTGAATGTGGTGGTGGCCGGGGGTCGAGTCGCTGAAGCGGTAACCAGCAGTGCGGCGTTGAGTCGCCGCGCTGTTATTAAGACAGCACGAACTCGACTAAAAAGAAATACAAAATTAAAGGTCAGGTTAATGGGTAAGTCATTCTTTAAAACTCGCGTCATTTTGTTTCTTACAGCATTGCTACTTTGCAGCATGGCAGGGCTGTCCAATGCCGAAGACGAACTGAATTGCGTTCTCTGCCACAAGCACCGGGGCCTCAGCCGCATCGATGAAAATGGCAATCTTCGTTTGTTTTACATCAATGAGCACATGTTTGAGGAAGGCCCCCATTTCAGGGTGAAGTGTATAGATTGCCATCAGGATATCGCCAAAATCCCTCATGACCCCGCCAAAAAAGTGGACTGCACCACCGAATGCCATCTGACCGAACCTTCCGGGCAGAAAAACTTCTCGCACAAATCAGTAGCGGAGCAATTAAACAAGAGCGTTCATGGCAAGTTTGATACCGAAGGCAAAGAAAAGAAAAACGTACAGGACTTCCCCGGTTGCAAGGATTGCCACGAAGAACCGCTGTACCGCCCGCTGTCTTTCTTCAAGGGTAAGGCTGGCGGCATATCACAACGCGGGATAAGCCGCTGCAAGACCTGTCACCGCACCGGTAAATTCGCGGAATCCTTCTATAAGCATGTGACCTCGCGCCTGCAAAAGACCCGTCAGCCGGTTGAAATGGTGCAGGTCTGTGACAGATGCCACAGCGACAAAGATTTACAGCAGCGCCACAATCTTGACGATGTGGTCAATACCTATAAGGAAACCTTCCATTACAAGGCGATCAAATTTGGCTCTGACGAGACGCCTGACTGCCTGGATTGCCATGTAGTCAAAGGCGAGAGCGTGCACTTCATTGAAGGCAGGAATTCTCCGACAGCCGCCAACAACAACAAGAATGTTGCGACTACCTGCCGCACCTCCGAGTGCCATGATAAGGCGAGCGAAAATCTGGCCGGATACCGGGTACACGTCACCTATGACAAAGACAAATACCCCTTCCTGCATTACATGATGATGTTTTTTACGGGGTTAATGGCGGCCGTCATGTATTTCTTCCTGGTTCTCATCATCCTGGAACTACTAAGGAGACTCTTCCCGAACTTCTCGTTCACGAAGTCTCCGGACGATGGGCATCACTAAGCTGCAAATTGAAAACGTACACTGAATTGAGGTTTGCTCCATGCAGAAATATCCAAAAATAGTTGAAAAGAATGGAAGAAGGTATTTCTTCCGCTTCTCGCTGCATCAACGGTTACAGCACATCGTTTTGTTCACTTGCGTGATTACGCTGTCGCTGACCGGATTCCCGCTGAAGTACTTCGATCAACCATGGGCGGCGCCGATCTACAAGTTTTTCGGCGGGATACATGTTGCGCCGACAATCCACCGTACCTTCGGCACCATCCTGCTGTGCCTGTTCGTTTATCACACCATTTACTGGGTATATCTGTTCTATTCGCGGCGGATACTGCGCTTGAAAAAGGAAGGCTGCCTCACTTTCGGCAATGCCGTCAAAGAATTCCTGTCCCAGGAGATGATCCCGTGCAAGAAGGACTTCTACGACCTGATCGACATGTTCAAATATCTGCTGTACATCACCAATCGCCCGCCGCGTTATGACCGCATCTCTTGGAAAGAGAAGTTTGACTACTACGCACCCTACTGGGGTATTCCGATTCTGGGGCCAGCCGGATTCATCCTCTGGTGGCGTGATGAATTCAGCCACATTCTTCCCGGCTTCGCGTTCAATATCCTGTATGTCATGCATACCGACGAAGCGTTACTGGCGGCGCTGTTCCTGTTCTTTGTCCACTGGTACAACGTGCACTACTCGCCCGAAAAATTTCCTCTGGGTACAGTATTCATCACCGGCTATCTCACAGAAGCAGACATGATCCACGAACACTATGCAGAATACGAGCGAACCATGCGAGAAGAAGGCCTTGAAGACCAGATCAAGCCTCAGCACCACTAAGTGCCGGAGAATCAAGAAATGTTACCAAATCAACTAAAAAAACTGATGGGCAAGCTCTACGCCATCGCCCTGATCGTCTTCGCTGTCTGGTACGGTTATTTTATTTACCCGATCATCTTCAGCCATGCGGAGCATCATGGCCTCGATGTGGTCACCGCCAAGGCCGGTGCATCGGTTGAAGAAAAAATGCTACAGAAGGTCATGTCGGAGCAGAAATCGACAGCCACCACCGACCTCGGCTATACCGTCGTGAAAGAGCAGTATGTGAAGGGACACTTTCACCACGTCGGCATGACGATGGAAAAGGACGAAACCAGCGTATGCGCACGCTGCCATGGTTCGGTACCCCATAGCAAGGCGAAACCCATACGTGCGTTCCTGAACATGCACGCGTTTTTCATCGGTTGCGAAACCTGCCACATCAAGGCGAAACCGGATCAGGCTCCCTGGTCATTCCGCTGGTATGACAAAATCACCGGAAAAATATTGACCTCCAACCCCAAAGGACTGGTTGAGACGGAAAAGGAAATGCATGGCAACTATGGCGCCAAAATAGGCCCAGGAACGCTGGCTAGCGATGGCAGCTTCAACTTCCTTAACGGGGAGCGTGAAAGAGCATTCGTGATCGACTACCTGAAAAACAAGGATGCCCTCAACTCGACCGACCAGTCCAAAATGAAGAAAGTGATTCACCGTCTGGTGGATGAGAAGCCGCTTTTGTGCGACAACTGTCACACTTCCTCGCAGAAACCTTATATTCCATTTGATGAACTCGGTTACCCGCAGCGCCGCATACAGCAAATAACCAGCACGGAGGTTGTGGGAATGTTGCAGAAGTACCGCGATTTCTACTTCCCCAGATTCGTGATGCCGGGGCAAACGAGGGCTGATCAACCTGCTCCTAATGCGGAACAACAGGCCGATGCTTCTAAAGCCCGGTAAACATTAACAACTGGAAGGTATCAGCAAAAGAGGGCAACGCGCCCTCTTTTGTTTGAAACAGTTATTGTATCTTGGCAGTTTTGCCGGGAATTGGCTCTCAGTTGATTCTGACAAGAATCACCCGGAAACGGGGTAATGCCGAAAGCACATATTTGCAATGCTTCTGGCGAAGACACCTAGCCGTTCATACTCTATTCTTTCCTAGCAAAAAGGATGCTTCAGCTGCCGCCTTGTGGCACACTTACGCCCGTTTCATCACATCGACAACTTCATTTTGCAACCTTACGAACTGTTCATCGGCCTGCGCTATACCCGAGCCAAGCGGCGCAATCATTTCATCTCGTTTATCTCGATGATTTCGATGCTGGGCATGGGATTGGGCGTGATGGCATTGATCGTGGTGCTGTCGGTGATGAACGGCTTCCAGAAGGAAATTCGCGCGCGCATGCTGGGCGCATCGCCGCATCTGGAAGTGGTTGCGGATGGCGGGCAGTTGCATGACTGGCAGCCCATCTTGGGCAAGGTTGCGCAACACCCACAAATTTCCGCCGCCGCGCCATACATCGCCGGGCAAGGCATGCTGTCGTTCGGACAGAGTGTGCAGGGCGTGATGGTGCGCGGCATCGATCCGGCGCGTGAAGCCGCGATTACCGAACTTTCGGACAAGATGAAAGCGGGCGCATTGAGCGATTTGCGCGGCGGGGATTTCACGATCGTGATCGGTTCGGATCTGGCGCGCAAATTGGGTGCGCGGGTCGGCGACAAGATTATGCTGATCGCGCCGCAAGGGCAGATCACACCGGCCGGCATGATGCCGCGCCTGAAGCAATTCCGTGTCGCGGGCATCTTCGAGATCGGCATGGCACCCTACGACAACAGCCTCGCGCTGATCCACCTCGGCGATGCGCAAAAACTGTTTCAGTTCGGCGAAGCGGTTAGCGGAATCAGCGCCAAGTTGCGCAACATCGACCTCGCGCCGCGCGTGGCGCGCGAACTGCAAAAAGATTTGCCGCCCGAGTTGTACGCCAATGACTGGACGCACCAGAACAGCAACTATTTCCGCGCGGTGCAGATGGAAAAGAAGATGATGTTCATCATCCTGTCGCTGATTGTCGCGGTCGCCGCGTTCAATATCGTCTCGACGCTGGTGATGGCGGTCACCGACAAGCAGGCCGATATTGCGATCCTGCGCACGCTCGGCGCGTCGCCGCGCAGCATCATGAAAATCTTCATCGTGCAGGGCGTGGTGATCGGCGTGATCGGCACGCTGCTCGGCAGCGGCAGCGGCATTGTGCTGGCGCTCAACCTGGATGTGGTCGTGCCGTTTATCGAGCGCTTGTTCGGCATGCATTTTCTTGCCAAGGATGTGTATTACATCAGTGAATTGCCGTCCGACCTGCACTATCCCGAGGTCGCGCTGGTCGCCTCGATGTCCTTCCTGATCAGCCTGCTGGCGACGCTGTACCCGAGCTACCGCGCCTCAAAAACCCAACCGGCGGAGGCGCTGCGCTATGAGTAACCAGAAGACAGAGGACGGAGAACAGAGGACAGAAAAAACCGTCATTTCCTGCCGTGATTTGACTAAAACCTTCACGCTCGGCAAGGAAGAGGTGCCGGTGCTCAAAGGTGTCGATCTTGAGGTGCGACGCGGCGAACGTGTCGCGATCGTCGGCGCGTCCGGCTCGGGCAAGAGCACGCTGCTGCACCTGCTCGGCGGACTGGATGAGGCCAGCGGCGGCAGCGTGCAGATACTCGGGCAGGATGTGCGGCAAATGAACGAGGAGCGGCGCGGCGAATTGCGCAATCGTGCACTCGGCTTCGTGTACCAGTTCCATCATCTGCTGCCGGAATTTACCGCGCTGGAAAACGTCGCGATGCCTTTACTGATTCGCGGCATGAAGCGCCCGGAGGCCGACCCGCGCGCCGCAGCAATGCTGGAACAGGTGGGGTTGGCGCACCGCCTGCAACACCACCCGTCGGAGCTGTCCGGGGGCGAGCGCCAGCGTGTCGCGGTGGCGCGCGCACTGGTAACGGAACCGGCCTGCGTGCTAGCCGACGAGCCAACCGGCAACCTCGACCGCAACAGTGCGCATGCATTGTTCGAATTGATGCAACAACTCAACGGGAAATTCAACACCAGCTTCATCGTCGTCACTCACGACGCCGAACTGGCCGGGCGAATGCAACGCAGCTTGCGGCTGATAGACGGGAAGCTGCTGTAAGGCCAGACGTTCCGCTTACAGAATATTTTCGCCCTTGTTATTCATCCAGGTAATCCACCAACTGGCCGCTGGCAGAGCGCAACCGCGCACAAAGCAGGCCTGCAATCAGGCTGAGCAAACGCACCCCAAGTATCGGTCTGCCGTTGATGCACTCGCGAAAACCTTCACGGCTCATCAGCAAAAACGTGGCCTCGGTCTCCGCGATGATGCTCGCAGAATAGGGGAAATTATCAATAATCGATATTTCCCCGAATATCCTGCCTGTTGGGATGACGGTGAGCAACTTGACCTCGTTGTCGCTAGCTTCCTTGTATACGCCGACACGTCCTTCGATCAGCACACACAGATAGCTGTTGCGCTCCCCTTCGCGGAAAACTGTTGTGCCTTCTTCCACACGATAGGCCTTCATATGTTTTGCGAGAAACTCAATGTCGGGCTGCGTGAAATTTTCAAAGCCCTTGGCCTCCCTCAGCATGTCGCATATCGTGCCTTGAAAGGATGTGCCCTCGCCAAGCAATTCCATATCGCTTGGCAACGGCGCAGAGACGAGTCGCTTATCTTCCATTTGTCATGACCTTGAGTTGCGTTGATAATGCGCGATGCATGAAACTTCCATCATGCAATGCGCTGCAAACAGCTTATATTGTGTTGCTTTTGAACCATCAACACAAGACACCCACGCCCTTTTTATCCAAACCGCTATACCGTGCCGTTTGCATGCATGCCTAGCGCCGCCTGTGGCTCCATTTCCACACCACCGCCACGCGCCACGTCACACGCACGGCAAAATATCCCACAATAGCCAAGATTACTGCAAGCAGCGGCAACCCGATCAGGAACGGTTTGCCCAGCATCACCAGCCAATCCCATAGCTCGCTCGGCCAGTTGTGCCAGTGCATTTCCGGGAAATAGAAACTTGTTTCAACGGCGCCATTTTGCGCACCGCTCACCCACGCGCCAAGCCCATAAGCCAGCACATACAGCGGCACAATCGTGAACGGGTTGGTGTAAAGCGTGGTAAATACCGCCACCGGCAAATTGACGCGCAGCAGCACCGCCAACAGCGCGGCGGAGATCATCTGCAACGGCCCGGGAATCAAGCCGCAAAACATCCCTACCGCCACCCCGCCCGCCACGGTGCGGCGGTGCAAATGCCACAGGCTGGGGTGATGCAGCCAACCGCCAAACGGCTTGAGCCAGTGCTGATTCTTCACCGTCTCGTGGTCGGGCAGGAATTTCCGGAAGAATTTGCGCATGTCGGTATTCTAGTGGGTTAATCTACGCACATGGTTATCTTCGCCATCTTTTTTGCCATCGGCGTATGGTGGCTGCAACAACAAGCCGTACTGCCGGATTTTTCACCGGCATGGCTGCTGCTCTTTTTTCCCTTTACATTTTTCCCGCTGCGCCAGCGCTGGCGCAGCCGGTTTACCCGCTTCATCCACGCCCTGCTTCTTGCCGCCTTTGGCTGCGGGTTTGGCTTTTATCACGCCGCATGGCAAGCCGGACAACGCCTCGCGATCAGCCTGCCGTATGAATGGCAAGGGCGCGATATCGAAGTAATCGGCGTGGTTGCCGAATTGCCGCGCAACCACCAGCGCGGCCTGCGGTTCAGCTTCAATGTCGAAAAAATCCTTACCCCGCAGGCCAGTGTGCCGAAGCATATTTACCTCAGCACCTATCTCGATGAGAAGTCCGTCCCGCTGGCGCTGCATGCCGGTGAGCGCTGGCAGCTCACGCTGCGCCTCAAGCAGCCGCACGGCAGCAGCAATCCCTATGGCTTCGATTTCGAGGCGTGGGCGCTGGAAAACAATGTGCGCGCGGTCGGCTATGTGCATAACAAGGGGCACAATGTACGGCTCGACACATTGGTCGATGGTTTTTTCTATCGCATCGAATCCTGGCGCGAGGCGGTGCGCGACAAGTTCAACCGCACCCTCGGCGGCGCGCCTTATGCCGCAGTGCTGAGCGCGCTGACCATCGGCGACCAGAGCGGCATTCCGGCGGCGCAATGGCAAATATTTACGCGCACCGGGATCAATCATCTGGTCAGCATCTCCGGTTTGCACATCACGATGCTGGCCGGGGCTGGTTTCGCGCTCACCTACTGGCTATGGCGGCGCAGCACGCGGCTGACCCTGCTTCTTCCCGCACGCAAGATTGCCGCGCTGGTCGCCTTGCTGGTAGCGCTCGGCTATGCGCTGCTGTCCGGCTATGCCGTGCCCGCGCAACGCACGGTTTACATGGTCGGCGCGGTCGCGGTCGCGCTCTGGCTGAACCGCAATTTTTCGCTGGGACAAATCCTCGGCATCGCGCTGCTTGGCGTGCTGATTCCCGACCCGTGGGCGGTGGTGTCGGCAGGTTTCTGGCTATCGTTCGGCGCGGTGGCGATCATCCTGTACGTGACCGCCCACCGCCTCGGCAAGCCGCATTGGCTGGATGAGTACCTTACCGTACAGTGGGCGATGACGATCGGGCTGATCCCGCTGCTGCTCGCGCTGTTCCAGCAGGTGTCGCTGGTTTCGCCGATCGCCAACGCCTTCGCGATCCCGCTGGTGAGCCTGGTCGTCGTGCCGCTCGCCCTGCTCGGCGCGGCGTTGCCGCTGGATGTCCCGCTGTGGCTGGCGCATATCGTAATGGACTGCACGATGGCGCCGCTGGAATGGCTGAACGCCTTGCCGCAAGCGGTATGGACACAACATGCGCCACCCGCCTGGAGCATCGCCACCGGTATGCTGGGTACGCTGTGGATACTGTTGCCGCGCGGCTTCCCGGCACGCTGGCTGGGCTTTCTGTTGCTGCTGCCGATGTTCCTGAATGCGCCGGAACCACCCGCGCATGGCGCATTGCGCCTAGTGATTTTCGATGTCGGGCAAGGCCTGTCCGTCGCCGCACAGACCCGGTGCCATGCGCTGCTCTACGATACCGGGCCGGATTTCAGCGGTGACGCCGACAGCGGCAACCGCATCCTGGTTCCCGCGTTGCGCGCCTTGGGGATCGCCGGGCTGGACGGCCTGATCCTGACCCACGACGACCTCGATCACACCGGCGGCGCGGCTTCGATCATGCAGGCGATGCCGGTCAGCTGGCTTTCGTCTTCGCTGCCCGACGATCAGCCGCTGTTGAAACTGGCGAACAACCGGCAACACTGCATCGATGGACAACACTGGAACTGGGACGGTGTCGATTTTGAAATGCTGCACCCCGATGCCGCCAGTTATGCCGATGACAAAATTCACAACAATAACCGGGGCTGTGTGCTGCGTATCAGCATTGGCAACCAAAATATTCTGCTTGCCGCCGACATCGAAAAAAACTCCGAAGCACGGCTGATCAGGGAGCATCCGGATAAACTGCCCACCGCGCTGCTGGTTGTGCCGCACCACGGCAGCAAGACCTCTTCCACTCTTGACTTCGTCGCCGCCACGTTACCGGATTATGCGGTGTTCACGGTCGGCTACCGCAACCGCTACGGGCATCCCAAAAATGACATAGTGCAACGTTATGCGGATAGCGGCGCGGAGCTATTGCGCTCAGATGAAGACGGCGCAATTCTGGTCGAAGTAAATACGCAGGGTTTACAGGTAGAACGCTACCGCAAAACGCATCGCCGCTACTGGGCACATCAAATACAGAAGTAATTCACTCTGATACTACGCGTCGGCAAAAATCAGCCTTTGCAAAAATACCATGTCATTATTTGAAATCCGCAGTATCCTAACTCCCTGAAGTCTGTTCCTGAAGTCTGTTCCTGAAGTTTGTTTCTGCTGCTCCAGCATGCGCTTTGAAATGTCGGAGCAATTGTATGATTCATTTTTATGGAGGGTAATCATGTCAGGTGGTCTTGGATTTGCATTGTTAAGCGCGATTGCAGCGCTCTTGTACGGGGCGGCTTCAATCAAATGGATTCTGGGTAAATCAACCGGCAGCGCAAGAATGCAGGAGATTGCCGCTGCCGTGCAGGAAGGCGCTTCCGCCTATCTTAACCGGCAATACACCACCATCGGCATCGTTGGCGCCGCGTTGTTCGTCGTCATTCTCGTCGCATTGGGCTGGCAAACGGCCATCGGCTTCGCAATCGGCGCGGTGCTCTCCGGCGCGGCAGGTTTCATCGGCATGCATGTGTCGGTGCGCGCCAATGTGCGCACCGCCGAAGCGGCCAAGGAAAGCCTGAATGCGGCACTGAACGTATCCTTCAAAGGCGGCGCGATTACCGGCATGCTGGTGGTTGGCCTGGGGCTGCTGGGCGTCGCGGGCTACTACGCTCTGCTGATCGGCATCGGTGAGAGCACCGCTCAGGCGACTCATGCGCTGGTCGGGCTGGCTTTCGGCGGCTCGCTGATTTCAATCTTTGCCCGTCTCGGCGGCGGCATTTTCACCAAGGGCGCGGATGTCGGCGCCGACCTGGTGGGCAAAGTCGAAGCCGGTATCCCCGAGGATGATCCACGCAACCCGGCGGTGATCGCCGACAACGTCGGCGACAACGTCGGCGATTGCGCCGGCATGGCGGCCGACCTGTTTGAAACTTACGCCGTCACGATCATCGCGACGATGCTGCTGGGCGGCCTGCTGATGGCGAACGCCGGGCCGAATGCGGTGATTTACCCGCTGGTGCTGGGCGGCTTCTCGATCATCGCCTCGATCATCGGCACCTTCTTCGTCAAGGCACGCGAAGGCGGCAAGATCATGAACGCGCTGTATCGCGGCCTGGCTGTCTCGGCCGTGCTGGCATTAGTTGCTTTCTACCCGATCACCAGTTGGATCATGGGCGACAACGGCACGTATAGCGTCAACGCGCTGTATGGCTCGACGATCATCGGCCTGCTGCTGACCGCCGCGATGGTATGGATCACCGAGTACTACACCGCAACCGAGTTTGCGCCGGTGCGCCATATTGCCCAGGCCTCCACCACCGGCCATGGCACCAACATCATCGCCGGGCTGGGCGTCTCGATGAAGGCTACCGCCGCACCGGTCATCACGGTGTGCCTGGCAATCTGGGGAGCTTACGAACTGGCGGGGCTCTACGGCATCGCGATTGCCGCGACCTCGATGCTGTCGATGGCCGGCATCATCGTGGCGCTGGATGCTTACGGCCCGATCACCGACAACGCCGGCGGCATCGCCGAAATGGCGCACTTGCCCGAAAACGTGCGCGTCATCACCGACGCGCTGGACGCGGTGGGCAACACCACCAAGGCCGTCACCAAGGGCTATGCGATCGGCTCCGCCGGCCTGGCCGCGCTGGTGCTGTTCGCCGACTACACGCATGCGCTGGAAGCCAAACTGCATCTGGTCACGAGCTTCGACCTGTCGAACCACATGGTCATCATCGGCCTGTTCATCGGCGGCATGGTGCCCTACCTGTTCGCCGCGATGGGCATGGAAGCGGTCGGGCGCGCCGCCGGTTCGGTGGTCGTGGAAGTGCGCCGCCAGTTCAAGGAAATTCCCGGCATCATGGAAGGCACCGGCAAGCCCGAATATGGCACTTGCGTGGACATGCTGACCAAGGCCGCGATCAAGGAAATGATCGTCCCGTCGCTGCTGCCGATCGCGGTGCCGGTAATCGTCGGCCTGACGCTCGGCGCACAGGCGCTCGGCGGCGTGCTGGTCGGCACGATCATCACCGGCATCTTCGTCGCGATCTCGATGACAACCGGTGGCGGGGCATGGGACAACGCCAAGAAATACATCGAAGAAGGCAACTTCGGCGGCAAAGGCTCGGAAGCGCACAAGGCATCCGTGACCGGCGATACCGTCGGCGACCCTTACAAGGATACGGCAGGCCCCGCAGTGAACCCGCTGATCAAGATCATCAACATCGTCGCGCTGATGATCGTGCCGCTGCTTTAAGCTGAATCGGCGAAACAAAAAAACAGGGGCGGGAACTACCGCCCCTGTTTCTTGATATTAAGAAAAGCTGGTAACATGAAGCCTATCTTTTGGAAAACGAAAAATCGAGGGAATTTTATTATTTTGATTCCCAACTGAAACGTTTATGAACCATCGCGTAACCCTCATAGTTTTCCTGCTATTTTTTGGCGTTCGAGACATTTATGCCCTGCCGGCATTTTCACGTCAGACTGGAAAAAACTGCGCGGTTTGCCATCTTAACTACGGAGAGCTTACTCCCGCAGGACGCCAATTCAAGTTAACGGGCTACTCGGCAGGTGGTTATGTGATTCCCTTGTCGGTGGCGGGCGTTATATCCGACACCAAGATTCGCAACACTGCCAGCAGTATAAATCCTGATGTAGCACTGCCCAAGAATGGCTCGGTCATTCCGGAGGAGGCCAGCGTTTATGTGGCGGGAAAGTTTTACGAGAATTTGGGTGGCTATGTGAGGCTAACCTATAACCCCGTTAATACTACTCCCTTGTTTGGCTCTCAGGGCGTGCAAACCGGCACCAAGGTGGGAGGCGATACCTATCTTGACGCTTCCGAAATTCGCTATGCGGACAATTTTCAAATGGGTGAGCACAAGGTCGTGGCGGGCGTCACGCTAAACAATGCCCCAACGATTCAGGATTTGTGGAAGATATCGCCAGTCAATGGGTACCCCTACAGGACATCGAATTTGTTAAGCGCTTGGGGTCTCGGTCAATTTGGACCCTCAACCGTGATTGACGGCAACCTTATCGACCAAGTGGCGGGGGTTGGCGTTTACGCGATGGTGAACGAAAGCGTTTATGCGGAATTTGCGGGCTACACCCGGTACTTGTCCCCGTTGCCAGTCATCTCGATATCAGGGCCAGTTAATACGGCCTCCACATCCATCAACCCGTACTGGCGTCTGGCCTATAACTATGTACGAGGGGCAGACGCATTCATGCTGGGCACCTTTGGCATGATCACGACTTTAAAACGTGATCGGAGTATTCCCGGATCTTCCGGGGGTAAATACACCGACATCGGTTTCGATATTGCATATCAGCGCATCACCGATGTGCATTCATGGTCGACGCGGGTGACCTATATTGCCGAACAGGTCGACTGGAATCCTCGTGCGGTAATCAAAAGGAACCACGATACGGCTCACAGCAGCCTGAATACTATCAAGGCCAGAATTAGCTACAACTATGAACGCCAGTTGGGCGCACATGTTTTCGGCTTTTACACCGACGGCAGCACCGACAACAATTATTGGGCCTATAACCCGGATCAAACCGTGGTGACGGGAGCATGCAACCAGAACAATTCTCAGCTTGCTTTCTGTTCAGCCAATGGCAACCCCAAGACAAGCGGTTACGGTTTCGAGCTTTACTACGAACCCACTCCCAATGTACATGTTGCCCTGCAGCAGACTTTCTACAACCATTTTCTGGGCGGCTCTACCTTCATCGACAACAGTTCGGGTAATGTGCGCGCAGCCAAAGACAACAACCTGACCTATTTATACGCAGTTTTTTCTTATTAAATAGCCGCTCTGCAATGTCGCGCGGGTAGCCAACCATCCAGTGCTGGCTAGCCTTCGCGTCCGATGCCGTGATACTCGATGCCCAGCGCAACAACATCGGCAGGCTCGAACAGGTTACGCCCGTCGAAGATCACCGGCTGTTTCAAGCGCGCCTTGATGATATTGAAATCAGGACTCTTGAAGGCTTTCCATTCCGTCACGATCACCAGCGCATCGGCATCCACTAGTGCATCTTTCGGGTTGTTCGCATAGCGCAAATCGGCGCGATCACCATAAATGTGCTGTGCCTCTTTCATCGCCACCGGATCGAAAGCGGCGACGGTCGCCCCCCTCGCCCACAACCCCTCCATCACGACGCGGCTGGTGGCTTCGCGCATGTCGTCGGTGCCCGGCTTGAACGCCAGTCCCCACAAGGCGAAATGCTTGCCCTTAAGGTCATTGCCGAAACGTTTGGTAATCTTGCCGAGCAATATGGATTTCTGCGCATCGTTGACGCGCTCCACCGCCTCCAGCACTTTCAGCGGCAGGCCGTATTCCTCGCCGGTGCGTTGCAGCGCGCGAATATCCTTGGGAAAACATGAGCCGCCGTAACCGCAGCCCGCATACAGGAAGTGGTAACCGATACGCTGGTCGGAGCCGATGCCCTTGCGCACATGTTCGATGTCGGCGCCGACACGTTCGGCGAGATTGGCCAGTTCGTTCATGAACGAGATGCGTGTGGCGAGCATCGCGTTGGCGGCGTACTTGGCAAGTTCAGCCGACTTGATATCCATCACCATCAGGCGGTCATGGTTGCGCTGGAAGGGAGCATACATATCGCGCATCACCTTGATGGCCTGTTCGTCTTCCGCGCCGATCACGATGCGGTCCGGGCGGTTGAAATCATCGATGGCCGCGCCTTCCTTGAGAAATTCCGGGTTGGAAACAACGCTGAATCTGGTGCTCACACCGCGCTTGTCCAGCTCCTCCTGCACCGCCTGTTTGACCTTGTCCGCCGTGCCGACCGGCACGGTAGACTTGTCCACGATCACTTTGTATTCGGTCATGGTGCGGCCGATGTTGCGTGCGGCGGCAAGAACGTATTGCAAGTCCGCCGAGCCGTCTTCACCGGAAGGCGTGCCCACCGCGATCATCTGCACCAGGCCGTGCATAACGCTTTCCGCCACATCGGTGGTGAAACGCAAACGGCCTGCGGCGACATTACTCTTGATGATATCCTCTAGCCCCGGCTCGTAGATCGGTACGCCGCCATTGTTGAGTATCCCGATCTTGCGCGGATCGATATCCATGCACAACACGTCATTGCCCAGTTCCGCCAGGCAGGCGGCAGATACCAAGCCGACATAGCCGGAGCCGATTACAGTAATTTTCATAGCCAAGAATCTTTAAAAAACGAAACGGGCATTATACGTGCAATCGTCAACCAGCTGTTTGCCCGCGCCAAATGAAAATGATTTTGCTATCATGTATAACATGCCTCACTAACATGACAATATTATCAAGCATATGGAAAATACCCCAGTAAGAATAGAAGCTCTTTTGAGAATAGAAACTCTTTCCGACAGCGAAAAAGAAGAGTTCAGTATCGTTAATGCAAAAGAAACCGAAGCCATATTAGGAAACATGGCCGAGAATATATCTCGTGTCGCGCTTTACTATAACAACGCAAGTTGTTTCATCCTGACCACCGTGATGGGTGTCGATCACTCCGGTTTCTGGCTGGAGCAAAGCCCAAGCAGCACGGACAACGCAGCCATCCTCGAAAGCGATGACTTGTTTTTGGTAAGCTCGCATTTAACGGCCAAGGTTGAATTTGCCCCCGGGCAGGCTTACGATGTCGAATACGATGGCTACCCTGCCTTTTATTTTTACATGCCGGAAGAAATCTACCGCCTGCAACGCAGGGAATGCTTCAGGCTCGATCTGCCCCCTTCCGAATCTTTGCGTTGCGTTATCCCGGTTCAACCGGACAAACCAACTACAGGCAAGCAGCAATCGCATCAAGTCGCTATCATGGATATCAGCCTCGGAGGCGTAAAACTGAGCTGTGCGGAAGGTGAACTTGATCTGGATGAAGGCCAAGTTTATGAAAATTGCCAAATCGACCTGCCAAACACAGGTACGATCAAAGTCGAAATAACGGTAAGAAGTCTGTATATCCAGATAACAAAATCCAAACAGACCATCAAACGTGCCGGGTGTCAATTCACCAAGATTGACGGCGCATCCAGCATCCTGTTGCAACGCTATTTGACGAATTTGCAACGTGCCGCAAGAGCCAGAGCCGAATAACGCATCGCAAAAGGTTGCGGGCATCCTCCTCATACCGAACGCCGGGTTTAGCCATTAGCCGTCTGTCCCGCCTGTACCCATGCGCGCAGACGCCTTACGCTAAAGTGGATTAAACCTGCATATTCATGATGTCGTTATAAGCCTGCACGACCTTGTTGCGTACCTGAACGGTAGTCTGGAAATTAATACTGGCTTTTTGCATCGCGATCATCGTGTCGCTCAGGCTGACCCTGTCGTCGCCCAACACGAAGGCTTTTTGCATTTCCTCCGATTGGGCTTGCGATTGCGCCACCCCATTCAACGCCGATTTCAACACGGCAGAAAAGTCTACCGAACCAGTTTGCGCCGCCTGGCTTGGCCCGCGCAATCCCGCCGCCTCTGCCGCAGCGCGCATTTGCGCCAATAAGCTGTCCACTGCCGGGGTATTCATTTTGCGTCTCCTTCTCTAGGCGATGGAACAATACCCAACGAAATACAATCTATATGAGCTGAATAGGCACGGGTTTATGCCTTTATTCAGATGTTAAAAAGACCTCTTGACGCCGATAATATGTCCAAGCGCATAAGTGGCTTTAAGGTATGACTATAACTCGTTATGGATGAACAAAAAAACAAGGCAGTTGGTCTGCTTGACCAGCTCAACTTCCAGCAAAAAATGTCGCTGGCGGCAGCTGTCGCCGCGCTATTCGCGCTGATCGCCGGAATGTGGATGTGGAGCCAAACTCCTGATTACCGCGTGCTATATAGTAATTTGTCCGACCGTGATGGTGGGGCGATCATCGAATCGCTGCAGCAAATGAACATCCCCTACAAATTTGCGGAAGGCGGCGGAGCGCTGCTGGTATCTTCCTCGCGTGTTCATGAAGCCCGCCTGAAACTGGCATCTCAAGGACTCCCCAAAGGGGGAAATGTCGGGTTCGAGCTAATGGAAAACCAGAAGTTCGGCATCACACAATTTGCCGAGCAGATTAATTACCAGCGTGCACTGGAAGGAGAGTTGGCACGTTCTGTCCAGACCATCGGCTCTGTGGCTGCCGCGCGCGTTCACCTGGCCATCCCCAAGCACAGCGTATTTGTCAAAGAGCAACAAAAACCCAGCGCGTCCGTGGTACTTTCTCTGCAAGGCGGACGATTGCTCGATTCCGCACAGGTCAGCGCAATCGTTCACCTGATCTCAAGCAGCGTACCGGAAATGTCCGCCAAGAATGTGACGGTAGTAGATCAGAACGGCACATTGCTGAGCGCCAGCCACGAGGGTACGGGCAGCGACGGACTGGACGCCAATCAACTCAAATATGTGCAGCAGATTGAACAGAGCTATGTCAAACGCATAGAGGCGTTGCTGATACCCCTGCTCGGCGCGAATAATGTGCGCGCACAGGTGTCTGCCGACATTGATTTTTCACGCACCGAACAGACCTCCGAAAGCTACAAGCCGAACCAGCCCCCGAATGAAAGTGCGGTACGCAGCCAGCAAAGCACCGAGGCGATGAACGGCTCCGGCATGAACACAGCAGGCGGCATTCCCGGCGCGCTGTCCAATCAGCCGCCGGTTCCGGCCACGGCTCCGATTGTTTCCGCTACGGGCGCGCAGGGAGCGACGACCGGCGGGGGCAATACAGCAAGCAACGCCAACCTTTCCAACCTGCAAAAAGAATCTACCGTCAACTACGAGGTTGACCGCACGATACGCCACACCGTCTTGCCGGTTGGTTCCATCAAACGCCTGTCGGTTGCCGTGGTGGTAAACGGCAATCGCAAGGTAATCGACGCCAAAGGCAAGCCCAGCAACAAGCCTCTGAGTGATGCCGACAAAGAGCAGATCAACAAACTGGTCAGGGATGCGATGGGTTTTGAGCAGGTTCGCGGCGACAGCCTGAATGTGCAGGTAGCCTCTTTTAACGAAAGCAAAGAAACCGTCGAAGAATTACCGATCTGGCAACAACCCGACACGATTGAACTTGGCAAGAGCCTGCTCAAGTACGGCCTGATTGCCGCAGCGATATTTTTTATCATATTCCGCATCATCAAACCGGCCTTTGACACATTGAACGAGGCCATGCAGAACAAAACCGGCGGGTTTACTGCGGTCACGGAAGAGAAAATTCCAGAGGCAACCTATGCGCCTTCTACTTCATATGAGCATAGCCTGCAAACAGCCCGCCAAATCGCCCAGCAAGAACCCAAGATTGTCGCCAGCGTAGTCAAGGAATGGGTGAATAATGCCTGATGGTGTTGAAAAAAGCGCGATCTTTCTGATGACACTCGGTGAAAGCGAAGCGGCTGAAGTGTTGAAGTATCTTGAGCCCAAGGAAGTGCAGAAGATCAGCGCGGCCATGATGACACTGAAAAACCTGAGCCGCGAAGAGATTGCGGATATATTTAACGAATTCATCGTTTCCGCATCAAGCAAGACCTCTATCGGGATGGACTCCAACGATTACATCCGCGGCATGCTCACGAAGGCGCTGGGGGACGACAAGGCCGCCGGCTTGCTCGATCGCATCATGCACAACAGCGACACCAGCGGCATTGAAAGCCTGAAATGGATGGATGCTGGGGCGGTAGCGGAAATGATCGGCAACGAGCACCCGCAAATTATCGCGACCATCCTGGTTCACCTTGCGCCCGATCAGGCAGCCGATGTACTCAAAATGCTCACCGAACGTACGCGCAATGACGTATTGCTGCGTATCTCAACATTGGATGGCGTTCAGCCAATTGCGCTCCGTGAGCTTAACGATGTGCTGACCAAGCTCATGTCAGGCGGAGGCAGCGGGAAGAAAACCCTGCATGGCGGCGTATCTACTGCGGCAGAAATCCTTAATTTCATGGGCGGCACACTTGAGACTGAAATGCTGGAAAGTGTGCGTGGCTTCGACCCGGATCTGGCGCAACAAATCGAGGACAAGATGTTCGTCTTCGAAGACATTATGGATATCGAAGACCGCGGCATTCAACTGGTTCTGCGCGAAGTCCAATCGGAGTCGCTGATTGTCGCGCTCAAAGGCGCCAATGAAGAGTTGCGCGAGAAGATTTTCAAGAACATGTCTCAACGTGCTGCCGAAATGATGCGCGAGGATCTTGAATCAAAAGGACCGGTCAAACTCAGCGAAGTTGAAGCCAACCAAAAGGAAATATTGAAAATTGTGCGCCGTTTGGCTGACGAAGGCCAGATTGCCCTAGGCGGCCCGGGTGAGGAGGCTTATGTCTGATAAAACCATTAGCCATTCGACTAGGCTATCAGAAGACAATAGCCAAGTCGCTGGTTATGATGAAACTACCGATGGAACTACTAGCCATCTGGCTAACCCAGCAAAAGACGCTGGCCAAGCCATTGGTTATAGCCATTCGAACAAGCGACCTGATACTTCTCGCCAGGCTGCCGGTTTTAGTGTCGTCATTCCGAAAGAGCAGATGACCGCGTTCGAACGCTGGGAGTTGGCCTCGTTTGATTCGCATTCCAACAGCAAGAATACGGCGCTTTCGACTGCCGCAGAGCTTGAAGCCATACGCCAACAGGCGCAGGATGAAGGCTTTGAGCAGGGTCACGAAGCGGGCTACGCTGCCGGCATCCAGCAAGCACGCGCCGAAGCAATGCAAGTTCATGCGCTAATGCAGAATCTGCAAGATGCGCTCAACCAGGTAGATGCGCAAATAGCGCAGTCGCTGCTTGATTTATCGCTGGAAGTTGCCCGGAAAATGACGGTCGAAATGCTGCAAGTAAAACCGGAAATCATTCTGGATATTGTCAGTGAAGCGATAAGCGGCCTGCCGCATTTTAATCAGAACGCTCATTTGAGCTTGCACCCGGCTGACGCCGAATTGATACGCGAACATATGGGTGAACAATTGGCACACACCGGATGGAAAATTTTTGCCGACAAACAAATCATGCGCGGCGGATGCCGTGTAGAAACCGCAAACAGCCAGGTGGATGCCACAACAGAAGTGCGCTGGAAGCGTATTGTCGAATCCATAGGGCAGGATAAATCATGGTTGCCCTAGCCAAAGAGCACAGCGCAAAATGGCAAGCCTTCCTCGATGAAGGCCGCGATTATGTATCCGGGTGCAACACCATGCCATCAAGCGGCCGCCTGACCAAGGTGACCGGCCTGGTAATGGAGGCAGCCGGCCTGAAAATGCCAATTGGCAGCACTTGCGCAATCCACTTGCCAGGCGGCATCGTGGAAGCCGAGGTCGTCGGTTTTTCGGGTGAGCGATTGTTTCTGATGCCGGAAACCGATGTGCAGGGATTGGTGCCGGGGGCACGCGTGATGCCCATTGAAGCAGCACATGTGTTGACGCCGGGCGCAGCACGCAAATATGCAAACCGGCGCAATGTGGATCGCGCCAAGCATCTGCCGGTCGGCAACATGTTGCTGGGACGTGTACTGGACGGAGCCGGCAAGCCGCTGGATCAGCTTGGCCCATTGCTGGAGCCGGCATCTGCACCGCTGCAAAGCCGGCCGTTTAATCCGCTGGAACGCGCTCGAATCGATACTGTCCTGGATGTCGGAATACGCGCCATCAACAGCATGCTGACTGTGGGACGCGGCCAGCGCATGGGCCTGTTTTCCGGCAGCGGTGTCGGCAAGAGCGTGCTGCTCGGCATGATGGCACGCTACACCAATGCGGATATTACGGTAGTCGGGCTGATCGGTGAACGCGGGCGCGAAGTCAAGGAATTCATCGATGACATCCTCGGCAAGGAAGGCATGGCGCGCTCGGTAGTCGTTGCCACACCGGCGGATACCTCGCCATTGATGCGCTTGCAGGGCGCGGCTTATGCAACCACGATCGCCGAATACTTCCGCGATCAAGGCAAGAATGTGTTGCTGATCATGGATTCATTGACCCGTTTCGCGATGGCGCAACGTGAAATTGCGCTGGCTGTCGGCGAACCGCCTGCTACCAGAGGCTATCCGCCTTCGGTTTTCGCCAAACTGCCGCAACTGGTAGAACGTGCCGGCAACGGCCTGACAGGCAGCGGCTCTATTACCGCTTTTTATACCGTGCTAACCGAAGGCGACGATCCGCAAGACCCGATTGCCGATAGCGCGCGTGCGATTCTCGACGGGCACATCGTACTGTCGCGGCGATTGACGGAACAAGGGCATTACCCGGCAATCGATATCGAAGCATCGATCAGCCGGGTAATGCCCCACCTGATATCGTCCGAGCATTTGTCAGCTGTGCAACGTTTCAAACAAATGTATGCGCATTACCAGCGCAACCGCGATTTGATCAGTGTCGGCGCTTATGTCAGAGGCAGCGACCCGTTATTGGATGAAGCGATTGCATTCTACCCAAAAATGGAGCATTTTCTGCGGCAAGGCATGTTTGAAAGCGAACCTTATGCTTCAAGTGTTGCCCAATTAACTTCATTGTTGCCATCGATGCACTAGCGGATACAGCCATGACAAAGCCGTTCTCTCTGCAACCCTTGGTTAACCTGGCAGAACACCAGAATGAGTCTGCCACCCGCAAACTCGGCCAATTAAACAAACAGCAGCAAAGCGCCCAGCAAAAACTCGACCTCCTGTACGAATATCGCAAGGACTATCAAAACAAGCTTCAGGAAGCCATCCGGAGCGGTATGAGTCCGGTTGAACTGCGTAATTTCGAACAATTCATTCAAAAAATTAATCATGCAATCGGCCAGCAACTCAAAGCAGTTGAACAAAGCAAGGCGTCGACTCAAATCGGCCGCAACGAATTTGACACGGCACGGCGCAAACTTAAATCACTCGACACACTGAAACAGCGCCATATCGAAACGCAAAAAAAAGCTGAGCAAAAAGCTGAACAAAAAGCACAGGATGAGCATTCCGGCAGACTTGCTGCCTATAAGACGCATAACGATGAAGAAACAGAAGTAGAGGACAGATCATAGTGAATAGCGCAGGCCGGCATACCAAACCGGCCTGCAATTCCTGCCACCCTCTCGCTTCCCGGATAAAGGAGAACTATCATGACCAGCCTGCCTATTACCAGCAACGCACCCCAACCTGCCAACACCGCAAATGTGGCATATGGCGATAGCACGGCAGGCACTCAAGCAGCCGACGTACAGGCTGTCGAGCCTTTTGCATCCCTGCTGGCACGGCAAATCAGTGAGGCTGATTCACCTGAATCGGGCACCTCGCAAGTTGCAGCCATTCTCGATACGACTGATCCAGCAAAGTTGAAAGGCACGCCAGATCAGGCCGCAATCGCTACCGGCGCAATAACTGACCCAACCAATGCACTGGCCGCCATGCTGCTGCAAATTCCCCAAGAAATACGTACGCCAGTTTCAAATGGAGCGCCAGCCAATGCCGCTGACCTGAAAAATTCAATGGGTATTGATGGCGCCACCCGCAAAATGGCCTCGCTTGCTTATGCCAGCCTGGATACGGCGAACTCTGCAGCCGACAAAACCGGCGCATCATCTCTCGCGCCGGACAAAATCAACGCACCGGCTGACACAACCGACAAAACCGGCGCATTCCCCCTCGCGCCGGGCAAAATCAACGCACTGGCTGACACGCCGGACAAAACCGGCGCAGCAGCCTCTCTCGCGCCAGGCAGAATCAACGCACCGGCTGACACAACCGACAAAACCGGCGCATTCCCCCTCGCGCCGGGCAAAATCAACGCACCGGCTGACACGCCGGACAAAACCGGCGCAGCCTCTCTCGCGCCAGGCAAAATCAGCGTACTGGCTGATACGCCTGATAAACAGGTTATTACTGAGGAGGCGAGCCAAAACACATTTAAAAGTACGGGGTTGCCATCCAACCCGACCTTGCATGTTCAAGACACAGCCCCGGCAATCAATCCATCGGCGATATCGCCGATGATGCCCAACATATTTGCTGGCAACAAAATTACCGACTCGCTTCAAACCATTGCTACGCCGTTTAATAGCAGCGCCTGGGCAGATGACTTCTCGCAAAAGATCAGCTGGATGAGCACTCAACAAAGTCAGGTTGCCGAATTGCACCTGAACCCGCCTGATCTGGGGCCGCTTAATGTAATACTGAAAATCTCCGATAGCCAGGCTACCGCACTGTTCATGTCGCCGCATAGCGCAGTGCGTGATGCAGTGGAGAATGCGATACCTAAACTTCGTGAAATATTGGCCGATAACGGCATCATGTTAGGGAATGCCACGGTCAGCGATCAGCCGTCGCGCGACCGCCATGCGAATGAGCATATAAACCAAGGCTCCGGCGCATCGGCACAGCATGAGGCTTCCGTTGATACTCCAAAATTAACCGCGTTGCCTGACGCACGAATTATGCCGGCGCGCCGCCACAACGGAATGGTAGATACTTTCGCGTAGAACAGAAAGCTCGCAAATAGCAGGCAGCACGTTCCTGCACTTTTTTCTGCTCACTGCCATGCGCTTTGTGTCTTCATGAAATAGGAAATTCAGTGTTAGTCGGGTTATCATTAGCACCAAGACCCGAAAGAAGCAATCAGTCATGTAGCCAGGCTCGAATACGTTGTTGGGCGTATAGCTTCCGCAACCACGGCGTAATCGCGGCAGGAAAACTTGACTGATATTTTGGGACGCTTGGCCGGATGACTGATAGTGACGCGTAAAATGCAGAGATAAACGGTGTGCCAGTGGTTAACTGTCCATGGCAAATCGCCCATGCTCTCCATGTTCCCTGTGCACTGAAGTTTGAAAGCTTCAATCGTCAACAAGGAACCAGAAATGGCAAAGGCAGAAAAACCAGCAACAAAACCAGGCGCAAAACCAGCAGCAAAACCGGGGGCAAAACCAGCCGAAGCAGAAGCGGAAGCAACCAAAGCCACACCCGGGAAGAGCAAAAAGAAGCTTGTTATCATCGTTATTCTACTGTTATTGATCGGTGGTGCGGTGGCGGCGCTTCTGTTTCGGCAGTCTGCGCATGCGCCAAAACATGACGAGGCTGCAGCGGCAGCCAAGGAAGCGGCAGACGCGGCACGCGAAGCGAAAAATCCGCCGACTTTTGTTGATTTGGGCACATTTACCGCCAATTTGGTACGCGAAGATGGGGACCGTTATTTGCAAGTTGCTATTTCACTCAAGCTGTCCAAACCCGAACTGGCGGATAAAATCAAAGCCAACAGCCCGGAGATTTTGCACCGCGTGAATATGTTGCTGCAAAGCAAACGACCTTCAGATATCGCTACGTTCGAGGGCAAGGATATGCTGAGCAAACAAATCAAGGGGCAAATTGAATATGTCATGGGCATGCGCAAAACTGCACCCGCGATCAGTTCGGAACCGGGTGCAATTGCACCGGCCGAGAGCCGTGCCATTAAAAGCGGCATTGTTGAGGTGTTATTTACTTCGTTTATTATTCAATAAAAAATCATTCATAACGATCAATGAGCGAATTCCTCTCACAAGACGAAGTTGATTCCCTGCTCAAGGGAGTCACCGGCGAAACTGATGAAGACAAAAGCCAGGACACCCAGGAGGGGGGAGTACGCGCTTACAATCTGGCGTCGCAGGAACGTATCGTGCGTGGGCGCATGCCCACGATGGAAGTCATTAACGAACGTTTTGCGCGGTTGTTCCGCATCGGATTATTCAATTTCATCCGCCGCACACCCGAGATTTCAATCGGCCCAGTACGGGTATTGAAATTCGGCGAATTCATCCGCAACCTCCATGTGCCGACCAATCTGAATCTCATTCAAGCCAAGCCGTTGCGGGGTAATGGTTTGTTTATTTTTGACCCGAATCTGGTGTTTTTGGTGGTGGACAATATGTTTGGCGGCGATGGGCGGTTCCATACCCGCGTCGAAGGCCGTGAATTTACCCAGACCGAGCAGCGCATCATCCGGAACTTGCTTGATGTAGCATTCGAAAACTACGGAAAATCATGGGAGACCGTCCACCCGCTGCAATTCGAGTTCGTGCGCTCGGAAATGAATCCGCAATTCGCCAATATCGCAACGCCCAACGAAGTCGTCATCGTTACCACTTTCGACATCGAAATTGGCGGCAATGGCGGCGCACTCCATATTTGCATGCCATACTCCATGCTCGAACCGCTCAGGGATTTGCTCTATAGCGCCATGCAGGGCGAACATCAGGCGATGGATCAACGCTGGCTGCAACTCATGTCAAAGCAAGTGCAATCAGCCAGCGTTGAACTGGTTGCCACACTCGGCCAAGCCGCCATGACACTTGAACAAGTGTTGAAAATGCGCAGCGGCGATATTGTCCCGCTGGCAGTTGCTGAAAGCATCATTGCCGCAGTGGATGGCGTACCGGTAATCGAATGTAAATATGGCGCGTTCAACGGTCAGTATGCGTTGAAGGTTGAAAAAATAATCTCGATAAATGAAGGATAAGCCTATGGCTGACGAGACCCCCAGCAACGAAGAAGCAATTACCGCCGACGATTGGGGCGCAGCCATGGCCGAGCAAACTGCCGCCCCCGCAGCCGATGATTGGGGTGCAGCCATGGCTGAACAAACTGCCGCCGAAGGCCAACCGGCAGACCCCGCCAAACCGCATGTATTCGAACAGTTTGGCTCAGGCGCTGACGGTGCTGCCCATAATGACCTCGACATGATCCTGGATATCCCGGTTCTGCTGACTGTTGAGCTGGGGCGCACCAAGATGCCAATCAAGAATTTGCTGCAACTGGCGCAAGGCTCGGTCGTTGAACTGGCCGGCATGGCTGGTGAGCCGCTGGACGTGATGATTAACGGATTTCTGATCGCACAGGGTGAAGTGGTAGTGGTAAACGACAGGCTCGGCATTCGCCTGACAGACATCATCACCCCTTCCGAGCGGATGCGGCGCCTGAATAAATGAAGATGGAGAACAGATGCGTTGTTGCGGCTGTGCCGTGCCATTTGCATAAGCGTACCGCACAGCGGCACACAAAACCTCTATTTTCTATTATCTGTCATCTGTCTTCTGTCGTCTGTCTTCTGTCCTCTGCCGCCGCTCACGCCGCCGAAGATATGCGCCCCGCTTATACTCCACCTCCGCCTGCCCTCAACTCCGGAAGCATTATACAAATCATATTCAGTTTGTTGCTGGTATTGGCATCCATCGTACTTGTGGCTTGGCTGCTCAAACGCCTGAGTGCGTCACAACAAAGCTCTGGCAGCCCGCTCAAAGTGTTAGGCGGCGTACCGATAGGCCAACGTGAGCGCATTGTACTGGTCGAGATTGATGATACCTGGCTGGTAATCGGCGTTGGGCCGGGGCAAATTCGAACACTGCACACGCTCCCAAAGGCAGCAGATAAAGAAAACTCCCCCCCATGTCCCACGCCACCTGAAAACAAGTTTGCCAGCCTGCTGTCGTCAGTGCTAAATCGCCATAAACTGGGCGCGGGGAACAAATGACCCGGCTTCAAAGAACAAACTACAAAAGGCAGATGGCAGAGATTTGGTGTGCTGCCGCAAAGCGGCACACCCGCATGATTGCCAGATGGCTGTTTATACCCTCTGTTTTCTGCCTTCTAATCAGCCAACCAGCCTGGGCGGCAACCGGATTACCTGCATTGACCAGTACACCAGCACAGGGTGGTGGGCAGATATACAGTTTGAGCCTGCAAACATTACTGCTGCTTACCTCACTGAGTTTCTTACCGGCAATTCTGCTGATGATGACCGGCTTCACGCGCATCATTATCGTGCTGAGCCTGCTGCGCTCCGCCATCGGCACCCCCTCTGCGCCGCCCAATCAGGTGCTGATTGGCCTGGCGCTGTTTCTCACCTTCTTCGTCATGTCGCCTGTGTTCGATAAAATCTATACCGACGCCTATCTACCCTTCAGCGAAAACAAACTCGATTTTCAGCAAGCCGTCGAAAAGGGTAGTGTGCCGCTGAAAACGTTTATGCTACGCCAAACTCGCGAAGCAGATATGGCGCTGTTTGTCAGAATTTCCAACAGTGAGCCGCTGCAAAATGCCAATCAAGTCCCACTGCGCATTCTGGTACCCGCTTACGTCACCAGTGAATTGAAGACCGCATTTCAGATAGGTTTTGTGATATTTATCCCGTTTCTCATTATCGATATGGTGGTGGCCAGTGTGCTGATGTCCATGGGTATGATGATGGTGTCGCCGGCAATCATTTCGCTTCCCTTCAAGATCATGTTGTTCGTGCTGGCCGACGGCTGGAATCTGATTATCGGCTCACTGGCGCAGAGCTTTTATACTTGAGACAGTTACTAGCCGTTAGACGTTTGTTTTTAGTTAAGCCCCAAAACCCGCGAAGCATCTACCACAGCCAACAACTACCAACTCGTAACTAACGACTATTTTATGACTCCAGAAACTGTCCTCACCATCGGGCAACAAGCCATCGAGATGATGCTGATAATCTCGGCGCCGCTGCTGCTCAGCGCGTTGGTCATTGGATTGTTGGTGAGCATTTTTCAGGCTGCGACGCAAATCAATGAAATGACCCTGTCTTTCATTCCAAAACTACTGGGAATTTTCCTGATGCTGATTTTGACCGGCCCGTGGATGATAAACGCGATGGTGGATTACATCCAACGTCTGTTTGGCAATATCCCCTGGATGATTGGGTAAACAAGGCGTGCCGGCAATCACATGATCAGCTTTACCAGCGCTCAACTCGATGCATGGCTCGCCGCATTGGTTTTTCCGCTGACGCGCATTCTGGCCTTGATTAGCAGTTCGCCAATACTCGGCAACAAACAAGTCCCCATACGCGTAAAAATCGGCTTGTCTGTCCTGCTGACCATCATCATAGCGCCGACCATCGGCGCTATGCCGCCAGCCGCCATCGGCTCCCCGCAGGGGCTGCTGATAATGATCCAGCAAATTATCATCGGCGTGGCGATGGGCTTCACGATGCGCCTGATTTTTACTGCTGTCGAAATGGCAGGTGAATTGGCCGGGCTGCAAATGGGACTGGGATTCGCCAGTCTTTATGACCCAGTCAACGCCACTCATTCTCAAGTCATTGCCCAATGGATGGAAACAATCGCAGCGCTCGCGTTTCTTGCAATAAATGGCCATCTGTACATGCTATCCGCGTTGGTGGAAAGTTTCCGGATACTGCCTATTGGCAACATGCTGTCGGACAATGGCATCCATGCCGTAGCGAGCTGGGGCGGGAGCATCTTCGTCTATGCCTTGCAAATTTCTCTGCCCATATTGGCCGCGTTGCTGATCACCAATATAGCGCTGGGAATACTTACCCGTGCCGCACCTCAGCTTAATCTGTTCGCAGTAGGCTTTCCGATCACGCTGGCAATTGGATTTTTTGTGCTATCGCTATCCGTGCCCTACCTTATTCCGCTACTGGACAGGCTCACTCAGGAAGGTCTGGGTACGATGCTGAATCTGACAAAATCACCACGCTGACTGGTAAAGGCAGAAACAATCCGCAAATCGCCCCACAGCGAAAGCCGCAATTAGAGATAATCAAACATCGAGAGTTTATTGATCTGCGCAAAGGATTTCTGGGCGGCCTGCAAGTTTGTTTGTTGCTGTGTCAGAT
>JAIELH010000017.1 GCA_019753125.1 Gallionellaceae bacterium | reverse complement strand
AAAAATTGAACCAATCTCTAACAGCTCGCGTAAAATTGCAGCCACACTATAGCCGCGCTCATACCGAAAAGCCACAACCCCGAAGTCCTAGATAATTTATCCGTGTCCGCCGAAGTCGAACGTTTTTTTTCCGGGCAAAGCCCGCTTGCCTCCGGGGTGGCCGCGTTCCGCCCGCGCGCGCAGCAGCGCGACATGGCGCTGGCGGTGGCCGAGGCGATCCGCGACAACGCGATTCTGGTCGTGGAAGCGGGAACCGGGACCGGCAAGACTTTCGCCTATCTGGTTCCCGCGCTGCTCAACGGCGGCAAGGTGATCATCTCGACCGGCACGAAAAATTTGCAGGATCAATTGTTCCAGAAGGATTTGCCGATGGTGCGCGACGCGCTGAAGGCGGCGGTTTCGGTGGCGTTGCTGAAGGGGCGCGCCAATTACGTCTGCCACTACCATCTGGAGCGCGCGCAATCGGATGGCCTGTTCAAGACACGCGAGGACGTGCGCCATCTCGGCAAGATCGTGAAATACGCCAAGGTGACGCAAAGCGGCGACAAGAGCGGGCTGGCGGATGTGCCGGAAAACGCGCCGATCTGGATGCATGTCACCTCGACGCGCGACAACTGCCTCGGTCAGGAATGCCCGTACCACAAGGAGTGCTTCGTGCTCAAGGCGCGCGTCGAGGCGATGAAGGCGGACATCGTCGTCGTGAACCATCATCTGTTTTTCGCCGATGTGATGCTGCGCGATGAGGGCGTGGCGGAGCTGTTGCCCGCCTGCAACACGGTGATTTTCGACGAGGCGCACCAGCTGCCGGAGACCGCCAGCCTGTTCTTCGGCGAGAGCCTGTCCACCTCGCAACTACTCGAACTCGCAACCGACACGCGCATCGAGGCGGCCGCCTCGGCCAAGGATTTTGCGCCGCTACCCAAGTCCGCCGATGAGCTGGACAAGGCCGCACGCGACTTGCGGCTGGTGTTCAAAAAGGAAGGGCGGATGCCCGCCAGCACTCTCGATAGTTTCAAGGACTGGCAACCCGCATTGAAGGTATTGGGCGAAAAGCTGCAGCAGCTTGGCGAGTTGCTGGAGAAGCAGGCGGAGCGCAGCGAAGGGCTGGAGAACTGCTGGCAGCGCGCACAGGCACTGTCGCAGCAATTGAAGCGGTGGGTGGATGAACAACCCTCTCCCCAACCCTCTCCCGTAAACGGGAGAGGGAGCAATGGTTCCCCTCCCCCGCTTGCGGGGGAGGGGCTAGGGGAGAGGGAGGGCGTGGTGCGCTGGCTGGAGATATTCCACCACTCGCTGCAACTCAACACCACGCCGCTGTCGATCGCGGAAATCTTCGAGAAGCAGATCGGCGGCAGTGCGCGTGCCTGGATATTCACTTCCGCGACACTGGCGGTGAAGCAGGATTTCTCGCATTACCAGAACGAGATGGGCCTGCTCAAGGCGCGCACCGCGTGCTGGGACAGCCCGTTCAACTACGGCGAGCAGGCGTTGCTGTATGTGCCGTCCAACCTGCCGGAACCGAACAGCGACGGTTATACCGAGGCGGTCGTGCAGGCCGCGCTGCCGCTGCTCGAAGCCAGCAAGGGGCGCGCGTTTTTGCTGTTCACCAGCCTGCGCGCGATGGGGCGCGCGCATGAAATTTTGCAGGCGGAATTCGACCGGCGCGGCTGGAACTACCCGTTGCTGCTTCAGGGCGAAGGCTCGCGCAGCGAGCTGCTGACGCGCTTTCGCACGCTCGGTAATGCGGTGCTGCTCGGCAGCCAATCATTCTGGGAAGGGGTGGACGTGCGCGGCGATGCGCTGTCGCTGGTGATCATCGACAAGCTGCCGTTCGCCCCGCCGGACGACCCGGTGCTGGCGGCGCGCATCGCGCAACTGAACAAGCAGGGGCGCAACGCGTTCATGGAATACCAGTTGCCGCGCACGATCATCACGCTGAAACAAGGCGCCGGCAGGTTGATCCGCGATGAGACCGACCGCGGCGTGCTGATGATCTGCGACCCGCGCATCATCGGCAAACATTATGGAAAACGCATCTGGCAGAGCCTGCCGCCGATGAAGCGCACCAGGGTGGAGGCGGAAGCGGTGGCGTTTTTCAAGGCCGAGTAAAATTATAACGGCAAGGAAGATATTTATTACTGGCACATTATCGCTCTGGGCATTACACTAAAAAATATTTAACTCCTGTATTTCAACACCTCATGACCACAGACGCCCAAAACAATTACCTGGTGATCACCGCTTCAGGAGAGGACAAAGTCGGCCTCGTCGATCGGCTTTCGAGCAAAATCACCGAAAGCGGCTGCAACATCGAAGAGAGCCGCATGGCCGTACTGGGCGGGCAATTCGCGCTGATCATGCTGCTTTCCGGCCCATGGAACGCGCTGTCCAAGCTCGAAGGGCAAATGGAGCTGCTGGGCGATCAACTGGGGCTCAGCATCATTCACAAGCGAACCCGGCAGCAAGAACGGACGCAACCGGCGATCCCCTACCGGGTGGAAGTGGTGGCGATGGATCACCCCGGCATCGTCCGCGATCTGGCCGCCTTCTTCTCACGGAACAAGATCAATATCGAAGAACTTCAGACCGATACCTATCCGGCGCCACACACCGGCACATCGATGTTTTCCGTCGCGATCACGGTGGGTATTCAGGCCGACGTTCACATCCCCACGTTGCGCGGAGATTTCCTCGATTACTGCGACGACCTGAACCTGGACGCGAGCTTCGAACCCGCACGGATATAACGCTCAACTCGCAATGCGGCGGTGCCGCGCCAGATACAGCGGCGTCCAGGCGTGCGGGATCTTGTACACGAAGTTGTAGCGCGCCACGTGGTAGCTGGGATCGAAGCCGTAGAAATTGAGTTTCATGTGCTGCAATTCTTCGGCGCGGTAAGCATCCAGCGGTTTTTTACGCTCGCCGCGTTCGCGCCGGGTAAGCTTCTCCTGCAATAGTGCCGGGTAATCCGGGCTGGCGGCCAGCTCTTCGGCGATCTGCGCTATCCTTGTCAGAAAATCTGCCCGATCAGTTCCGAAGCAGCCATCGATCAGCCCCATCTCAGACGCTTCTGCCGCCCCTACCGGCAGACGGTTCTGCGTCAGCATCGCCGCCCTCGCCTCGCCGACGCGCCTCGGCAACAGGTAGGTCCAGTATTCCGAGCCGTACAGGTTGCCCATGCTCTTGTAATGCGGGTTGAACACCACGCCCGCACGCGCATAGACATGATCCGCCGCCAGCGACAGAAACACGCCCCCGGCACCTGCATTACCCTGCAACGCGGCAATTGTGAGCTGGCTGGTATTGGTAACGATCACACGCGTCAGGTCGTTCATCGCGTTGATGTTGCGCCAGGATTCGTCCGCCGGGCTGGCGGCGGCTTCGATACAGTTGAGGTGGATGCCGTTCGACCAGAAGTCCGCGCCGCCCATCAGCACGATCACGCGTACCTCACGTTGCGTGGCCGCCAGATAGGCCTCGCGCAGCCGCACACATTGCTCGCTGCTCATCGCACCGTTGTAGAAATCGAAGTGCAGATAGCCGATGTTGCCCTTCTGCTCGAACCAGATATCGCGGCAGGTCTCGCCGCTGCATGGCGAAAATGGATCGAGCGGCGCTTCCGGTACACCGGCGAAATGTCCGTCCAGCGCCAGCGTGGCCGGTAGTTTGAATGAAATCTCGCCTTCGGCCTTGCGCTTCAGATGCCCGATCCACACCGCACCGTCCGATGTTGATCGACAAATCGCGCCGTTACGTTGGGCGATGATCGCCCCCGGCTGGCTACCGCGCAACGTGTCCTCGGCGCAGGCGTCGAAAAGGTAATATTCTTCCCCATACAGCGTATCGAGCACGCCCGGAAACCCGTCGGCGGCATGAATTTTTTTCAGCACCGTGCGCGTGTCGTCGCGGCTCCAGTTTATGGCACGATCGTCCTGTTTGATCGGCACATGCAACCGGCCAAGCACCTCGGGACGGGAATAGTCCAGCGGCACTGGTTTAAAATCACCGGACTGAAAACGCTCCACCGCCACCAGCACCGCACGCACCGCCGCCTCGCTCACTTCGTTGCGGTACAGGCTGCTCTTCTTCGCCGGCCGCATCGGGAAAGTTTCTGCCGCCCAGATGTCGCCACCATCCATTTCGCCGCTGGCCTGCAACACCGTGACGCCCCATTCCGCGCAATCGCGCATGATCGCCCAGTCCAGCGCCGACGGCCCGCGATCGCCGACGATGCCGGGATGCACGACAAAGCAGGTGTGGTTGCGCCACACCGCCTCGGGAATCGCGCGCTTCAGGAATGGCGCGACGATCAGCTCGGGACGATACAGTTCGACCGCCTGCACCGTGACCGCATCGTTGATGTCGAACTCGATCGATACCTGATGCCCGCACCGCTCCAGCTCGATATACAAACGTTGCGCCAGGCTGTTGAAGCTGTGGGTAAGGAACAGGATTTTCACGACGTCATTTACTCAACAGATTCGAGGCAACTGCTCGCCGGTCAGCCAATCGACGACGCGCCGCCCGCCAAACGCGGTTTCCATCTGCACGAAATGGCGCGTATCTTCGATCACCTCGCCGACGATGGCGGCATCGCGTCCCAACGGGTGTGCGCGCATCGCCTGCAACAACCGCCCGGCGTCCTGCGGCGCGCAAATCGCCACCAGTTTGCCTTCGTTGGCGACATACAACGGATCGAGGCCAAGGAATTCGCACGCCGCCTTGACCTGCTCGCGCACCGGCAACTTGTCTTCGTGCAGCATCATTCCCACCGCCGACTGGCGCGCGATTTCGTTCAGCGTCGTGGCGAGACCGCCGCGCGTCGGGTCGCGCAGCACGTGGATATCCGGCGCCGCCGCGACCATCGCCGCCACCAGTTCATGCAATGCCGCAGTGTCGGATTCGATGCTGGTGTGGAAGGTCAGGTTTTCGCGCAGCGACATCACCGCGACGCCATGATCGCCGAGCGTGCCGGACACCAGTATCTTGTCGCCCGGGCGAGCGCGCTCGCCGGAGATGTTGACACCCTCCGGCACCGCGCCGATGCCGGTCGTGGTGATGAATACGCCGTCGCCCTTGCCCTGCTCCACGACCTTGGTGTCGCCGGTAACGATCGCCACACCGGCATCCCGCGCCGCCTGCGCCATCGATTCGACGATGCGTTTCAGATCGGCAAGCGGAAAGCCCTCTTCCAAAATAAAACTGGCAGCAAGATACAGCGGCTTCGCACCCGACATCGCCACGTCGTTGATCGTGCCATGCACCGAGAGGCAGCCGATGTCGCCGCCCGGAAAGAACAGCGGCGATACGACATGACTGTCGGTGGACATCACGATACGCCCGCCGGGCGCAGGAAAGCAGGCCTGATCGTTCATCTGGCGCAGGAACTCGTTGTCGAATGCCGCCATGAACAGCTCGTCGATCAACTGTGCCATCGCGCGCCCGCCGCTGCCGTGGGTCATATCGACACGGCCATGCTTGAAATCCAGCGGGCGCGTGTAGCCAAGTTTGATCGTGCTCAATGCTTGCTCCATCCATCACAAATAATGCTGATGTTAGCAGGTTCAGGTTATTCAACAGTAAGCGCTTGCGGTATCATTAGGCACAAACACCTTCAAAATAAATCCCAAATAACCATTCCAAGATTCAATCGCGATGTCGCCAATAAATTTTCTCGACCTTCCCCCGTTGTTGAGCGCATGCGGCACGATCAAGCTGCCCGGCTCGAAAAGCATTTCCAACCGCATCCTGTTGCTGTCTGCGCTGGCGCATGGCAAGACCGAGATACGCGATGTGCTGCTGTCGGACGATACCGCGCGCATGCTGGATGGCTTGCGCACGTTGGGCGTTGACGTGACGCAAGCAGCGCCGCAGGTATTTCATGTGCAAGGCTGCGCCGGCAACTTTCCGGTCAAGGAGGCGGAATTGTTTCTGGGCAATGCCGGAACTGCATTTCGCCCGTTGACTGCCGCATTGGCTTTATCCGGCGGCCACTACAAACTTTCCGGCGTGACGCGGATGCACGAGCGACCGATCGGCGATCTGGTGGATGCGCTACGCGAACTGGGCACAAATATCGATTACCTGAACAACGAAGGTTTCCCGCCATTGGAGATTTTCCCGGCGACGCTGAGCGATGCAGACCGCATCAGCGTGCGCGGCAATGTGTCGAGCCAGTTTCTCACCGCATTGCTGATGGCCTTGCCGCTGCTGGGTCGCGAGGTGACCGTGGAAGTGATCGGCGAGTTGATCTCCAAACCGTATATCGAGATCACACTGGCGATGATGGCGCGCTTCGGTGTTTCTGTGAAGAGGAACGGCTGGCGCAGCTTCACCGTGGCGGCAGGCAGCCGCTATGTGTCGCCCGGCGTGATCCATGTCGAAGGCGACGCCTCTTCCGCTTCATATTTCCTCGCCGCAGGCGCAATCGGTGGCGGGCCGGTACGCATCGAGGGCGTGGGCAGCAACAGCATCCAGGGCGATGTGCGTTTTGCCGATGCGCTGGCGTCGATGGGCGCGCGTATCGCACAGGGCACAAACTGGATGGAGGCGCGCGCACCGCAGGATGGCAAGCTCAAGGCCATCGACCTGGATTGCAACCACATCCCCGATGCCGCGATGACGCTGGCGGTAGTCGCATTGTTCGCCGAAGGCACGACCACGCTGCGCAACATCGCCAGCTGGCGCGTCAAGGAAACCGACCGTATCGCGGCGATGGCAACGGAGCTGCGCAAACTCGGGGCGGCGGTGGAAGAAGGCGCGGATTACATCCGTATTGCAGGATTTGGGAATGAGGATTTGGGATTTAGGAAAACCAGCGGCACTTTACCCCCAAATCCAAAATCCAACATCCTGAATCCTGTCTCAGGCATCGACACCTACGATGACCATCGCATGGCGATGTGCTTCTCGCTTGCCGCCTTTGGTACTGCCGGAATACGCATCAACGACCCGGGCTGCGTCGCCAAGACCTTCCCCGATTATTTCGCACATCTGGCCGAGATAACCCGGACCGTGCCGGTGATCGCGATCGATGGCCCGTCCGCTTCCGGCAAGGGCACCGTGGCGCAACGCGTTGCCGCGCAGCTCGGTTATCACTACCTCGACAGCGGCGCGCTGTATCGCCTGCTGGCGCTGGCGGCCCAGCGCGACGGCGTTGCGCTGGGCGACGAATCTGCGCTGGCGGCATTGGCTGCGCGTATCGATATCCGCTTCGCCGGCGAAGATGTCTGGCTGGATGGCGTGCTGGTCGACGAGCAGATGCGCAGCGAACAGTGCGCGGCGGCAGCCTCCAAAGTGGCCGCCTTGCCCAGGGTTCGGGCCGCTCTGCTGAATAAACAACATGCGTTCCGCAGGGCGCCGGGCCTGGTGGCGGACGGGCGCGATATGGCGGCGGTGGTGTTTCCCGACGCGGTATTAAAAATATTCCTGACCGCCAGCGCCGAGGCGCGCGCGGAACGCCGATATAAACAGTTGAAAGAAAAAGGGATGGATGCTAATATCGCCGCCCTTTTGCAGGATATAAAGACGCGCGACGAACGTGATACCCAGCGTAGCGTGGCTCCCCTGCAACGGATACCCGGCGCAAGCCTGCTGGATACGACGGCTCTGAACATCGAGCAGGCGGTACAGGAAGTGCTGGCACGCTACCGGGAAAAACAAGCCCCATAAGACTCCCCGTCAAATGGGATTATCAACCAACCCGCCGTGTAAACGGTTTTAATCTAGGTGTACTCCAATATGAATGCAACTGCAGCCGCTGTACTGAACCCCGATAGTTTTGCCGCAATGTTTGAAGAAAGTTTGACGCGCAAGGAAATGCGCGCCGGCGAACTGATTACCGCACAAGTTGTGCGTGTTGACCACAACATGGTTGTGGTGAATGCCGGACTGAAGTCCGAAAGTTTGATTGCGATCGAGGAATTCCTCGACGCCAAAGGCGAACTGGAAGTCAAGGCGGGCGACTTCGTCACCGTCGCGATCGAGGCGCTGGAAAACGGCTATGGCGAAACCAAGCTGTCGCGTGAAAAGGCCAAACGTCTGGCCGCATGGCACGATCTGGAAATTGCGATGGAAGAAGGCAAGATTGTCGAAGGCTTCGTCAGCGGCAAGGTCAAGGGCGGCCTGACCGCGATGGTCAACGGCATCCGCGCGTTCCTGCCGGGCTCATTAGTGGACATCCGCCCGGTCAAGGACACGACGCCGTACGAAAACAAGACGATGGAACTGAAGGTCATCAAGCTGGACCGCAAGCGCAACAACGTCGTGGTTTCGCGCCGCGCGGTGCTGGAAGCATCGATGGGCGCCGACCGTGAAGCGGTCATGGAAAACCTCAAGGAAGGCGCGATCGTCAAGGGCGTGGTCAAGAACATCACCGACTACGGCGCGTTCGTTGATCTGGGCGGCATCGACGGCCTGTTGCATATCACCGATCTGGCATGGCGCCGCGTGAAGCATCCATCCGAAGTATTGAATGTCGGCGACGAAGTCGAAGCCAAGATTCTGAAATTCGATCAAGAGAAGAACCGTGTCTCGCTGGGCATCAAGCAAATGGGCGATGATCCGTGGAATGGCCTGGCACGCCGCTACCCGCAAGGTACGCGCATGTTCGGCAAAGTGACCAACCTGACCGATTACGGCGCATTTGTCGAAATCGAACAAGGCATCGAAGGCCTGGTGCACGTTTCCGAAATGGACTGGACCAACAAGAATGTTCATCCTTCCAAGGTCGTGAGCCTGGGTGACGAAGTCGAAGTGATGATCCTGGAAATCGATGAAGCGCGCCGCCGCATCTCGCTGGGCATGAAGCAATGCCAGTCCAACCCGTGGGACGACTTTGAAATCAACCACAAGAAGGGCGACAAGGTTAAGGGCGCCATCAAGTCGATCACCGACTTCGGCGTATTCATCGGCCTGGATGGCGGCATCGACGGCCTGGTGCATCTGTCCGACCTGTCCTGGAGCCAGCCCGGCGAAGAGGCGGTACGCAATTACAAGAAGGGCGATGAAGTCGAAGCCGTGGTATTGGCGATCGACGTCGAGCGCGAGCGTATCTCCCTCGGCATCAAACAACTGGAAGGCGATCCGTTCGGCGGCTTCGTATCGGGCCATGAAAAAGGCGCAGTCGTCACCGGCACCGTGAAATCACTGGACGCCAAGGGTGCGACGATCGCGCTGGAAGGCGATGTGGAGGCCTACCTGAAGGCGTCCGAAGTATCTGCCGACCGCGTCGAAGACATTCGCAACCACCTCAAGGAAGGCGACAGCGTGACTGCCGTGATCATCAACGTGGACCGCAAAAATCGCGGCATCAACTTGTCGATCAAGGCGCTCAACAAGGCCGAAGAATCTGCCGCAATGCAGAAGTTCTCTGCCGAGAGCACTTCCAATGCCGGCACAACCAATCTGGGCGCATTGCTGAAGGCCAAGATGAACGTCAGCAAGGCAGAAGCTTAAGCACAAGGAAATTGTATGACTCGATCCGATTTGATTTCCAGGCTCGCCGAACTGCATCCGCAGTTGTTGGCCAAGGATGCGGAGTTGGCCGTCAAGGTAATTCTGGACACTTTGTCTGCCACGCTGGCGCGTGGCGGACGTGCTGAAATTCGCGGTTTTGGCAGTTTTGGCCTGAATTACCGCCCGCCGCGCCAAGGGCGCAATCCGAAAACCGGCGACAAGGTAAAAGTGCCAGCCAAGTATGTGCCGCATTTCAAGGCGGGCAAGGAGTTAAGGGAACGGGTCTGCAAAAAGGAATCCTGACCTCACTAAAAGCAAATAGAATGGCGGCATATCGCAAGGTATAGCCGCCATTTTTTATGCTAGTGTTACAAGAATCTTGTTGTAATGGTTTTTCAGGGTAGATGCCATGCGTTATCTCAATTGGGTTATACGGGCAGCGTTGTTCATCGTGCTGCTCGGCTTTGCGGTAAAAAACGACCAGCCGGTCACGCTGCGCTATTTTTTCGGCTATGAGTGGCAGCCTTCGCTGGTGATTGTGCTGCTGGTATTCTTTACCGCAGGCGCGCTTGTCGGCGTGCTCGCGATGTTTGTCACGGTGTTGCAGCAACGCCGTGAAATTGCCCGGCTGAAACGGGAAATCCGGATCAAAAACAAACTCGCCGATATCGGCGACACGCAACGATCCTCCATACAACCCTCCTGATATATATTTGGTTATTTTGTCATCTTTAGAAATTCATTTTACGGGATGAAACGCAAGGAGCCGCACAGCGAATGACGAGGCATATCGTGATTGATAGACGAGGAATGAGCGCGCACGTGACGCAACGGTTCGCCCGTTAAATGGATTTATGAAGGTGACAAATGGAATTTGAACCCTGGATGTTGCTGTCCTTCCCATTATTTTTCGGTATGGGATGGCTGGCTGCACGCATCGATATCAAGGAGCTGTTATCCGAATCCAGAGCGCTGCCGCAATCATATTTTCAAGGGCTGAATTTCCTGCTCAACGAACAGCAGGACAAGGCTATCGATGCTTTCATCGAGGTAGTCAAGGTCGATCCGCAAACCATCGAACTGCACTTCGCGCTGGGCAGCCTGTTCCGCCGCCGTGGCGAAGTAGATCGCGCGCTGCGCATGCATCACAATCTGGTGGACAGGGCCGACCTGGATGACGACAAACGCCGGCAAGCGATATTCGAGCTGGCCCAGGATTATCTGAAGGCCGGGATACTGGATCGCGCCGAGAGCCTGTTCCGCGAACTGGAGAATACCCGCTATGCCAGACCTGCTCTGGAATTCTTGCTGGAACTGTTACAGAAAGAGCATGACTGGATCAAGGCAATTGCAGTCGCACAACGGCTGGCCGAGGTATCCGGGCAACCATACGGCAAGCAGGTTGCCTGTTTTTATTGCGAGCTGGCGAACGAAGAAATTACCGGTGGCAACCCGGCTGCGGCGCGTGAACATTTGCAACAGGCATTGACGGTTTACCCGAATGCGGTGCGCGCCACGATGATGTTGGGCGATATGGCAGCCAGCGAGGAAAAACCCGAGGAAGCCATCAGCATCTGGAAAAACATCGAGACCCAGGATGCACAATACTTGCCGCTGGTCGCGGGGCGCCTGCTGGATGCGTATCGCAGTCTGAACCGCGAGGCAGAAGGTATCGCATTATTGCGCGAATACCTGGCCAAGCATCACTCACTCGATCTGATGAATGTCGTGTTCGATGGCGTGCTGAAAAACGAAGGCCCGGCTGCCGCCTACCAACTGGTGCGCGACGAATTGCAACGCAACCCGACCCTGCTGGGACTGGACAAACTGCTCGAAGCACGATTACTGGAAGTACCGATGGACAGGCGCGCCGATGTCGAACTGGTAAAGGATTTAGTGCACAAACGCACACGCAATCTGGCGATGTACCATTGCGCCAATTGCGGCTTCAAGGCGCGCCAGTTTTACTGGCACTGCCCGGCCTGCCAAGCCTGGGATAGTTATCCGCCACGACGCAACGAAGAAACAGGAACACCGATATGAACGACCCGAAAATCATCGTCGCACTGGATTACCCGGCGGCAGCACCGGCATTGGCGCTGGCCGAGCGGCTGCAACCCTCGCTGTGCCGCCTGAAAGTCGGCAAGGAATTGTTCACCGCCACCGGCCCGGCATTGCTGGAACAGTTGATGCAGCGCGGGTTCGAGGTATTCCTCGATCTGAAATTTCACGACATCCCGAACACCACCGCGCAAGCCTGCAAGGCTGCCGCCAGCCTGGGAGTATGGATGGTCAACGTGCATGCACTGGGCGGACGCAAGATGCTGGAAACGGCGCGTGAGGCCATTGCCGCCGGCACGCATCAACCGAAGCTGATCGCCGTGACGCTGCTCACCAGCATGGCGCAGCAAGACCTCGCCGACATCGGCATCGATGACACGCCTGCCGGGATGGTATTGCGCCTCGCCACGCTGGCGCGCGATAGCGGCCTGGATGGCGTAGTATGTTCCGCGCAGGAAGCCGCGCTGTTGCGCAAACATTGCGGCGCCGGATTTTGCCTCGTGACCCCGGGAATCCGCCCGGCGCAGGCCAGCCTCGACGACCAGGCGCGGGTGATGACCCCGCAGGCAGCCTTGCAAGCCGGCTCCAGCTATCTGGTGATCGGGCGCCCGGTCACCCGTGCACCTGACCCGTTGCAAGCCTTGCTGGATATAAACCGGGACATTGACATGAACCAGAAAAATGCGGGAGTGCAGGCATGAATACGCTGCCAAAATTTGAAGGCGCAAAAATATTGGTGGTCGGCGATGTGATGCTGGACCGCTATTGGTTCGGCGACGTCAACCGCATCTCGCCCGAAGCTCCGGTGCCGGTACTCAAGGTCGAGCGTGTCGAAGAGCGTCCCGGCGGAGCGGCCAACGTGGCGCGCAACATCGCGGCACTCGGCGCGCAAGCCACGCTGCTGTCGGTAGTCGGCGCAGACGAAGCGGGTGCGTGCCTGGAAAAATTGCTCAACAAGCACAGCAACCTTACCGCGCTGTTGCATCGCGACAGCAGCATCTCCACGATTATCAAGTTGCGCGCCGTCGCGCGTCATCAGCAATTATTGCGCATCGACTTTGAAACGCCGCCCAGCCACGAAGTATTGAATGCAAAGTTGGCAGATTACCGCCTTAAATTACCGCTTGCCGATGTCGTAATCCTTTCCGACTACGGGAAAGGCGGATTGGCGCACATCGCCGAGATGATCCAGCTGGCGCGCGCCGCCGGCAAGCCGGTACTGGTCGATCCCAAGGGAGAGGATTACGCGCGCTACACCGGCGCGACATTGCTCACACCGAATCGCGGCGAGTTCCGCGAAGTGGCAGGCGGCTGGAAAACCGAAGCCGAGCTTAATGCCAAGGCGGAGAAGCTGCGCACCGAATTGCAGCTCGACGCGCTGCTGGTCACACGCAGCGAAGACGGCATGAGCCTGCACCGCGCCAACGAGGTGCTGCACGAGCCGTCACGAACACGCGAAGTGTTCGACGTCAGCGGCGCGGGCGATACCGTGATCGCCACGCTGGCGGTGATGCTGGCAAGCGGCGCGGGCTTGCCCGACGCGATGCGCGTCGCCAACCGCGCGGCGGGCATCGTGGTCGGCAAGCTGGGTACGGCAGTGGTTACGCGCGAAGAGATTGAGAAAGACATTAGCGAAGGGAGAAGGGAGAAGGGGGAAAGGTAAGGAGTGTTTACCGTTTTTACCCTTACCCCTTCCCTCTTCTCCCTTCCCCATCAAGGAGTTTAAAAATGTACTACATCATCACCGGCGCTGCCGGGTTTATCGGCTCCAATCTGGTCAAGGCGCTCAACGAACGCGGCGAGGACAACATCATCGCGGTGGACAACCTGAAGAACGCCGACAAGTTCAGGAACCTGGCCGATTGCGAGATCGCCGACTACCTCGACAAGGAAGACTTCCTGAGAAAATTGCAGGAAGGTTTTTTCGACGGCCTGGTCAGCGCGGTGCTGCATCAGGGTGCGTGCTCCAATACGATGGAGACCGACGGCCGCTACATGATGGACAACAACTACCAGTACACGCTGGAACTGCTGAACTACTGCCAGAACGAAGAAGTGCCGTTCCTGTATGCCTCGTCTGCATCGGTGTATGGCGGCGGCAATGAGTTCAGGGAAAGCCGCAAATGCGAAGCCCCATTGAACGTGTACGCCTATTCCAAATTCCTGTTCGACCAGATCGTGCGCCGCCGCTGGCACAAGCGCAACGCGCAGATCGTCGGCCTGCGCTATTTCAACGTGTATGGCCAGCGCGAACAGCACAAGGGGCGCATGGCCTCGGTCGCCTACCACTTCTTCAACCAGTACCGTGCCGAGGGCAAGGTGAAACTGTTCGAGGGCTGCGACGGCTATGCCAACGGCGGGCAACTGCGCGACTTCGTTTCGATCGAAGACGTGGTCAAGGTGAACATGTATTTCCTCGACAACCCGCACAAATCCGGCATCTTCAATCTCGGCACCGGGCAGGCGCAGAGCTTCAACGACGTGGCGGCAGCAACCATCAATGCTTTGCGCGATACAGATGAAAGAAACATGCTAAGCCTCGCCGAACTGCAACAGCAAGGGCTGATCGAGTACATCCCGTTCCCCGAACAACTGCGCGGCAAATATCAGAGCTACACCCAGGCCGACATAGCCGCGCTGCGCAACAGCGGCTATTCGGAGCCATTCCTGACTGTGGAGCAAGGTGTGACGAGGTATGTGGAGCAGATGCTCAAGGCAGCAGCAAAATAACATTATGTATCTCTCCATAGAAGATTTTGTCGGCAATACCCCGTTAGTCAGACTCAAGCGCATTCCCGGCGACACCAGCAATGTGCTGCTGGCCAAGCTGGAAGGCAACAACCCCGCCGGCTCGGTGAAAGACCGCCCCGCGCTATCGATGATCGTCCATGCCGAACAGCGCGGCGAAATCAGGCCGGGCGATACGCTGATCGAGGCAACCAGCGGCAATACCGGCATCGCACTGGCGATGGCAGCGGCGGTGCGCGGCTACCGGCTGATACTGGTGATGCCGGAAAATCAGAGCGTGGAGCGTTGCCAGATCATGCGCGCCTACGGCGCGGAATTGCTGCTGACGGCGAAAGAAGGCAGCATGGAGCTGGCGCGCGACACGGCGGAGAAACTGCGCGCCGAGGGCAAGGGCATCATCCTCGACCAGTTCGCCAACCCGGACAACCCGCTGGCGCATTACGAAGGCACCGCCCCGGAAATCTGGCGCGACACGCAAGGCAGGCTCACGCACTTCGTCAGCAGCATGGGCACCACCGGCACCATCATGGGCTGCTCACGCTTCTTCAAGGAACAGAACCCCGGCATCCAGATCATCGGCGTGCAACCGGAAGAAGGCGCGCAGATTCCCGGCATCCGTAAATGGCCGCAGGCCTATTTGCCGAAAATCTATGATGGCAAAAACGTGGACCGGCTGGAATATGTGAGCCAGTGTGATGCGGAAGAAATGACGCGCCGTCTGGCGCGCGAGGAAGGCATTTTCTGCGGCATCTCTTCCGGCGGCGCATTGAGTGTTGCGTTGCGCATTTCGCGGCAAGTCGAAAATGCGGTGATCGCGTTCATCGTTTGCGATCGCGGTGACCGTTACCTGTCTACCAGCGTTTACAGCGAATCGCCTGTCAAAACACCCGTAAAAAAGGGAGAAGGGATAAGAGTGAAGGGTTAAAGGGTAAAATCCTCGCGCCCTTTATTCGGAAAGGAGGTTTTACCCTTCGCCCTTCCCCCTTTACCATAAAAGGTATTTTGGTAATTTTCATCTCTCTAAACAACAAACCCGCTAATCCAGCGGCGGCGTAATTTTGATGATTTCTTCGGCCGTGGTTAGACCCGCCGCAACTTTTTCTGCTCCGCCCAGGCGCAACGGTTTCATCCCCTCGCGTTGCGCCAACGCCCTGATTTCGGCGATTTCGGCATCTTTGATCACCAGCTTTTTCATTGCTGAACTGAACGGCAGCATTTCATAAATGCCGGTGCGCCCCCGGTAGCCGGTCATCCGGCATTCAAGGCAACCGGTGGCTGCGTTTACTCGCGCAGGTTTGGCGGCTTTCCATGGGCTGACCAGCCCATGCCATGTCTCTTCATCGATATCGGCTCTGGACTTGCAATGAGGGCACAAAGTGCGCGCCAGGCGCTGCGCCATCACGCCAAGCAACGTCGCATTGAGCAGATAGGCCGGTATGCCCAGCTCGAGCAGGCGCGTGATCGCGGAAGGCGCGTCGTTGGTGTGCAGCGATGACAATACCAGATGCCCGGTAAGCGCCGCCTGAATTGCCATTTCGGCAGTTTCCCTGTCGCGGATCTCGCCCACCATGATGATATCCGGATCTTGCCGCAGCAAGGTGCGTATGCCGTCGGCAAAGTTCAACCCGATGTTGTGCTGCACTTGCATCTGGTTGAACGCCGGTTCGATCATCTCGATCGGGTCTTCCACCGTGCAGACGTTTACCTCGGGCGTGGCAAGCTGCTTCAGCGTGGAATACAGCGTGGTGGTCTTCCCCGACCCGGTCGGGCCGGTGACGAGAATGATGCCGTCTGGCTGGCTTGTCCAGCCGTTCCACAGCATGGTCTGCTCGCGGGTAAAACCGAGGTCGGCAAAATTTTTCACCAAAATTTCCGGGTCGAATATCCGCATCACTAGCTTCTCGCCAAAGGCTGTCGGCATTGTGGAAAGACGCAATTCGATTTCATCGCCCTCATTGCTGACCGTTTTGATGCGGCCATCCTGCGGCCTGCGCTTCTCCACCATATCCATGCGCCCGAGCAGCTTGATGCGGTTGGTGATGGCGTTGGTCACGCTGGAGGGTAACTGGTACACCTGATGCAACACCCCGTCGATACGGAAGCGCACGATACCGATATCGCGGCGCGGCTCCAGATGAATGTCGCTGGCGCGCTGCTCGAAGGCATATTTGAACAGCCAATCCACCAGCGTCACCACATGCTGTTCGTTGGCGTCCAGATTCTTGCTCTTGCCCAACTCGACCAACTGTTCGAAATTCTGCACCCCGATAACCTGCCCCGTCTTCGCCATGCTGGCGAGTTGCACGGAGTTAGCAAGGCTGTAAATCTCCGGCAGATAGTGGCTGATATCATGTGGGCTGGCCAGCACCAGCCTGATCTTCAAATTGAGCGCCCGTTCCAGCTCTGCCACCCAATCGGTGATGAACGGCTCGGCGGTGGCGATGGTTACCTCGCCCGCACTTACCTTGACTGGCATGATCTTGAGGCGCTCTGCGTAGGACTTTGAAACAACATGCGCGATCCCGGCAAAATTCAGTTGCAGCGGATCGATGTGAAAATACGGCATGCCGATATGCGCTGCCAGCCACTCGGTAAGAAACTCGACGGTCAGCAATTTGTTGGGCGGCAACAGGCTGCGCCACTTCTGCTCACCCAGCACAACCAGCGGATGGATGCGATCGCCCTTGTGATTCTTGAGCAGCCTCTCCGCCTCATCCGCCGCCACTATATCGTCACGCACCAGCCAGCGCAGCACGAATTCCAGCGTCAGTTTCTGCCCACGTTGCGCGGCAATGAAATCCTCTTTACTCATGGCATCCTACCACTGATCGAATAGCGGCAAGTCTAACGGGATATGCAGCACAGGGGAAATGCTTTGTGGCGGGCAATCCGCGAGGTCAGGCAGGGCATGACCGAAACGACGACTGATTGCACCCGACCCCTCTGAAGCAATCAGGTGGCACTCGCCTCATCAACGGGCGGCAGAGGCATATCCTCCTGCAGTTGGCCGTCCTTTGATGCAGCCTTCTTCAAGCGCTTCTCTTCCTGCTTTTTTTTCTTGGCGATTTCTTTCTGGCGCTTCTCGAAGGTGTAATTTGGCTTGGCCATTTTCTGTCCTGTTTGTTATGACGCTACGACATGACCATTCCGCCATCGACATTGATGACTTGGCCGGTAACATAATCCGCATCGGCGCTGCATAAAAAGGCCACCGCATCGGCGACATTCTCTGCGCTGCCGAAACAGCCCGCCGGGATGTTTTTGATAAAATGCTGCTTCACATCCTCCGGCAGCTTCGCGGTCATTTCTGTATTGATGAACCCCGGAGCAACCGCATTGACTTGAATATTCCGCGCCGCAAATTCACGAGCCAATGTCTTCGTCAGGCCGATAAGGCCTGCCTTCGACGCCGCATAATTTGCCTGCCCCACATTACCCATCTGCCCGACCACCGACGCGATATTGACGATTTTGCCCGCGCGCTGTTTGAACATCTGCCTGTTGACGGCCTTGCACACGTTAAAAGCGCCGGTCAGATTGACGGAAATGACCAGATCCCACTCTTCCGGCTTCATCCGCAGAAACAGGTTGTCTTTGGTAACCCCGGCATTGTTAACGGCCAGATCGAGGCTGCCGAGCGTGGCAATCACCTGCTCGACAGCCTGTTCTACCGACTCCAGCTTGGTAACATCAGCCTCCAGGCTGATGGCTTTGACTCCAAGCGCCTCAACCTCTTTGACCGTATCAGGCGCCACGGCCATGTCAAGAATAGCGACATTAGCGCCCTGACGAGCCAACTTGAGAACAATGGCTTTACCGATCCCGCGAGCGCCGCCTGTAACAAGAGCTGTTTTTCCTTTTAAACACATGACATCCTCCTTAGCACTGCCTATAAAAATAATTTATACGAGTACACTCAAAACCGATTTCAGCGCTTCACCATCATTGATGGCCAGCGCTTGCTGGTTGGCGTCAATGCGCTTGTTCAGCCCTGCCAACACCTTGCCCGGCGCGCACTCGACATTGTGGGTGACGCCCTGCTTGCCGAATTCCAGCACGGTTTCCACCCAGCGTACCGGCGAATACAACTGACGCACCAGCGCATCCTTGATCGAGGCCGCATCCGCATAGTTTTTCACGTCGGCATTATGCAGCACCGGGATACTTGGCGCTTGCACCACGACATTGCCGAGATATTCGCGCAACTGTTGCGCCGCGTCTTCCAGCAACCTGCAATGCGACGGCACGCTCATCGGCAACATGATCGCTCGCTTCGCGCCTTTGGCCTTGGCCAGTTCCATGCCGCGCTCCACCGCTGCGCGATTGCCGGCAATCACGACCTGGGCGGGCGAGTTGTAATTCACCGCTTCCAGCACTTCGCCTTGCGCGCCCTCCGCGCACACGGCACGCACCGTATCGTCGTCCAGGCCGAGAATCGCTGCAATACCGCCCACGCCTTCCGGTACGGCCTGCTGCATGCATTGCGCGCGGTAACGCACCAGCGGCAGCGCGTCGGCAAAACGCAACGCACCGGCAGCCACCAGCGCAGTATATTCGCCGAGGCTGTGCCCGGCCATTATCGCCGGAACCTTTCCGTTCTGTGATTGCCAGGCACGATATACCGCGACGCCGGCGGCCAGCATCAGTGGCTGGGTATTCACGGTGGAGTTCAGTTCGGCATCGCTGCCCTCGGCAGCCAGTTGCCACAAGTCCTGTTTCAAGACATCGGAAGCTTCGAGGAACGTGTCGCGTACCGCAGCATAATCGGCGTAACCGTTCATCATGCCGCGCGATTGCGAGCCTTGGCCGGGGAATACGAAAGCGAATTTAGTCATAAATAAAACCAGTCGTTAGTTGGTAGTCGTTAGTCGTTAGTTGAAAATCCGGTTTAACTAACGACTAGCGACTGATTCACCAGCGAATCAACACTGCGCCCCAGGTAAACCCGCCACCTACAGCTTCCAGCAATATATTCTGCCCGGCCTTGATGCGCCCGTCACGCACCGCCGTATCCAGCGCCAGCGGGATCGAGGCTGCTGAGGTATTGCCGTGATGAGCGACAGTGACCACTACGTTGCCCATACTCAAACCGAGCTTCTTCGCAGTAGCCTCCATGATGCGGATATTGGCCTGATGCGGTATCAACCAGGCGATATCGCTGCCCAGCAGGTTATTTTCCTCCAGCACCTCTTCAACCACTTCGCTCAGCACCTTGACCGCGAATTTGAATACTGCCTGCCCTTCCATCTTGATGAACGGGTCGCCCTGTACCTCGCCGTTGCGGATATTACCCTCGGCCTTCAGCATACCGCGATGCCTGCCGTCGGCATGCAGCTTGCTGGCGACAATCCCCGGCGTCTCGCTAGCCTGCAAAACCACCGCACCCGCACCGTCGCCGAACAACACGCAAGTGGTGCGATCATTCCAGTCCAGGATGCGCGACAACACTTCCGCACCGACCACCAGCGCGGTTTTGGCCTGCCCGCCGCGTATATACAGATCGGCGGTATTCAGTGCATAGACAAAGCCGCCGCACACCGCCTGCATGTCGAATGCCGCGCCGCAATTCTTGATGCCGAGCTTGTCTTGCAGAATGCAGGCGGTGCTGGGGAAAATCTGGTCCGGCGAAGTGGTTGCGACAATGATCAGGTCGATTTCGTCCGCACCGATACCCGCCGCCTCAATGGCGCGGCGGCTGGCCTGCAAGGCGAGATCGCTGGTCGCTTCATCGTCTGCGGCGACATGGCGTTCGGTGATGCCGCTGCGCGACACGATCCAGTCATGCGAGGTTTCGACGATCTTTTCCAGATCGAAATTGGTCAGCGTCTTGGCGGGCAGATAGCTGCCGGTGCCGATAATTCTTGAATGCATCAGGCCGCTCCTTGCTCTGTATGTTGACACTCATGATGCCACTTCTCGATATGCTCGCTGATGTGCTGCAACATGCCCTCGCGCGCCTCTTCAGCGGCGCGTTCGATCGCGCAGCGAAAAGCGAAAACATCTGCCGAGCCATGGCTCTTTACGACGATCCCCTTCAAGCCGAGAAAGCTCGCGCCATTGTAGCGGCGAGGGTCCAGCCTGCGCTTGAAGGCATTGAGCACCGGCGTTGACAGCAGCGCGGCGAACCTGGTGAATATATTCCGGTTAAATTCCTCGCGCAGGAAACCGCCCATCATCTGCGCCAACCCTTCGGTGGTTTTGAGCGCGACATTGCCGACAAACCCGTCACACACCACCACATCGGTGGTGCCTTTGAATATATCGTCGCCTTCGATGTTGCCATAGAAATTCAGGTCGCTGGCCCGCAGCAATTGTGCCGCCTGCTTGACCACTTCATTGCCCTTGATATCTTCGCTACCGATGTTCAGCAGGCCGATACTTGGATTCTGTTTATGCTCCAGTGCAGTTACCAGCGTAGAGCCCATCAGCGCAAATTGCAGCAGATGTTCGGCAGTGCAATCGGTGTTAGCCCCCAGATCGAGCATGCAAATCTGGCCTTTTTTGGTCGGCAGATAAGAGGCGATCGCTGGACGGTCGATGCCCGGGATGGTTTTCAAGACATAGCGTGCCGTCGCCATCAGCGCGCCGGTATTGCCGGCACTGACACAAGCCAGTGCTTCGCCGTTTTTAACCAAATCGATGCTGACGCGCATCGAGGAATTTTTTTTGCCGCGCAACGCGGATTGCGGCTGTTCGTCCATGCCGACTACTTCGCTGGCAGGGTGGATACGCAAATGCAAGCCGGTCTGTACGCCCAATTCGCGCAGCCCGGCCTCAATGGCATCGGGAACACCCACCAGAACGATGGTGTCGCCGGGAAACTGTTTCAGATATTCAACTGCGGCGGGAATCGTGACAGCGGTGCCGTGATCGCCCCCCATCGCATCTATGGCTAACGTTACATCCACCAAGCATCCTTTGATAGAAAAGAAAACGCAGCCGACCTTAACGATCGGCTGCGCTGCTCTGGATATTACTCACCCTTGATTTTAACTACCTTCTTGCCGCGGTAAAAACCCGTCGGGCTGATGTGGTGGCGCAAATGAACCTCACCGGTAGTCGACTCGACGGCGGTTGCCGGGTTGGTCAAAAAATCGTGGGCGCGGTGCATGCCACGCTTGGACGGGGATTTTTTATTCTGTTGTACTGCCATGTTGACTGCTCCTCAAAAAAACCTTCTCTATTTAACAACCTTCAATTTTGCCAGCACCGCGAAAGGGTTTTTCTCTTCCCCGGATGTATTCCCGCCATCTGCCGCCTGACAAGCGCTCAACTCATGTTTCGGCGCAATCGGCAGGCTTAACAAAACCTCTTCTTCCAGCACATCCAGCACATCCAGATGCGCATCGGCCAGGATGCTGTCGAACAGTTCGTCCTCGCCATCAATACCGCTGTCCAGCGCATCCAGCGCAGCCTGATCGCGCAACAACAGGTGCGTCTCAAGCCGCACCGCATAATCCATTCCATTCAGGCAACGCTGGCAACGCAACCGTAAACTTCCCGACACGCTGACATCCAGTGACGGAATGCCCTGTTTATCAACACCGCCACGTACTGTGTAGTTTAAAATTCCCTGAGGATTTTCCAACATATCCAGCAAACGGAGCAAACTGGCAACCGGCGCTTCACCGCTTATCTCCCTGCCATTCCTGGCAAAATCCAGGCTATCGATAAAAGGCCGTGCGTACATAAGCCGCGCATGATATATTTTTCGCCGCTCTCTGTCAAAAGCATTAAGGAAAATTCGTGAGTTCTCAGTTGCTTGTCCTCGCCTCCACCTCGATTTACCGCAACGAGCTTCTCAAACGCTTGCAACTCCCGTTCGAGACCGCCTCCCCGGATGTGGACGAAACCCCGTTGCCGGGCGAATCTGCACAAGCGACGTCGCTGCGCCTGGCCCAGGAGAAGGCTCGCGCCGTGGCCGCTGATTATCCCGACGCATTGATTATCGGCTCCGACCAGGTTGCCCTGCTGGATGGCCAGCAACTCGGCAAACCGCTTACCCACGACAACGCAGTCCGGCAACTGCGTGCGATGCGCGGCAAAACCACCTGCTTCTACACCGCACTGGCGCTGCTGAACAGCAGAACCGGCAATACGCAAACCGAAATCGCGGAAAATCATGTCACGCTACGCGACCTGAGCGATGAAGAGATTGAAGGTTATTTACTGAAGGAGCAGCCTTACCATTGCGCCGGCAGCGCAAAATCGGAAGGGCTGGGCATCGCGCTGATCAGCAGCATGTCCGGCGATGACCCGAACGCGCTGATCGGCCTGCCGCTGATCCTGCTGACCGGGATGCTACGCCGCGAAAACGTGCGCCCGTTTTGATTGTGCGCACAGGCAGTAGTGAACTGCCTGTTTCATTCAGCGTTTTTCCATCGGCACGAAATCGCGCCGCGCCGCTCCCGTGTACAACTGGCGCGGGCGGCCGATTTTGTGCCCCTTGTCGGCGATCATTTCGTTCCATTGCGAAATCCAGCCTATCGTGCGCGCCACCGCAAAAATCACCGTGAACATGTTGGTCGGGATGCCCAGCGCGCGCTGCACGATGCCGGAATAGAAATCGACATTCGGGTACAGCTTGTGCTCGATGAAATACGGGTCGCTCAACGCGACGCGCTCCAATTCCAGCGCCAGTTCAAACAGCTTCTGGTTTTCCAGCTTGAGTTCCGACAATACTTCATAACAAGTCTTGCGCATCACGGCGGCACGCGGATCCATATTCTTGTAAACGCGATGTCCAAAGCCCATCAGGCGGTATTTCTTGTCCTTCACGCCCCGCACATACTCGGCCACCCGCGAGACATCGCCGATTTCTTCCAGCATCTTCAGCGCGGCTTCGTTCGCCCCGCCGTGCGCCGGCCCCCATAGCGCGGCAATGCCGGAAGCAACACAGGCAAACGGGTTTGCCCCGCTCGACCCGGCCAGCCGCACCGTCGAGGTGGACGCATTCTGCTCATGGTCGGCATGCAGGATCAGGATACGGTCCAGCGCGCGCGCCAGCACCGGATTGGGCTCGTAATCTTCAGCCGGATTGGCGAACATCATGTGCATGAAGTTTTCCGCATAGCTGAATTTGTTCTTCGGGTACATGAACGGCGCGCCGATGTAATACTTGTGCGCCATCGCCGCCAAGGTCGGCAGCTTGGCCAACATGCGCATCGCCGATATTTCGCGGTGGCGCGGGTCGTTGATGTCCAGCGAATCGTGGTAGAAAGCCGATAGCGCGCCGACCACGCCGACCATCACCGCCATCGGGTGCGCATCGCGGCGAAAGCCGGAGTAGAAACGCACGATCTGCTCATGCACCATCGAGTGGTGCGTAATGATGTCCTTGAATTCTGCTCCCTGCGCGGCATTCGGCAACTCCCCGTTCATAAGCAGATAGCTCACCTCAAGAAAGTCAGAATGTTCGGCCAGTTGCTCGATCGGATAGCCACGGTAGTAAAGCAAGCCGGCATCGCCGTCGATAAAGGTGATTTTCGATGTGCAACTGGCCGTGGCAAAAAACGCCGGATCGTAAGTGAATACACCCAGCTTGCCGAGATCATGAATGTCGATCACATCAGGCCCCAACGTGCCGGACATGATCGGCAGCTCGATGCTGCGCCCGTCATCCATAGTCAGCGTTGCGACGCGTTTGCTTTCCATCAGTCTTCTCCTTGTGTTTGCAGGCAAAACGCCTGCACTTGATGTAATTATTAATTCAGTCAAAGCCGTTAACCGGTTAAACCGCCCTGATCTTTTCCAGCAACGCCTGCTGCCCGCTATCTGGCGCCTGCTGCTTGCCCGCAATCATATCCCACAGCGGGTTGTCCGGCATATCCAGCAATGCTTCAAACGCCCGTCGCCCGGCATCGTCAAGCTGAGCATACTGCGCTTCGATAAAACGCCCCAGCACGATATCCAGCTCCAGCAAACCGCGCCGTGCACGCCAGCGCACCCGCTTAAAAACAGGATCGAGGATCGTGGATTGAGGATCGAACCCCGCACTTCGCTCCTCACTCTTCGTTCCTCGCTCCTCGATCCTCATACCATCCTTTTGACCATCATGTCCTTGATGTTCCCGATCGCCTCATTGGGGTTGAGTTCTTTCGGGCACACATCCACGCAGTTCATGATCGTGTGGCAGCGAAACAGACGATACGGGTCTTCCAGATCGTTGAGCCGTTCACAAGTCGCATGGTCGCGCGTGTCGGCGATAAATCGGTAGGCCTGCAACAATCCTGCCGGTCCGACAAACTTGTCCGGGTTCCACCAGAACGAAGGACAGGAAGTCGTACAGCAGCCGCACAGGATGCATTCATACAAGCCATTCAGATGTTCGCGCTGCTCCGGCGATTGCAGCCGTTCTGTTTCCGGCGGCGGATCGTTGTTGATCAGGTAGGGTTTGATCGAATGGTATTGCTTGAAGAATTGCGTCATGTCCACGATCAGATCGCGGATCACCGGCAATCCTGGCAGCGGGCGCAACTCCACCGGTTCCTTCAGCGAAGATAACGGCGTGATGCACGCCAGGCCATTGCGGCCGTTGATATTCATCGCATCCGAACCGCACACACCCTCCCGGCACGACTTGCGCATCGACAGGCTGTCGTCCTGCTGCTTCAGCAACAACAACGCATCGAGCAACATCTTGTTGCCGGCCTCGATATCCAGATCGTAGTCCCGCATATATGGCGCCGTGTCGGTGTCCGGGTTGTAACGATAGATACGAAACTTCATGTCACTACTCTCCTAATAAACCCGCGCCTTCAACGGGAACGACTCGACCGTCAACGGTTTCAGTCGAACCGGCTTGTAGCTCAACTGCTTTTCTTCACTGAAATACAAACTGTGCTTGAGCCAGTTCACATCGTCGCGCTCGGTGAAATCGTCGCGTGCATGGGCACCGCGGCTTTCGGTGCGCGCCTCTGCGGCCATCATGGTTGCCTGCGCGACTTCGATCAGGTTATCCAGCTCCAATGCCTCGATGCGCGCAGTGTTGAACACCTTGCTCTTGTCTTGAATCTCCGTATTCGCGGCACGTTCGGCGATCTGCCCGATTTTCTCCACGCCCTCGGACAGCAATTCCGGGAAGCGGAACACGCCGCAATGTTTTTGCATGGTTCTGCGCATCGCATCGCCGACTTCGGATACGCGCTCGCCGTTTTTCTGGTTTTCCAGGCGTGCCAGGCGCGCCAGCGAACGTTCTGCAGAATCGGCAGGCAACAGTTTGGGATGCGGATTGCCTTGCAGGTCTTCGATGATCTGCCGGCCCGCCTCGCGCCCGAACACGATCAAATCCAGCAACGAATTGCAGCCCAGGCGGTTCGCGCCATGCACCGACACACACGCGCATTCGCCGACCGCATACAAGCCGTGCACCACCTCTTCCGGCCCGTGACGATAGGGCGCGACGACTTGCCCGTGATAGTTGGTGGGGATGCCGCCCATCATGTAATGCGCGGTCGGCACGACGGGTATCAAATCCTTGGCCGGATCGACATGGGCGAATTTCAGCGCAATTTCGCGAATGCCCGGCAAGCGCTGCCGGATCACATCGTCGCCGAGATGATCGAGCTTGAGCATGACGTGGTCGCCGTGCTCGCCGCAGCCGCGCCCCTCGTTGATCTCGACGGTCATCGCGCGCGACACCACGTCGCGGCTGGCCAGGTCCTTGGCGTTCGGCGCGTATTTCGGCATGAAGCGCTCGCCGTCCTTGTTCACCAGATAGCCGCCCTCCCCGCGCACCCCTTCGGTAATCAGCACCCCTGCGCCATATACACCGGTAGGATGAAACTGGAAAAATTCCATGTCCTCCAGCGGAATCCCGGCGCGTGCCGCCATGCCCAGCCCGTCGCCGGTGTTGATGTAGGCGTTGGTGCTGGATTGAAAGATGCGCCCCGCGCCGCCGGTCGCAAACAACGTGGCGCGCGCATGAAAAATCATCATTTCGCCGGTTTCGATTTCCAGCGCAGTCACGCCCAGCACGTCGCCGTCTTCGTCACGGATCAGGTCGAGCGCCATCCATTCGATGAAAAAATGCGTGTTGGCTTTCACGTTCTGCTGATACAGCGTGTGCAGCAAGGCGTGGCCGGTGCGGTCGGCAGCGGCACAGGCGCGTTGCACCGGCGTCTTGCCGTAGTCCTGCATATGGCCGCCGAACGGACGCTGATAGATCTTGCCGCTATCGAGACGATCAAATGGCATGCCGAAATGCTCCAGCTCATACACCACTTCCGGCGCGGCGCGGCACATGAATTCGATGGCGTCCTGGTCGCCCAGGTAATCCGAGCCTTTCACCGTGTCGTACATATGCCAGTGCCAGCTGTCCTTGCTGACATTGCCCAGCGAGGCGGCGATGCCGCCCTGCGCCGCGACGGTATGCGAGCGCGTCGGGAACACTTTGGACAACACCGCCACTTTCAAACCGGCCTGCGCCAATTGCAGCGCCGCGCGCATCCCGGAACCGCCCGCGCCGACCACCACCACATCAAAAGTTCGTTTTGCGACCGCCATTATTATTTCCCTTAACCCCAGATTATCTATTTTGTGTAGATCGTGCCTCGCCCGACATACCGGGTGAACCCCAGTCTACGAAATCATGAATTCAAAATCCCCACAAAATCTGCACCGACCAGATCGCATAAAGCAGCAGAGCCAGAATCACCAGCACATGAATGGACAGACGCACATTGGGCGATTTGACGTAATCCATCACGATGTCGCGCACGCCGATCCACGCGTGATAAAACAAGCCAGACAGAAACAACAGCGTGAAAGTGCGCATCAACTGGCTGGAAAACAATCCCGTCCAGACGTCATAATTCAAATGCGGTTGCAGCAACAGATAGCTGGCCAACATCACGCTATACACCGCCATCACCGCCGCCGTGATGCGCTGGATCAGCCAGTCACGCAGTCCGTAATGCGCGCCTACTACAACACGGTTCACCATAGTTTCACTCCAGCCAAAACGGTTAACAACAGGCTCGCCGCCAGCACCACCTTGCTGCTGGCACGCGCCCGCGCGAGATTGCGCACCCGGTGCAGATCAATCGCCAAGAAGCGCAACCCGGCGCAGAAATGATGCATGAATGCCCAGAACAGGCCGAGCAAGGCCAGTTTCGCCAGCGGATGCGCCAGCGCGCTTATCAACTGCGTGTAAGTTTCAATCGAGCGCAGGCTGCATTGCAGCATCAGCAGCAGCAGCGGCAGCGCAAGAAACATCAGCAAGCCGCTGATGCGATGGAGAATCGAGACGATGCCGGGAAGCGGCAATTTGATGGACTTTAAATCGAGGTGTTTCGGGCGTTGTTTATTTATCATTGATCCCTGCCATGACGCAATACCGAGTTTTGTAATGCTACACCTTTTACGTGGCGCGAGAAAATCAAAACAATTATGATGCTGCTTTGAAGTCTCCCTAAACCACTTAATCCAGAGGAAGGAAACATGAAGGCACCTATCCGCATCACCATCACCGGAGCAGCCGGCCAAATTGGCTACGCCACTCTTTTCCGCATCGCGAACGGTGACATGCTGGGACACGATCAACCCATCATCCTGCAATTGCTGGACTTGCCGCAGGCGCAGACCATGTTGCGCGGCGTGATGATGGAACTGGAAGACTGCGCCTTTCCTCTGCTGCAACAAATCATCATCACCGACGACCCGAAAACCGCATTCCGGGATACCGAAATCGCCCTGCTGATCGGCGCACGGCCGCGCGGCAAAGGTATGGAGCGCAAGGACCTGATCGAAGCCAACGGCGCGATCTTCACCGCGCAGGGCAAGCTGCTCAACGAATATGCGGCACGCCATGTCAAGGTGCTGGTGGTGGGCAACCCGGCCAATACCAACGCGCTGATCGCGATGAAAAACGCCCCCGATCTCGACCCGCGCAATTTCAACTCGATGATGCGCCTGGACCATAACCGTGCGATCGCGCAGGTTGCGCAAAAACTGTTCCAGCCGATCCATGACATCAAGAAAATGATCGTCTGGGGCAACCATTCCGGCACGCAATATCCCGATCTCGACCATGCCGAGATTCGCGGCACGCTGGTACGCGATCTGCTGCCGGACCAGGACTGGGTGGAAAGCGAATTCATCCCCACCGTACAAAAACGCGGCGCGGCAGTCATCGAAGCACGCGGCCTGTCCAGCGCCGCGAGCGCCGCAAATGCGGCGATCACCCATATCCATGACTGGGCGCTCGGCTCACATCACAACAACTGGGTATCCATGGGCGTGCCATCCGATGGCAGTTATGGAATACCCGAAGGCGTGATCTACGGCTTTCCGGTCAGATGCAAGCAGGGCGATTACCACATCGTCCAGGATTTGCCGATCAGCGAACTGGGACGCAAACACATGGATGACAGCTATCGCGAACTGCTCGAAGAGCGCGAGCATGTGAAGCATTTGCTGGGGTGACGTGTTTCAATGAATCAGGCAATACGGAGAAATATGGATGGCGCTATCGATTACCGATAACTGCATCAATTGCGGCCTTTGTGAGGCGGAATGCCCGACTGGGGCCATATCTGAAGGTGATTATATTTTCGTCATCGACCCCGACAAATGCAACGAGTGCGAAGGTTACTACGATGAGCCGCGTTGCGTTGTCGTTGGGCCGGTGGATTGTTTCCTGGATGCCGAAGGCAAGCCGTTCCGCCTGCCGCGCACCTGATAGCCTCAGCATGGGCGTGGCGTCAGCAAACAAAGAATGTCGACGAAGCGAAGGAACGCGCAAAACTGGCAGCGGGCAAGATACGGCAGGTCAAAACGTATGTTGCCACACTAGCGAAGTTATATTTCTACGCGCGTACCCATTTCTATGACGCGGTTAGTCGGAATCTTGAAGAAGTCTGCCGCGTTCATCGCATTTCTGGATAAGGCAAAAAACAACCGTTCGCGCCATTTCATCATGCCGGGTTTCGTGCCGGAAACCAGTACGGCACGCGATATGAAGAACGACGTGGTCATCATATCGAAAGGCAGTCCCCTTGCTGCGCACAGTTCCAGAACAGCGGGAAGATCAGGCCTTTCCATGAAGCCGTAGAAGACTCTTACCCGATAAAAATTCTTGCCCATATCGTCGATCAACAGCCGGTTGCCCTTGGTGACGTAAGGCTTATCCTCAACAATGACGGTAAGCAGGACGTTGCGTTCATGCAGCACCTGGTTGTGCTTCAGATTGTGCAGCAACGCGGCAGGCACACCTTCATCAATGCTGGTCAAAAAGACGGCGGTGCCGTGTACCCGGTTGGCGCTGTCTGCGCTATCCAAAATCGTCTGTACCGGCACGGAGCGTCGGGCAATCTCGTCAGAAAATAATTTGCGTCCACGCTTCCAGGTGGTGAGCACGGTAAAAGAAATGGCCGCAATGCCGAGCGGGAACCAGCCGCCTTGCAGTATCTTCATGGCGTTGGCGGCAAAGTAGGTCAAATCCGTGATTAACAGGATGGCGATCAAAGGTACGGCAATACCTAATGGCCAGCGCCAGAACAACACAATCACAAAGGAAATCAGTATCGTGGTGATTGTCATGGTGCCAGTGACGGCGATGCCATATGCTGCCGCCAGGTTGCTGGAATTTTGAAAGGTGAGCACCAAAAAAATGACCGCCAGATAAAGCGTCCAGTTGGTTATCGGAACATAGATTTGCCCTTGCGCCTTATCGGAAGTCTGGCGAACTTCCATGCGCGGCAGGAAGCCCATTTGCACCGATTGGCTGGCTATGGAAAATGCGCCGGAGATCACGGCTTGCGAAGCGATCACCGTGGCTGCGGTGGCGAGCAGCACCATCGGCACCAGCGCCCATGCCGGGGCGAGCAAATAGAACGGGTTTTCGATGGCCTGCGGATTGTGCAACAACAGTGCGCCCTGCCCGAAGTAATTCAACACCAAGGCGGGCAACACGAACGAGAACCAGGTAAGCTGGATCGGGAATTTTCCGAAATGCCCCATATCAGCATACAAGGCTTCACCGCCAGTGATGGCAAGCACGATGGAACCAAGCGCCAGGAAGGATAGCCAAGGATCAATGCTCAGGAAGTAGTAGGCATAGATGGGGTTGAGCGCAAATAACACTTGCGGGCTTTGTGCGATGGACAGCGCGCCCAACAGCCCCAGAACGACGAACCAGAACACCATGATCGGGCCGAACGCCATACCCACCACACCTGTGCCACGTTTTTGTACCAAGAACAATATGGTAAGCACCACAACTGTGACAGGCAACACGTAATCGCTGAGTTGCGGAGCAACGACATTCAAGCCTTCGACGGCGGAGAGCACTGAAATGGCAGGGGTAATCATGCCGTCGCCATAAAACAACGCGGCAGCAAATACGCCAAGCACCGTGATAAACCACTTGATATTGGGGCGCTGTGCGGTCAATTCGCTGACCAGCGCCAGCAACGCCAGCGAGCCGCCCTCACCACGGTTATCCGCCCGCATGATGATGACCACGTATTTGAGCGACACCAGCAACATGATGGTCCAGAACATCACCGACAACACACCAAGCACGTTTGCCTCGATTACCGGCAACGGATGATGCCCGGCGAATGTCTCCTTCAGCGCATACAGCGGGCTGGTGCCGATATCGCCATAGACCACACCGATTGCGCCCAGCAACAAAGTGGGCAATTTTTGCTTCGGCCGCGTTTCGCTCATACTGTTATCTTTCTTTACTTCCGCAAGAGAATGCGGGCAGGACTCTACTCTTAGTTGCCATCAGAAACAACATGGGACAGCACGGTATTTATCCTGTCAAATCCAGATTACCTGCTGCCAATGCTTCACCAAAAAACCCATGGATTGCAGACCGGCTAAAGGCTTCTGCCGATGCGCCAAAATATCGCTTGCAAAAAAAAATCCATGCACTAGAATTAGTGGCGGTTACAGACAAAACCACTATATATAGTGGTTTTATTTTTCAGGGCCGGAGCGGCCCATGCCCTCATCAGGAGCCATATCGTGCAATTTTTTGAATGTGTTTTACTTTCAACCCGCCTGCCTGAACTTCCAGATTTTTCATTTTCTTCACCTGCATACTACCCGGCCAACACAATCCAGCCGGCCATAAAGTTTCCACGGCCCGGTTCGACCCGATAAGAATCTTCACAGCTTCTCCGGCTGTGCAAGATTGGTGCAACACCAGCAGAAAACAACAATAACCGCCATGCCATTTGGCATGGCAGCCGAATATCCGGCAAATCAGCCATAAAAGGGGCAACTGAAATGACGCAAGAAATCAGCACCGAAGTATTGTTGGAGAAATATGCAGAGCCGGGCGAGACTTCCATTGAAGATGTGCGCCGCCGCGTAGCGCGCGGT
>JAIELH010000069.1 GCA_019753125.1 Gallionellaceae bacterium | reverse complement strand
TAGACCTAATAGCGTGCACCAGGAAATCAGTGTGATCACATACAGCACATCCGATAGCATTGGCATCTCAAGCATATCCAGCGCTATAGCGATGATTCCCGTCGCCATGGTTAAGGCGAAATAGCCTGGGTGCAGGTTTTCCAGCCAAGTCAATTTGGCGGTAATAGAATCCATGTTAATTCATCCACCAAAATACAATTTATAGGGTAGCCTGCCGTCGCTCTTGATTCATGGGGTTTTTCCACGCGTTTGTTGGAAAAATCAAGGGAATATGATCAATCGCCTTAATCGTGCTCCTTGCGACCGTGTTTGCCATCGCTTTTTTCCATGCCCGCCGCGGATGTCATGCTCAACGGCATTGCGGTGACACTTGACCTGCTCCCCAAAGTATCAATCCGTGACCGCTATTGGGGTATTTGTCACACATGCAATTTAATACAAGGCTGCCACAATACATTGATTCCGTCTCCATTTTAAGGATAACAAGTCTGCGTCATCTTGCTTAAGAAACCTTTAACAGTCCTTCCTGTTGACTACTGTTCGACCAAATAACGAGCCTAACCGTGATATTAATATTAGGCTGATTATCTTAAGAATATCTTAAGATTTGCGTGCAATACTCCCATTTTTAGCAATTGAATCTAGCTCAACGGGGAAATGATGCCTACTGTATTACGTTTGACAGGTCTTAAAGTATATGGCGCCATAGGATTAATATTCCTTTCAACATTGGTTTATGCGGAAGAGCCCACACCCAAGCCCAGTGAGCGCAGCGCTGAGCACACCTTGAACTATGGTAATAAATGGGGAACCGACGAAGCGTTGCGACGGAGTATGAATAATATCCGTCAAGTGATGAATACAAGCCAAGGGGGTATCAAAAAAGAAAGCCTTAGCGCTCAAGAGTATCAGCGGCTAGCAGAAGCGGTGGACAAAAATATTGCCGATATCATAAAAAACCGCAAGCTTACGAAAGCTTTCCATGTCGTCGTCCTGGCTGACTTGACTCAGAGTACAGAATTGATGCGTACTTCGACGAAGATTCAGGAGCAGCGGGTCGGGGCTTTGGGCGTGCTACAGTCCTTGCACAATTACGGCGAATATTTTCAACACCCCGGTTGGCGATTGGATTATGCAACGTCGCTCTAGTTCTACTTTGTCAGATTGATTTTTAATCATTTGCGGTTGTCATTTGACGTGGTGCTGGCATAATGCAACATATTGTTATTAATAATAATTATTTGGTTGTGAATAACCATGTCAACTCCGCACTTCAGCTACTTCTACTTTGTCAGATTTCCCCGCCAAATGATGCTGGTAGGGTAAGGCCTTGTTTCTGATACTGAGAAGACGCGGCCTGTCTTCGTCGCTGATGCCGGCTGGCGATGCTCATCACGAGATCTTCGTCAGACTGGATTTTGGAAGGAAGCTTGTGTCTCAGTATCTCGATGATGTCCTGACAGGAGAGCAGCCGGTGCGTATCGCTACCGGCAATACGTTCCTTGGCGAGAAACATCAGCGCGACCATCACCAGCGCCATATGGTGATGCCATCCGTTCCAGCCGCGCACCTGATAGTCCGCCATGCCGCAGGCGCTCTTGGCATCCTCGAACGCCCGCTCGACAAAGTGGCGGGACGCCTGCATCGTCACCAACTGACGCAAGGACACGCCGGTCTTGGCATTCGACAGGCAGAACTTGAGCTTCTCGCCGCCAATCTCCCGGCGCACCAGCAGATGCCAATGGCGACCGGCCGGAGACTTGCCGTCCCAGACAAACACCCGCGCCTTCATGAACTCAGCGACGACCTCACCCTTCTCCCCATCCCGCAGTTTCATCCGACGCCACGCTTTTGCCGGCTGCACGGCAGCCCAGTCGCTTACGACCTGAGGCGCCACCTCGCTCACCCGGCGGTTTGGCGCTCGCCCTTGCCCGGTGCGTTCAGGCACCACAGGGGCAGGATCGGACAGATAGATCGCCTGATCCGAATGCACCTCGGCGAGGAAAACCTCCCGCTCGTCGTCCAGCGCGTTGAGCAACCACGGCAGCTGTCCGTAGCCCCCATCAAAGGCCACCCAGTCGAACTGAAGCCCGTTGCGACGCGCCCGCAGCACCATCTCCAGCGCCATCTCGCCCTTGGTGCGAAAGGTTTGCGCCGACTCCGGCACCCCGCCCCGCGTGATGGCGGCAAACACACCCACCTGGCTGTTGTCGGTCTTGCCCAGGCGACCATTCCACTGCCGGGCCACGCCTGCCGAGTGTTCGCCTTTCTTGGCAAAACCACTCTCATCAATCACGAATGCCGTGCCGCCACGCCCGAAGTGGGCATTGGCGTCCACCACCAGTTGCCGCCGCACGTCGGCACGACTCCAGCTCGACTCGCTCAGCATGTGGTGCACTCGCTGATAGTGGCTTCCGGCAACAACATCGGCCATGCGTTCGATGTTGGCCCGAGAGGATTGGTAGAGGCCGCGCAGATAGTCCTTGGCGGCATCGGCCACCGAGCGTGTTGCAGATTCAAAGCAGGGAATATAGGGGGAGAAGTGGGTGTCCATCTTGGTCTGAACGGACTCCACCAGAGAGCGAATGCAATTGACATATTGGAGTTGACATGGCTATTCAAATCTCCATAATTATTAGCAATAACAATATGTTGCATTATATCATCACCACGCAAAATGACAACTGCAGATTATTGAAAACCAATCTGACAAAGTAGAACTACCCAATAGGGGAATATTATGAAATCCGTTTTTATAAACATCATTGCAATAGTGGCGCTCTCGACCACAGGTAACGCATTGGCAACCGACATGCCTCCCATCGCAAGAAGATACGGATGCGTCGCTTGCCACACCATTGACAAAAAGATGATAGGCCCTTCCTGGATGGAAATTTCCAAAGCCTATAATGACAATACCAAGACCAGCACAGGCATACCCATTTCCGAAATTCTCCGAAAAAAAACGGCCGAGGAATTTCTGAAGATGAGGATAGCTGGCGGTGGCGCTGGTACGTGGGGAATGGTGATGATGCCGCCTTCTGATCCAGCCAAAATTGGGCAAGGTGACATAGATAGACTGGTGACAGGCATTATGGGGCTATCCAAGGGCCGCACGCCGAAAGAAGAGTTTGTTAATTTGTCAAACCTTCACGGTTGCAAAAGTTGCCACTCCATGGATCAGAAGAATATCGGCCCGTCCTGGATGGATATTTCCAAATTCTACAATAACAGCATCACCAGCCCTCATGATGGCTTAAAAGCTTCTGACGTACTTAAAAGCAGGACAGCAGAGGAATGGTTGTTGTTCAAGATATCCCATGGTGGCCGGGGAAATTGGGGCATGGGGCTTATGCCTGCGTTGGAATATAGATATATAACCTTGCTAGATAGCATCAAAATGGATCCTGACAATATGTATTATGAATTCAATGAGTTAGCCAAATTTATTATGGGTCTGGCGAAGAAGTAATTATGGTTTGGCTGGCCGTTAAACCTCAGTTGGACGGGATGGGGGGTGTGGTTTTTGCGAGCTTTCGCCTGACGGCGAAATGCCTGCTTACCCCATTTGGGGTGCAGGGCAAGGCGCAACGACGCGGAATGGTTGTTCCATTCAAAGGAGTTGCCGGCCCTCCCTAACGGCTTGTTTGCGCGATTAATCGCCACTTCCCTTTTGGTTCTGATTCTTGCCCAGCCTGTGCAAGCTGACACGCAATCGCCAGAGGACGCTATGCATTCGTTCTACTCTTGGGTGATTGCTCATCCCTCAGGGACGTTACCATCAAATAAGGAATGCGCACACATTCCAAAGAGATAGTCTTCCAGCGTAGGAAATGAACGAGGAGTTTCGCGCCGATTACTACAGCAGCAATGTCGCTTACTTAAGCAGAAGATTGGTATCGGTTTGTGGAGGGCATCGTTATTTTTCGGTTTGATTTTACTGAATTTTTTCAGGTTAGTATGGATTTATGACTTCACTCTCTTTACTGCTCTGGATTATGTCGGGAATCGCGCTGCAACTGGCGATCTTTCTCGGCATCAGCTTCTGGCGTCATTGGCTGGGCTATCATGCCTTGCGCAGCAGTGTGGCGGAGTTGAATATTCCGCTTAAGCACGATGTGCCGGAAGACACAGCAAACGCTGTCATTGCCGCCTGGCAAGGCTTTCGGACATTCAGGGTCGACCGCAAAGTCATTGAGGATGCCGTACAGTCGGTCTGCTCCTTTTACCTTGTACCGGAAGATGGGCAACCGCTGCCGCCATTCCTGCCCGGGCAGTTTCTGACCTTTCGCCTCGACGTCCCGGCTGCGACGGGAAACACCGAACAAATCACCCGCTGCTATTCGCTATCGGATGCACCACGCCCGGATTGCTACCGCGTCTCGATCAAGAGGGTGCTGCCACCCATAAACAGCAACTTTCCGCCGGGGCGTTCGTCCAATTTCTTTCACGATCAAGTGGTAGTGGGTAGCCTGTTGAAGATGCGCGCCCCCATTGGACATTTTCATATCGACCGCAGCGATGACCCGGTTGTATTGATCGCTGGCGGCATCGGTATCACGCCGATGCTGAGCATGCTGAATTGGTGTCTGACAGAGCAACCTGGGCGCGAAATCTGGCTGTTTTACGGTGTGCGCCATGGTCGCGAACTGGTGATGAAATCGCATCTGGAAGCACTGGCGGCGGCGTATTCGAATTTCCATTTGCGGCTGTGCTTCAGCGACCCGCAGCCTGAAGATATGGGCAAACATTCACATCGGGGGCGTGTCGATGTGAGCCTGTTGCGTATACAGTTGCCACTCAAACCTTATCATTTCTACATTTGCGGCCCTACGCCGATGCTGGAAAGCATCGTGCCGGCGCTGGAAGACTGGGGTGTGCCGGACACGCATATCCACTTCGAGGCGTTCGGCCCGTCGTCCATCAAGCGCAAACAGCCCGCAACAACAGCGGTTACCAAGTTGCTGGACATCGGGGCAATGGAAACCGGCATCGTCGTGACCTTTGCCAAGTCAGGCAAACAATTGCCGTGGCAGCCCGCCGCTGGCAACTTGCTCGAATTCGCCGAATCCAATGGCATTTCTGTCGATTTCGGCTGTCGCGCCGGGAGCTGCGGCACCTGCCAGACGACGATCCGGGCAGGCGAGGTGAACTACAATCATCCGCCGGATTACGACCCCGAGCTTGGCAAATGCCTGCTCTGTGTCTGCATGCCAAAAACTAGCATAACCCTGGAGGCGTAAATGACGACCTCGCTCTGGCGCCAACATGTACTGCCCTTCACCTTGCTGGTCGGCCTGCTGGCTGCAGCCACGCTGGCCGGTGACTACCTGCTGCATCAGCTGAATCTGGTGTGGGTCGGCCGCTATCTGGGTATACCGGGCACACTTCTGATTATTGCTTCCCTGATCTATTCGCTGCGCAAACGCAAACATATCAAATCGGGAAATCTTAAAACACTGCTGACCCTGCATGAATTCGGCACCTGGATCGGCGCATCGCTCGTGCTGATACATGCCGGCATACATTTCAATGCGATCCTTCCTTGGCTGGCCACGGTAGCGATGGGAGTGAATGCAGTTAGCGGCATGGTCGGCAAACTGCTCCTGGATCGCTCACGCCGCCATGTGCAGGATCAGCGCGAACATTTCCAGCAGCGCGGCTTGTCGCGACAGGATATGGAGCAGGCGATGTTCTGGGATGCGCTAATGATTGACGCCATGGCCAAATGGCGGAAAGTGCATATCCCGATCTTCATTGTTTTCTCGGTGCTTGCGCTGGGGCACATCATCAGCATCTTCCTGTTCTGGGGCTGGATATGAGCCGTATCTTCAAGATCATTCTGGTCGCCAATCTGATCGTGATTGCGATGCTGACTTTTATCTATCCGCACCTGATGGTCGGGCCGGGCAAGCTGATTTCCGGCCACAAGCATTTGGAGGTCGATTGTTTTGCTTGCCACACGCCGCTCAGAGGGGCTGACTCCGAACGCTGTGTCAGCTGCCACAAGCCTGCCGAGATCGGCCGTCTGACAACGGCAGGCAAGTCCATCGCGAAACCGCTTACATCAACCCCTTTTCACCAGAAATTGACCAGCCAGGACTGCGTGGCCTGTCACAGCGATCATGCGGGCGTGAAACGCTTCCGGCCGCAAGGGCATTTCAACCACGCCTTGTTGCAGAAGGCGATGTTGGATCAATGCCACACCTGCCACAAATCACCGGCAGACCGTCTGCATAAGCAGATCTCCGGCAATTGCAACCAGTGCCACAACATGGAAAGGTGGACGCCTGCTACTTTTGACCACGACAAATATTTCGTGCTCGACCGCGACCACAATGCCCGCTGCGTGACATGCCATGTAGGCAGCGACTACCGACGCTACACCTGCTATGGTTGCCACGAGCACACACCGACCAACATTCGCCGCGAACACATCGAGGAAGGTATCCGCGATTTCAACAATTGTGTCGAGTGCCACCGCAGTGCCGATGAGGATGACATTCGTGGTGGCGAGAATGAGCGTGAACGTAATGGTGGTCTCAATAAGCGCGATGATTGACCGTGTTTGGCACCAACGCTACCAGGCGAAAAAACACATGATCCGGCGAAGAGCCAAAAAATCCTGAACCATAGGCATCTTGATTAACTATTTGGCTCAATCTCACCGAGAAAAATAACAATGACCATTAAAAACCGACATCGTCTTCTGCTGCGAGTAAGCGCCGTGGTTAGTATGGTCGTGTGCGCAAAACTCGTCGTGCATTTCTTAGGATTATATGTATATGACAACGGAAGATGATTGAAAATCAATCTAACGAAGTAGAACTAACCGGTACTTCAGCCGAGATGCCCGCGAAGCGCGGCGCCTGTCGCGAAATCGGGCGCTGTCCATGATGTCCCCGTGCGCCAATATTCCAACATGAGAGTCCTTCTCGTCGAAGACGACCCGTTGCTCGGCGACGGCATTCGTGCCGGCCTGATGCAGGCCGGGTTTGCCGTCGATTGGGCGAAGGACGGTCGCGAGGCGGAAATAGCCGTTGCCGGCGAGCCTTATGATGCGGTAGTGCTTGACCTCGGCTTGCCCCGCCTGCCTGGCATGGACATGCTGCGCCGGACGCGCACGTCGAAGAACCCTGTGCCGATCCTTATTCTGACGGCGCGCGACTCGGTCGCCGACCGTGTCGCCGGACTGGATGCTGGCGCCGACGACTATCTCGTCAAGCCGTTCGACCTCGGCGAACTGCAGGCACGGCTGCGCGCCCTGGTTCGCCGCGCCAAGAGCCAGATAGAGCCGGTGATTGCGCATGGCGCGCTGCATCTCGATCCGGCGGGGCGCAGCGTAACCCTGGCGGGGCGGTCGGTGGAATTGTCGGCGCGCGAGTTTTCCATCCTGCATGAGCTTCTGCTCAATGCCGGTCGCGTGCTGTCCAAGGCCCAGCTCGAGGAAAAACTCTACGGCTGGGGTGAGGAGATCGAGAGCAACGCCGTCGAGGTCTTCGTGCACCACCTGCGACGCAAGCTCGCGCCGGATCTGATCCGCACCGTGCGCGGCGTCGGCTACATGATCGCAAAGGAGCCGGCATGACGCCTTCCCTGCGCCGCCGGCTGCTGGTACTCCTCTCGGGCACGGTTCTGCTGGCCTGGGCGGCGACCGCGATTTTCAGCTATCTCGATGCGCGCCACGAGATCGGCGAGATGCTCGACGCGCATCTGGCGCAATCCGCTGGCCTGATTGCCGCCCAGCTGGAGCATGAAATCGACGACGACAAGGGCGGCAGGGTGCCGCGCCAGTACAAACAGGAGCGCAAGATCGCCTTCCAGGTCTGGGACAGGAGCGACTCACTGCGGCTGCGTTCGGCCAGTGCACCGGAGACGCGTTTGAGCGAGCGCGACAACGGCTTCACCGATGCCATGATCGGAGGCAAGCGCTGGCGCGTCTTCAGCCGCTGGGACGAGGGTGGCCGCTACGTGGTGCAGGTAGGCGAACGCTACGAACTGCGCGACGAACTGGCCGAGAGCGTTGCCGGCCATCTGATGCATCCGTTGGTCATAGCCTTACCCGTGCTGGCGCTTCTCATCTGGTTTGCCGTAGGGGCCGGGCTGGCGCCGCTCGGACGCCTGGCCGCCGAGGTCGGCCGCAGGGCGCCGGACAATCTGGCGCCGCTGGAGGAGTCGCGCACGCCGCGAGAGGTGCGGCCGCTGCTTGGGGCGCTCAACGATCTGTTCGCGCGGCTGCGGGCCTCGCTCGATCAGGAGCGCCGCTTCACGGCGGACGCCACGCACGAACTGCGCACGCCGCTCGCCGCCATGAAGGTCCAGGCCCAAGTGGCGCTCGGCGCGGTCGATGCGGAGGAGCGTGCGCATGCGCTTGCGCAAGTCGTCACCGGCACCGACCGCACGGCGCACCTGGTCGAGCAACTGCTCATGCTGGCGCGCCTCGATCCGCAGACGGCCCTGGCCCATGCCCGTCCGGCAAGTCTGCGTGCCCTGGCGGCGGAATGCGTCGCCGCGCAAGTGCCCGCCGCGGCTCAGAAGAACGTCGAGATGGGGCTCGTCGCGGATGACGAAGGCCTGGTCGCCGGCGACAGCACGCTGCTGGCGGTCCTGCTGCGCAACCTGGTCGACAATGCCGTCCGCTACAGCCCCGCCGGCGGCGAGATCGAGGTGAGCATCGGCCGCGAAGAGGGGGCAGTGCTTCTGTGCGTGACCGACAAAGGTCCTGGTATTCCCGAGGTCGAGCGTAGCCGCGTATTCGAGCGTTTCTACCGCGTGCTCGGCAGCGGCGAGGAAGGCAGCGGTCTCGGGCTTTCCATCGTCAAGCGCATTGCCGACCTGCATCGGGCTTCCATCGAGCTCGCCGACGGGCTAGGCGGGCGCGGTCTCGCGGTGTCGGTGAGGTTTCCGGCCTGGGCGGGCTGAATTCCCTCCGAAACGGCAGCCCTCTGTTTTTTCATCCCTTAAGCTTGCCTTAAGGTGTGTCGTGGATACTGCCTCTACGCCAATCAGAAAGGCGCAACCTTAATTACGGAGGATTTATGTCTGACAAGCAGCAACTATCGAAGCTTCTGGCCGTTTTCGGCCTGACTCTCGGCCTCGTCGCAACCAGCGTCTGGGCTGCCGAAACCGCAACACACAAGCATAATCACGACCAAGCCGACGCCCGCGCCAAGCTCTCGCTCAACGACGGCAAGAAGTGGGCAGCCGACGAGTCCCTGCGCAAGGCGATGTCGAATATCCGCAATGCCATGGACGCCTCGCTGCACGACATCCATGAGGGCAAGCTGTCCTCTGCCAAGTACAGCGCGCTGGCCGGGAAGGTGAATGATGAGGTGAGCTACATGGTGAGCAATTGCAAGCTCGAACCTAAGGCCGATGCGCAACTGCACCTGGTCATTGCCAATCTTCTCGAGGGTGTCGAGGCGATGGAAGGCAAGGTCAAGAAGGTGAAGCGCCAGGATGGCGCGGTGAAGGTAATAGGCGCGCTAGAGAAGTACGGCACCTATTTCGATGATCCCGGCTTCAAACCGATAAAGGACTAAACATCCAGCTATTATTCTGGCGGAGGCGGGCTTTATGCCCGCCTCAGATTGCTGACAAACCCCAAGGGCGAGAGCATCAGCGCGATAGCCCGCGACCGCGACCTCATCAATCTATCCCGCCGCAATACCGTAAAGAAATACCTTGAATACTGAGGTGGATCCTATTTATCTGCGAGAGCGGCAACCGGTTCTCAAACTGGGCGCGCTACAGCCTGTGCTGGATCAGGCCTGACGCAGCGCGATGCGGCTGGATTGTGCAACGTCAGCCTTCCGTTCTTGAATCAGGTGGAGCAGGGCAAGTCGACAGCGCAGATCGGCAAGGTACTTGATGTCTGCCAGAGGTTTGGGATCGAGATTGTTTTCAAGCTCCCTGGCTTGAAACAATGAGTCATTCTAACGCCATGTATTAACATAAGTTATTTGCGTGTTGACGGTATAAGTGACGGTATTTCGGAAAAATCAACGAGCCAAACCCAGTATCCATGCGGGTTCTACGGTTCAGTTGATAATTGAGTGGGAATAGCGTCTTCAGAGGGCAGAGCGGGTACCCGCTTGCGGGATGCGACCCCGGAGAGGACGCGCCCGCGAAACACAGATTCCAAAATTGTCATAGAGCGTAACTGAGTGGGTGCTGTTTAACTTGCTGTGCAAGTTAGCCTTCACCGCAACCTGGTATTGCTGTTTCACAGCAATACCAGGTTGTCCCGATGGATGATTTCTGCGTCGCCGCCGTAGCCGAGCAGGGTTTCTATTTCCTGGCTGGCGTGGCGTGCGATACGCCGGGCATCGTCGGCATTGTAATTGGTCAGGCCGCGCGCGATGTCGCTGCCGTCTTCGCCGATGCACGCCACTACTGCGCCGCGCTCAAATTCTCCGACTACGTTCTTGACGCCTATCGGCAGCAGGCTCTTGCCGCCGGAGCGCAATGCGTTGATTGCTCCGGCATCCAGCACCAGTTTTCCGGCAACCTGCAAATGGTCGGCCAGCCATTGTTTGCGTGCGGCCAGGATAAGGGTGGGGGCGACAAGCAGCGTGCCGATGGCATCGCCTTGCAGCAGGCGTATCAGCACGTCGCGTTCATGCCCGGAGGCGATCACGGTATGTGCGCCGCTGCGTGCCGCACGTTTTGCCGCGAGTATCTTCGTGATCATGCCGCCGCGCCCGATATGGCTGCCAGCGCCGCCCGCCATGCTCTCCAGTTGGGTGTCCCCGGCTTGTCCCTCGCTGACCAGGGTGGCACCCGGGTCTTTGCGCGGGTCGGCAGTATAGAGGCCGCTCTGGTCGGTGAGAATGATCAGTGCATCGGCTTCGATCAGGTTGGCGACCAGCGCACCGAGTGTGTCGTTGTCGCCGAACTTGATTTCGTCGGTCACCACCGTGTCGTTTTCGTTGATGATCGGAATGACGCCGAGCGAGAGCAGGGTGGTCAGCGTGGTGCGCGCGTTCAGGTAGCGTTCCCGGTCGGCCAGGTCGGCATGAGTCAGCAGCACTTGTGCGGTGTGCAGGTCGTGTTTGCGGAAGCAGCTTTCATAGGCTTGCACCAGCCCCATCTGCCCCACGGCGGCGGCTGCCTGCAAATCGTGTATCGAGGTGGGGCGGGCACTCCAGCCGAGACGCTGCATGCCTTCGGCGATTGCGCCGGAAGACACCAGCACCACTTGGTGGCCGCTGGCATTGAGCGCGGCGATCTGGCGCGCCCAGTTGCCGAGCGCGTCGAGGTCAAGCCCGGTGCCCTGGTTGGTCACCAGGCTGCTGCCAACTTTGACGACGATGCGTTTGCATTGAGCCAGTAAGGTTCCCATATATCGGCCTAGAGTGTGTCTGCGTCGGTTTCCTGCGCGCTGCGGGCCGTGTCCTGTTGCTCCTGGGCGACCATTTGCTGCAAATGTTCCATGATAGCGTAAGTCAATTCCTTGCAGCCTTCTCCGTTGATCGCCGAGATCGCGAAGTGGCGATCGAAATCGGTGAATTTTTTCAGGAAGGCGGCTACTTTTTCATCGCGATCGGCCAGCAAGTCCAGCTTGTTCAGCACCAGCCAGCGCGGTTTTTCATACAGCGAGGGGTCGTATTTTTTCAGTTCGTTGAGAATGGCGTGCGCGTCGGCGGCCGAGTCGATTTCCTCATACGTCGGCGCAATGTCGACCAGATGCAGCAGCAGGCGGGTGCGCGCCAGATGGCGCAGGAACTGGTGTCCCAGCCCCGCACCTTCCGCCGCACCCTCGATCAGGCCGGGGATGTCGGCGATGACGAAGCTCTTTTCATGCGACACGCGTACCACACCCAAATTGGGGTGCAGCGTGGTGAACGGATAATCGGCAACCTTGGGGCGCGCCGCCGAGACGGCGCGGATGAAGGTGGATTTTCCGGCGTTCGGCATGCCGAGCAGCCCGACATCGGCAAGCACTTTCAACTCGAGTTGCAATTCGCGTTGCTCACCTTCGGTGCCCGGCGTGCATTGGCGCGGCGCCCGGTTGGTGCTGGACTTGAAATGGATGTTGCCCAGGCCGCCTTTGCCGCCTTCCGCCAGCAAGGCTTTTTCGCCATCATGGGTGAGATCGGCGATCACCTCGCCGCTGTTGATGTCGGTAATCACGGTTCCGACCGGCATGCGCAGCACGATGTCTTCCGCCCCCTTGCCATAGCAATCCGAACCCCGCCCGGACTCGCCGTTTTTGGCGCGGTGCACACGGGTGAAACGATAATCGACCAGGGTGTTGATGTTGCGGTCCGCCAGCGCGTACACGCTGCCGCCGCGCCCGCCGTCACCGCCGTCCGGCCCGCCCTTCTCGATGTATTTCTCGCGGCGGAAGCTGGCGATGCCATTGCCGCCCTTGCCCGCGATAACCTCGATTCTGGATTCGTCGATAAACTTCATTATTTGTTCAAGTCCCGTTCATCCTGATAACCAATGACTTTGCCAGCGTTGTTGGCTGGCTTAGTCAGATGGCTAGTAGCCTCTTCAGTGGCCCGTGTAACGGGCGTATCGAAGGACACAAATAAAAAAGCCCTACCTTGCGATAGGGCTGGTTTGTTTCAACGTGTACTGCTTACGCAGCTACGATGGAAACTGTTCTACGCTTCTGTGCGCCCTTGATGGCGAACACTACTTTGCCGGTGATCTTGGCAAACAGCGTGTGATCCTTGCCCATGCCGACATTTTCGCCGGGATGGAATTCAGTGCCGCGCTGGCGCACGATGATGCTGCCCGCATTGATCAGCTCGCCGCCATAGCTCTTCACGCCCAAGCGTTTTGAGTGTGAGTCGCGTCCGTTACTGGTACTGCCGCCGCCCTTTTTTGATGCCATGTTGTATGCTCCTTACAGAAATGCGCCTGGATTTACATCCAGGCCATGGTTTATGTTTTATGCAGAGATGCCGTCGATGCGGATCTCGGTATAGTTTTGACGATGGCCTTGCGATTTGCGATAGTGCTTGCGGCGGCGCATCTTGAAGATATGCACCTTGTCGCCGCGGCCATGCGATACGATGGTCGCCTTGACGGAAGCACCGGTCAGCAAAGGCTTGCCCACAGACAGCTTGTCGCCATCGGCTACCATCAGCACTTTGTCCAGCACGATGGCACTGCCAACGTCGCCGGGGATGAGTTCGATTTTCAGGGTTTCGCCGGAAGAGACGCGATATTGCTTACCACCGGTTTTAATGACTGCGTACATAACAACCTCGATTTATTGCGGTTTTTGCGGAGGCGCGGATTATACATAAATATCCGGCTTCGTCAAAACCATTTTTATTGGTCAAGGGCATTAAATAAAAGCGAACGATCAGAATTATTGAGTATTCCAAAATATATGACAGAATTTCTGCTCCAAACTGCTTCCCTCATCCACACCCTTCTCCCGGAGGGAGAAGCAATTGTGCTTCCTTCTCCTTCAGGGAGAGGGACTGGGAGTGAGGGAAAGCAAGTGTCATGGTTTATGGAAAGCTCAATAAGCTGGAAACTTGACGATCTTATCCGAACCGGCAAGCAATTTGCCTGCTTAAAAATTAGACCCCCTGTTTCAAACTCGCCGAGATGAAATTGTCCAGGTCGCCGTCCAGCACGGCTTGAGTATTGCCGACTTCGTGGTTGGTGCGCAGGATGCAGGCAAGAGCGAGGCTGAGATCAAAAAGATTACGGAGCCTGAAGTGAGTCTGAATTACGAGGCGCGTAGTGTGATCGTTATGTAATGCGGTATTTGTTTTGCGGATTTACCCATTGTGGTTGGATAAAATATCCAGCATGTCGATTTAACCGGGTTCTCACCTTCGCGGGAACGACAAAACCATACTTGTTCAATGCTCCCTTAGTTTCTTCTTGGCCGGAGGCAAATAATTCTCTGCCGACACCACTTTCCTGCCCGTCTTGCCTTCCAGCTCCAGCCGCGCTTTTTTGGCGATGCCGCCGCCGGTCTTGGCTGCGGCCTCATTTTCATCCATGCCCGTGGCATCCACGCTCTCGGCGATCTGCCGTGTGGAAAGCTCGGCCAGCGCGGTAAAGATCAGCTCCGCCTCGCTCATGTGGTCGCGCAAGTTTTGAGTCTTTAAACCTTTCATTGCCTTGTGCGCCTTCACATCCACTTCGGCCCACTCCTGATGGATGATGTTGGTGAGGATGGCGTATTCCTCGCCCTCCTTGATGTCATGCTCCTTCCAGTAATCGGTCAGCTTGTTGCGCGTTTCCTGCCCGGTCATGCGCTGCTGTATCCACTTCTCGCTACGCCCATGCTTCTGCCATGTCTCGCGGGCACGCTCCAGCGACAGCGCCGGATCGGCCATCTCCTGCATCCGCTCGTAGCCCACCTTCGCCAGCCACAGTTTGATCGGCTCGGCCTTCGGGCTGGGCACGGATTGCACCAGCCGCAGCAGGGTTTCTGCGGTAGCCGCGTCGGTTAGGCGCTGCTTGCCGTCCTCTGCGGCCATTTTCAACTGGTGACAATTTGTCACCAGTTGACTGCCTTCCTTGCCCAGCCGCTCTTTCAGCTTGTTCCAGTATTTGCGTGCCGTCTGGTAATCCGGCTGCTGTGTCAGTATTTGTACGATGTCTATTACCGAAAACCACCAAGTTTCCGTGGCCTCGTCATACACGCGGCGGATTTCCTGCTCTTCAAAAATGGCTGGCTGGGGTTGCATGGTCAGTGTCACCTGGGCAGGAAAGGCAAGTTTTCATAATAGAGAACGAACGTTCTGTTGTCAATCCGGCTAGCAGGAAATTTAAATTGAACTTGGCCCTTTAAGCTCATGCCGGGTTTAATTTTATCGAAATAATTCGGCACCGCACCTTATAGCGTTTATATTACTTGGTGAAACTATTGTGATGCTGACCTTGTTATTGAACTGTTAACACTTCCCCACGCGTTAATCGCTTTTACCATTCCTTTGATATCGAAGGCCTGAAGCGTGGCCATCGGCAGGCCGAGCGTATTGGCGACATATGTTGCATGGGCTATTTCTGCCTCTTGATGTGATTGGAAGATTTCGATTGGGTGCAATACGCCGTCTCGGGCGTGCATTCTTTTTGAAATATTCTCTGGATGATCGATGAATAACAGGATACCTCCAACACGAAGGTTACGGAACACATCAACATGGATGGGTTCAATATTTCCATCTGATTTGCGCCGCATTGTGAAATGCCCATCAAGCAAAAATTGCCCGTTTTTCAAAAGCCTTGATACTCCTTGAACCAATAGCCGCTGGTTTTCAGCTATATCAGTGACCAGCTTGGATTCTGCCGAGACGGCGGAAGACTTTTCATCACGAATGATTTGGCTAGCTGTAAAATGGGGAATTCCCAATTTATCTGAAACTGTTTTGCAGGCAGAAGATTTTCCAACAGCATGAATACCTGCCACAAAAACTACTTTCATATGCTGGCTTTCCAAGATTGCTGAAGAATTTTGTTGTAGTCTTTCGTGTCAAGATAGCGAAACGACTGCGGTGCAAAGAAACCCTTGAAGACTTTCTTCGGGTCAACGGGATACTCAAACTCAAAGATATCCGCAATCTCGATTGCAAATCCAGTTTTCTTCCCTTCAAAGTAATCATAGATGAGCTGCCGAGTTACGCCGCCACCTTTTTCCTTGGCTAATTTCCACAGTGCAGTGGGTGACCCTTCGGTGACGCCAGCCACATTGACGGTACCTACAATTTTTTGAGTGGGTGAAGATGAGTAAATCACCAACACATCGACAGGCTCAGCAGCCCAGCTTCTTCTAAATTCAAGCCGTTTTTCACCGGATAAAATTTTTTCCACAAAGCATGGGCGGATGGATATAAGCGCAATTTTAGGCGGCTTGGGAAATAAGTCTTTGGTACGCGTCGTCATCAATTTCTCGGATAGTTTGGATATTGCCATTTACAACTCGATTTTGTTTAAGCCAGTCAAACGGCGGCGGGTGAGCAAAATGCTTCACCAGACGGAAAAGCATTACCTTGGTTGGTTTTCGTGCCATGTCCTCGATTTCAGTCATGCTATATACCGTTCTACGCCGTACCCGATCCGCAATCTCGTTCGCACTTTCAAGTGTTTCATAGCGTTCAACGACACCAAGGCTTGTTATGGACATTTCGTCAACGGAGCGATAAAACAGCACAATATCTCCCGGCTGGACTTTTTTTAACGTGGCATGGCACAAGTATGCCTGCTTAATTGCATTGCTCGCCGTATGAGATGAGTCGAACAGCCCCATTTGTGGATCGCATGGAGATGCATAATCTGAAAATAAAATTTTGTGATACTCAGGGCGAATCGGAATGATGAATTTCCTGATGCTACGATCCTGCCGGAAGTGTGGGAAATATTTTCGAAAGTATTCAAATGCGGAGAACTCAGTTGCTGGGGAATCCGGCGCAACAACTGGATGCTTCTTTACATATACAACGTCGTCGCCATACCGCCCGAGTTCGGCAAAACCAAAGTCGGACAGCAACTCAAAGAGAAACTCGTGTTTGTCAGCATCGCCATGTATGAATATATGCTCAAGCCGATTATCGGTTGCATATCGGAATGCGGCCTTCAGAAATAACTCTCCAATTTTTCTTCCACGACAGTCTGGCGCGACCTTGAAGGTGCAGAGTTTTAACGATGTGCCGGGCAAGATATCTCTGTGTCCCGTGGCATCATCATTTTCTTTGCGCGCATAAACACACAAAGCTCCCAACACCTCTGGGGCAGCCCAATAAACCCAAGCCCGACGATCATTCCTTGCGCCATTCCTGAACCACTCGTCAAATTTTTGATTGCCATAACTCTCACGCAGGCTATCAAAAAATTCACCACTCAATAACGGTGTAATCGAATGGAGCGGGACATCCTGAATATTGGGTAGTTGTACAGAGGTCGGCTCATGCAATCGGCGCAGAAAATCTTCCGCTGCCTGTATAGCAAAAACTCGATTTCCTAGGCTCCGGCTTACAGCCTTTTTATGAATTTCTCGGTCTTCTGTAACCAAGTAATGTGCTGCATCGCATTCAAGTGCGTACAAGATGGCGTTGTCGCATGCATCATTAGGGCGTGTTTCTGAAGTGTTCCACGGGCAGTCTGGAATGCCGTCAAGACAAGTGTACTGTGCTAACCGATCTCTAGTACGTATGCGCCTATTTGCATTACGATCACGGTTAATATCCTCTTCGGAAGCGGGATGAAAAACTAGGGGATGCCCATGCTCTTGTGCAAGTCGCACAAAATTCGCCAGCCCGGGTTGTAGGGGGATACTGGAATCCTCAAGGGGGATCAGGATGTTAGTATCAAGCAAGAAGCGCATTGAGCACCCGTATCCATCTCACAACACCACTTGCGCCCATAACCAACGTGGTCAGCATCATTTGTCTTTCCACGGCGCGAAACCGATCGGGCGTTTTTTGTTGGGTTCGGATGGCGCCATAAGCTGGCGGATGGCGTTGATGATTTCGGCGATGGCCTTGTCATGCGCGCCGACCTTCCGTTCAAGTTGGGCGAGCTTCTGTGCCAGTTCCTTGTGGTCGGAAAGCAGTTCGTGCATGTGTACGAACGCGCGCACGACGTGGACGCTGGTTTCTATGGCGCGAGGCGAATTGAGCACGCTGGCCGCCATGATGGTGCCGTGCTCGGTGAAGGTGTAGGGCAAGGATGGCGAAAACTTTAGCTTGGCGAGGTGATCACAATTTGTGACCACCTCCGCCTTTTCGGTTGCTGTAAGCTGAAACATGAAGTCTTCAGGAAATCGCTCTAAATTCCTTTTGACTGCCTGATTCAGCACCCTTGTTTCAACTCCATAGAGCTCAGCAAGGTCAGCATCCAGCATGACCTTCTGCCCACGAATAAGGAATATCCGCGATTCGATCTGCGCTACGGATGCAATCAGGTTTTTGCCAGCCATGCACGCCCCCTTTATCTCTCTGCTCGCCGTGCAGCATTTGTGAATGCTATAGGTTTCCGGTACGGTGTGCCAGCCCAATACCCATCCAGCCGTTCACGGTTAAGTGAGTGACTAAACGCCTTGCTTCAAACTGGCCGAGATGAAATCGTCGAGGTCGCCGTCGAGCACGGCTTGGGTGTTGCCAACTTCGTGATTGGTGCGCAGGTCCTTGATGCGCGACTGGTCGAGCACGTAAGAACGGATCTGGTGTCCCCAGCCGATGTCGGTCTTGCCGTCTTCCATCGCCTGTTTTTCTGCGTTGCGCTTGCGCAACTCTTCCTCGTACAGACGCGATTTCAGCATCGCCATCGCTTCGGCGCGGTTGCGGTGCTGCGAGCGGTCGTTCTGGCATTGCACGACGATGTTGGTGGGCAGGTGGGTGATGCGTACCGCCGAGTCGGTCTTGTTGATGTGCTGGCCGCCTGCGCCGGAGGCGCGGTAGGTGTCCACGCGCAGGTCGGCGGGGTTGATCTCGACTTCGATCGATTCGTCCACTTCTGGATAAACAAATACGCTGGAAAACGAGGTGTGGCGGCGGTTGCCGGAGTCGAACGGCGATTTGCGCACCAGGCGGTGCACGCCGGTTTCGGTGCGCAGGTGGCCGTAGGCATAGTCGCCGATCACCTTGATCGACGCGCCCTTGATGCCAGCGACTTCGCCGTCGGATTGTTCCAGCACTTCGACCTGGAAGCCCTTGCGTTCGCAGTAGCGCAAGTACATGCGCAGCAGCATCGATGCCCAATCCTGCGCCTCGGTGCCGCCACTGCCTGACTGGATGTCGATGAAGCAGTTGTTCGGGTCCATCGGGTGGGCGAACATGCGGCGGAATTCCATCGCCGCAACGCGCTTCTCGATGTCCTGGATGTCGGCGGCGGTGGCTTGCAGGCTCTCGTCGTCGTTTTCCGCCTGGGCCATTTCAAACAGCTCGGTTGCGTCGCTGAGGTCTTGCCCGATTTTGGTCAGGCCGAGCACCACGCCTTCCAGCATCTTGCGCTCGCGCCCCAACTCCTGCGCGCGTTTGGCGTCCTGCCAGATCGCGGGGTCTTCGGCGAGTTCGGATACTTCGGTCAGGCGTTCCTGCTTGGTATCGAAGTCAAAGATACCTCCGCAATTCTGCGCTGCGCAGGCCTAGGTCTTGCAGCTGATTGGAGAGGGCGTTGAGTTGTTCGGCTTCCATGATGATTTTGTGTTTGTGCGTGCTGAAAAGAGCGCGATTATAGCGCGAACAGGCACGGCAAGACGCTACCGATGCTCAATCTGTTACGCCATGCCAATGCCGGACGACAAGTTGCAGGCTCTGTGTGCCGTTGTATTCGTTGACGTTCAGGCTGTATACGGCATGGATGCGTTCGGGCAGCGGTTCGTTGTGCCCGAACAGTATCGCCTCGATGATCTTGCCATTCGTATCGAGGCGCAGCTTGAGGTGCTTCTCTCCGACCACGCGCTGATTTTGCACGGTGAAGTCGTTGTTGAATTGCGGGGCGGGGAAGCCTTGCCCCCATACGTGCTGATCCAGGGTGCGCGCCACTTCCAGCGTCATCTCGGCATGTTCCAGCGCACCATCGGTTTCGATGCGTTGCGCCAGATCGTTTGCGCTGAGCAGTTCGCCGCAAATTTGTTCAAAGGCGGCGGCGAAATTTTCAAAGTCAGCTTCGGTAATGCTCAAGCCTGCCGCCGCCGCATGGCCGCCGAATTTTTTGATCAGCGCCGGGTGGCGTTTGCTGACCAGATCCAGCGCATCGCGCAGATGCAATCCTGCAATGGAGCGCCCGGAGCCTTTTAGTTCGCCATCGTTGGCGCGCGCGAAAGCGATCACCGGGCGGTGGAATTTATCCTTGAGGCGCGAGGCGAGGATGCCGATCACGCCCTGATGCCAGGTTTCATCGAACAGCGCGAGGCTGAAGTTATCGGAGGGGTCGATGGCATCCAATGCCGCCAGTGCGCTGTCCTGCATGTCCGCTTCGATGCCGCGCCGTTCGCGGTTCAGCGCATCCAGCTTTGCGGCAATGCGCAGCGCGGTTGCGGCGTCGTCGGCCAGCAGGCAGTTGATGCCCAGGCTCATGTCATCGAGCCGCCCCGCCGCGTTCAGGCGCGGCCCGACGGTAAACCCCAGATCATGGCTGGAGGCCTGAGCCGGGTTTTTCTTTGCCGCTTGCAGCAATGCGTTGATGCCCGCACAGGCGCGTCCGGCGCGAATGCGCAGCAGGCCTTGCTGCACGAGGATGCGGTTGTTCTGGTCCAGCTTCACCACATCGGCGACTATTCCGAGTGCGACCAGGTCGAGCAGTATGGCGAGGTTCGGCTCCCCTCTCCCGCTGGCGGGAGAGGGGTTGGGGGAGAGGGGGCTGCCTGCAAAAGCTCCTCTGGCACGCAGCTCGGCGCGCAAGGCCAGCAGCACATAAAACATCACGCCGACTCCCGCCATATGTTTGCTCGGGAACATGCAGCCGGGCTGGTTGGGATTAACGATGCAGGCGGCATCCGGCAACGCATCGCCGGGCAGGTGATGATCGGTGACCAGCACCTGCATGCCCAGGCGGTTCGCCTCGTCCACGCCTTCGATGCTGGCGATGCCGTTATCCACGGTCAGTAAGATGTCTGGTTTGTTCCGCGCAGCTAGATGAACAATCTCGGGCGTCAAACCATAACCGTATTCAAAGCGGTTCGGCACGATGAAATCGATTTGTGCGCCGAAGGCGCGCAGGCCGCGTATCGCCACCGCGCAGGCGGTCGCACCGTCGGCATCGTAGTCGGCGATGACCAGCAGTTTTTTCTGCGCGGCGATTGCATCGGCCAGCAGGCGTGCCATTTCGCGTGCATTTTTCATGCTGTCGAACGGCAGCAGTTGTGCGAGCGAAGTGTCTAGTTGCTTGATGTCGGTGATGCCGCGTGCCGCGAAAATTCTCGCCAGAGCAGGCGCATAGCCGTGGTCTAGCAAGTGCTGTGCGGTTGATGCGGGGATGTCGCGCGGTGTGATCTGTGGCATGGGGCCGTCTGCTGAAGCGTCTCGAATGACCTGAGTTTAACAAATTGCGGCAGCTTGCCGCCTCGTTTTTTTCGGTCAATTGCGCTAGAATCGCGCACAATTTAAGTTAAGGCATGGGAAAATCGTGGCATTGATCGTTCAGAAATATGGCGGTACTTCGGTCGGCAATCCCGACCGCATCAGAAATGTGGCGCGGCGCGTCGCAAAATTCAAGGCACTGGGGCATCAGGTCGTCGTGGTGGTTTCCGCAATGAGCGGCGAAACCAACCGCCTGATTCAACTTGCACATGAAATTCAGAAGCACCCTGATCCGCGCGAACTGGACGTGATCGTCTCGACCGGCGAGCAAGTCACGATAGGCTTGCTGTGCATGGCGCTCAAGGAGCTGGGGCTGAAGGCCAAGAGTTACACCGGCGGGCAGGTCAAGATACTCACTGATAGCGCTTTCACCAAGGCGCGCATCGTCAGTATCGACGAACAGAATATTCGCGCCGACCTGGCGAATAACTGCATCGTGGTGGTGGCCGGTTTTCAGGGGATGGATGCGGACGGCAACATCACTACGCTGGGGCGCGGCGGCTCCGACACCACAGGGGTGGCAATTGCCGCCGCACTGCGCGCCGACGAATGCCAGATATACACCGATGTCGATGGCGTTTACACCACCGATCCGCGCATGGTTCCGGAGGCGCGCCGCCTGAAGAGCATCACCTTCGAGGAAATGCTCGAGATGGCCAGCCTGGGCTCCAAGGTGCTGCAAATCCGTTCGGTGGAATTCGCCGGAAAATACAAGGTCAAGCTACGCGTGCTGTCCAGCTTCGAGGAAGAGGGCGAGGGCACGCTGATTACTTTTGAGGATGGAGACAAAATGGAACAAGCCGTTATTTCCGGGATTGCGTTCAATCGCGATGAAGCAAAAATTACCGTATTGGGCGTGCCCGACAAGCCCGGCATCGCCTACCAGATTCTGGGGGTGGTCGCCGATGCCAACATCGACGTGGACATGATTATCCAGAACGTCGGCGTGGATGGCATGACGGACTTTTCTTTCACCGTGCATCGCAACGATTTCACCAAGGCGATGGATATCCTGAAGGACAAAGTGCAGCCGCACATCGGCGCACGTGCCGTGGTCGGCGACAACAAGACCGCCAAGGTCTCCGTGGTCGGCGTCGGGATGCGCTCGCATGTCGGCATCGCGAGCAAGATGTTCCGCACCCTGGCGGAAGAGGGCATCAATATTCAGATGATCTCCACATCGGAGATCAAGATTTCCGTGGTTATCGACGAGAAATATCTGGAATTGGCGGTGCGCGTGTTGCACAAAGCCTTCGGATTGGATCGGGAAGACGCATAATCGTTTGACCTTTCAGCCTCGATACATTACTATGCGCGGCCTTCGGAGAGGTGGCCGAGAGGTCGAAGGCACGCCCCTGCTAAGGGCGCATACGAGCTTAAACTTGTATCGAGGGTTCGAATCCCTCCCTCTCCGCCAAGGTAACATGCAGTAAGTGCGCGCCCGTAGCTCAGCTGGATAGAGTACTTGGCTACGAACCAAGGGGTCGGGCGTTCGAATCGCTCCGGGCGCACCATATTTAAAGGCTTCCAGTGATGGAAGCTTTTTCTTTTGTATCATTAAAACGTATTTGTATCATTCGAATCACCGTAGCGGCTTAACTTTTTCCGGTTTTCTGCGGTAAATCCTCTCAGTCGTCAGACCGTCCGCATGAGCAAGTAGCGCACGGGCATGTTCTAGAGTGTCCGCATCGCTGGCGCACTTGGTGCGTAGATCATGCTCGGTGAATCGGGCTTCTACCTTTGTTTCCATCACGATTCTATCCATGAACCGTTGCCACATCGAGTCCCAGCTGTGGGAGAAACCTTCTCTGTCCACGTAGCATTCCCCCCGACGATTGCAGAACAGGTAGGGGGAAATAACCGGGCGTGCGGTTTTGGCGAGTTCTACCGCTGCCCGCAGTTCATCCGTCCATTCGTAGATGACGCGCTTGCCTGTAGTGTTTTCAGTTTTGCGCGGGGTGATGTGGATACCATCCTCTTTCAGGTCGGTCATTGTGATTCGCAGCAAAAATCGCCACGCCGAGGCCCGGTGAACTCGATCAGTTCCTCCGGGGTGAGGATCACCGCGCCCTCCGTTTCACCGCTTCTTTTCTCCTGCTAAAATCGCCGAAATTTTCGTTGGGAATAACTCGCCGTTAAAGTCCATCATTTAATCACCAGCCGTGCAGTCAATAGGGGCTACTTTTTCTTTTTATAGACTCACGAAATTATAGCGACACATCCTGTCGCATACCTGCAATAACATTTCGCTCCATAACGCAAGACAATTTGTCCGTAACGACAAGGAGCGAGGGTTGAAAACGATAGCAGAGGTAGTTGAACAGTGGGCAGCAGAAAAATGGAGCGAGCCAACCTTCAAGCAAGATGCCGATGGTGACGGAGCCGCCCTGAGTTTTATCCATGAGAGTAATTGCGGCGACTTTAACGGTTATCTGGAGATTAGCAACGCCAATGATTTGCTTGTGATGTACCTGTATGCGCCGCGCGCCATCTCTGAAAAGAGCCTTGTGCCGGTAATGGATGCCATTGCCAGGATCAACGAAGGCATGGTGGTCGGATGCGTCGAGATCGTGCGCAAGAAGGAAATTCTGTTGCGCTTCCGCGCAGGGATCGACGTGGAAGACGGCAACCTTTCAGACACCATGCTTGACAACCTGCTGGGGGTGGCTGTCAGTACGGTCGAGCGGTATATTCCAGCGATTCTTTCGATCTGCTTTGCCGGAATGACGCCGGAGCAGGCAGTAGCCAGGGCAAGGGAAGAGGCCGTCGAGGATTGCATGGCCGAAAAGCTGAACCTTGACGTGGAGCAGAACCAGCCGCTGCCGGAGAGTGTACCGTATTCCTCTCCCGCACTGACGGCTTGGGCCAATGAGCTGGCCCAAGCCATCTCGACCGTCGCCGACGCCGATACCTGGAGGATGGTGGGACATGGCGCGATCGTCGTGCATGACGATATGGAGCGCGCCTGCGAGATGCTGCGCCGCGTCGCGGTGCAGGCGAACATGCACTTCGTGCGCTTCGAATCGGACGAAGTCTTCGATATCCCGGATGGCATGGGCGATCCGCTGACCGGGTCGGCGCCGATACTGGCCTATTTCGAGCCGGGCGACTGGATGAGGAAGATCGACAGTGACACCAGCAGTGAGGAAGCGGAAAACATCCACAAATTCAGAAAATCGTTGGCCATACGCATGGAAGCATTCGAGCCCGAGCATCCGGTGATCTACGCGACATCCGCCTACAGGCTGGAGGATGTCACATCGATCCTGCGCAAGCGCGAACTGTTCGACCGCTACTTCCACATCCCGAAATTGACGCCCGTCATGCTGGGCAAGGAATTCATCAGCCTGTTCGGCGAAGAGAATTGCGATGCCTCGATCATCAGCTTCCCCGGCAAGGTTGGGCAACTGCTGGGCGATGAATTCGACAACGAGCGCCTGCGCCGCCTCGCGGCATTAAACATGGCCAGGCTGGCGAAGCGCGAAAACCGCAAGCTGGCGTTCATCGACCTGGTGGGCATGGTGACTGCCGGATTGGGGGATTCGGACGAGGCAGCCAAGGACAATGAAGTGCCGCTGCGCCATACTGCCATCCACGAAGCCGGGCATGCCGCGATGGCCGTCATCGACTCGAACGGCAAGAATACCCCCGAGTATTCCACCATCGTTGCCCACAGGGACAGTAAAGGCTTGGTGCTCGAATCCATATCCTACAGCTTTGCCAGGGGCGACCTGTTCACCTATGCCGACTTCCGCCACAAGATACGCATCTCCCTCGCTGGGCGCGCGGCGGAAGAGGTCGCCTTGGGCCTTGACTGGATATCCAGCGGCTCCAGCGCCGACCTGGAAAATTCCTCGAAGTTGGCCTCCAGGGCATTTGCCTACTGGGGCTTTGCGCCCGGCATGAACGATGCGGAAACTTCGGCCAGCAATCTGGCCGTTGTGCGCGGCGATCCCAGCCCAAGCGAAAATCTCCATAACGAAATGCTGGTGCGCAAGTTTCTGGCGGACGAATACAGGAACACCGTCAGAATACTCCGCGAACACCGCCCCTTGCTGGATACGATTGCGGAACGCCTGATGCGCGACTCGGTGCTCGAACAGCACGAGATCGCAGAACTGTATGCGGCTCACATGGGGCAAAAATGAGTTTCCAATATCTATACTCCAGGCTGGTTGAGAAGGCGAACCCTACGCCCATCAGCGATGGTTTATTGAGTTTTCCAAAATACATGACAGCGCAGTTGCAAAGGTGAAACCGCCCCCTCCCCCGATACCCGCAGGGGGCATCCCCGCCGCGAGCGGCAGCAGAGCTGCTCGCACGGGCGAGATGGGAGAGGGAAGCGAAGCCCTTCTCCCTCCGGGGGAAGGGTTGGGAAGGGGGAAACAGGCGGTCACCAATTATGGAAACATCAATAGGTATTCACCTATGGAATTCGAAAACCTTCGGGGGAAGCACTTCTTTGGCGATGTCATCGACTATCTGAAAGCAGCTTAGGCCGAACGGCATATATGTAATAGCCGCTGGCTTTGGTAGTATCCATCAAGCACGCCTTATCAGTGCGACGGTCATGGGTACGTCGATGCTGGATTGGTGGAGCAGGTTCGGATATTGAGGTGAGGGCATATTGCCTGAAATTATTTGTTCAAAGGGAGTTTGCGAAATGGATGAAATCGTTCCAAAGCTAGAGGGAATGTTTAAACAGATTTACGGTAAACATATTGATGTTGCTTGTTTGTATTATCCGATTTTAAAAATGCTTGCCGAGAAACCCAATGCCAATAATGGGGTGGAACCTGCTGCTTTACAGAAGAATATTAGTGATACATACGATGTTAAATTCGCACGAGGGAGCCTGTCATTTGATCATTTATGGTCTCAACGTTTCACGAGCGGTGCTCAACAGCAGTTGTTAAATGAGCTTGTTGAGTGTCAATATGAAAACCCCGCTCTAGCGGGACACGGCTCTCGAAGAATTGGATATAAATTAAAGAAAAATATACAGTCGGCGGTGAGCAAATATTTTTTATCTGATCAACAACCATCTACAGATACGGTTCGCAATTTGATTCAGGAACGTATCAAGCACATCAAATCAAGGCAGAAAACTAAATCACCCACAGAGGTATCTAATAGCAACGATTCAGGCAGCGAAAGCATTGAATTGCCGCTTAATCAGATTTTGTATGGCCCACCAGGAACTGGAAAGACTTATTCAGTCGTCAAGATTGCTATGTCAATTATCGATGGCAATGATCACTCAGATAAGGATGACGAATACAAAAACCTAAAAAAAGTAAATGGCAAACAAATCGAATTCGTCACCTTCCATCAGTCTTATGGCTACGAGGATTTTGTGTTGGGTATTCGCCCCTGCACAGACGAAAAGGGTGCGCTATCTTATAAAGCTCAACCCGGCGTGTTGTGGAATATTGCAAAGAGTGCCAAAGATGATCCGGAAAAAAAGCCTTATATTTTGATCATCGACGAGATCAATCGCGGCAACATTTCAAAAATTTTCGGCGAGCTGATTACCTTGATCGAAGAAGACAAGCGTATCGGCGCAGAACATGAATTGAAGTTGCGTCTGCCCTATGAGGTCAATGAAGGCAATAAAGAACTGTTCGGTCTGCCGAAGAATTTGTACATCATCGGCACGATGAACACCGCCGACCGTTCGATTGCCTTGCTGGATACCGCACTGCGGCGGCGCTTCGAGTTCAAGGAGATGATGCCGAATACAGAAGAAAATGGCCCACTTAAGGATAACAAGATTAAAACTGAGGATAAAACTATTGATTTGCGCCTCATGCTTCAAAAGATAAATGAGCGCATCGAGTTCCTGTACGACCGCGACCACACCATCGGGCATGCCTACCTGATCAATGTCAAAACCCTGGATGATCTCAAGCAGGTATTCCGCCACAAGATCATTCCGCTGTTGCAGGAGTATTTCTACGAGGACTGGAGCAAGATCAAGCTGGTGCTGAACGACAACGGTTTCATCGAGGGAGAAGAGCTTTGTGGCGACTTATTTCCCAAGGTGAACGAGGAACTCATTGACAAAGACAGGAAGAAGTATTCAGTGAATGAAGAGGCATTTACGCCAGATAACTTCCAAAAGATATATGTCTCCGAGATGAAGCCGAAACAAGCAGACACAACAACTGCAGCTGAATCGCAATAGAGCATAGCGTGAAGACGATCACCGTCCGTGAGCATGGCGAAATCCGAGTCGCCCGCAACGGTGTTGCTGGTGCAATCAGCGTTGCCCAGGCTGACCGTCTGACCGATCTGGAAAAGCAGTACCGGGTCGAGGTTTTTCGCTGGAAGCATTCCGACCGGATCAAGGCCACCCAGTTCGTGGGCGTCGCGGTGGCGGGCGACGTGGTGGTGGAGGTGCTGCCCAAGATCGACAGTGCCGACGATGCGGCAGTGCGCGGCAATCTCGTGCAGATGCTGGCGAAAACCCGCAAACTGGATATTCGCGCGGGCGAGATGGCGGCGCTGGGAAAACAACGCAATTTGCTGGAAATTATCGTCCGGCTGTTCTGCGAGCGCCTGTTCATCGAGGTGCATCGCGGGCTGGTTCACCGTTACGAGCCGCAGCAAGATAATCTGTTCGTGCTGCGCGGCAAGCTGGATACCACGCGGCAGGCCAAGTTCAATGCGGCGCATCCCGAGCGGTTTTTCTGCGTGTATGACGAGTTCCATCCCGACAATCCGTTCAACCGGATTCTGAAGGCTGCTGTATCCCTGCTGCGCAAGGTCTCGCGCGATGGCGACAACCAGCGCCGCCTGAACGAGCTGTATTTCGTGCTGGAGGGCGTGAACGAGGTGCATCCGTTCAAACTCGAATGGCACCGCGTGCATCTCGACCGCAGCAACCAGCGCTTTCATACCCTGTTCGAGCTGGCGAAAATGTTCCTGAAAAACGACCATCAGGATGTGAGCCAAGGCAGGCAGGGCGGTTTCTCGCTGATGTTCGACATGAACCGGCTTTTCGAGGAATACATCGGCACTATAACGCAGGAGGTATTCAAGGATAAGCAAGTCAGGCTTCAGGGGCCACAAGAGGGAATGCTGGTCAGCCAAGACGGTAAATCAGCCTTTACAGGCAAGCCGGATATTTCGATTGTTGCTGGTGAAAAGATCGAATGCATCATCGATACGAAGTGGAAGGAGCTTGACTGCGGCGTGGCGCAGGCTGACATCTACCAGATGCTGGCCTATGCGCACCGCTATAACTGCAACAAGGTCATTCTGCTGTATCCGCATACTGCCAAGCTTGGCAAGCCTCAGGGAAAACAGGAGTGTTATAAAATTCAGCCGTCTGAAAAGGAACCAAAGCGGGAGTTGATCGTTGCCACCATCGAGCTGCAAGCACTGGAAGATGTTGGTAAGCAATTAGAAAAAATTCTTGGGAGAAATCTTGCATAAAAATAATGGCGGCATTTTGTATTCGGCCAGCGACCTTGCAGATTTTCTGGTTTGCCGTCATCTGGTAAACCTTAAGCGGATCAATCTTGAGACCCCTCTGCAAAAAACCGATACGGATGAGCAGGCCAAGTTGCTTCAGGATAAAGGGTTCGAGCATGAGCGCAACTATCTGGATACATTACTCAAGCAGCATAAGCATATTGCCGAAATAAAGGTCAAGGGCTCAAGCCGGGAGCAGCAGCTTGCTGATACACTTACTGCAATGCGCGATGGAGCGGAGGTCATTTATCAGGGGGTGATGCTCCAGCCGCCATTTTTCGGAATTTCGGACTTCCTCTTTCGCGTACCTGCGCCTTCCCGGTTTGGCGGCTGGAGCTATGAAGTCGCCGATACCAAGCTTGCCCGCAGCGCCAAGGCGCGCCATGTGGTTCAAATCGGCTTGTATTCCGACATGCTGGCCAACATTCAGGGCGTGCAGCCTGACTACAGCCACCTGGTGCTGGGTGATGGCTCCCGGGAATCATTCCGCCTGTCCGATTACACCCATTACATCGCTCATGTGAAATCGCGTTTTCTTGAATTCGCCAACCAACCTTCGGATACCTATCCTGAAAAATGTGCGCATTGCGGCTTATGCGAATGGTTTGATTTGTGCAATGAGCAGTGGGAAAAAGATGATCACCTGAATCGGGTCGCCAATATACGAAAGAGTGACATCAGTCGGCTCAATGAGGCCGGTGTATCGACTTTAGCCGATTTGGCACTGCATGGTGATCCGGCAGCCAACCCCATTCCAAGGTTGAACGCCCAGGAGATACTTTGGCGGCAGGCCAATCTGCAACTCCGTCATCGCGAAACCAGCGAGGACATCGTCGAACTCAAGGAGATACTACCGGGTAATAACCTCGGGTTCTTGCGCTTGCCTCCACCCGCTGAAGGCGACCTGTACTTCGACATGGAAGGCGATCCGATGGAGGAGGGTGGGCTGGAATACTTGTTCGGGGTAGGCTGGCACGAAAATAATCAATTCAAATTTCGCCCCTTCTGGGGGCATGATCGGCAGCAGGAAAAGCAGGCGTTTGAGGGCTTCATGGATTTTGTCATGAAGCATCTGGAAAAGTACCCCAAGGCTCACATTTATCACTATGCCGATTATGAGAATCGGGCGCTCAAGCATCTGATGGGACTGCATGGAACGCGTGAGGCTGAGGTGGATGATTTATTGCGCAACCAGAAGCTGGTTGATCTCTATGCGGTAGTCCGCCATTCCATTCTTACCTCGGAACCGCGATACTCCATCAAGAATCTTGAAACCTTTTACATGAAGGGCGAGCGTAGCGCTGATGTGAAAAATGCGGGCGCCAGCATCATTTACTACGAGAACTGGCGCAAGACTCAAGATTCGAATCTGCTGGAACAGATTCGCCAGTACAACGAGGATGACTGTCGCTCCACATGGTTGTTGCACGAATGGCTGCTGAAGTTGCGGCCAGACGATCTACCGTGGTTCAGCACGGGAGCCAATGAAACAGCCGATGAGGAGAAAACGGCACGTATTCACGATGCGGAACAGCAGCGCGAGCGCTATCGCCAGAAATTGGTTGTTGGACTGCCTGATGATGTGGCAATGCGCAGCATTGACGATAAAGTGAATCAACTGCTTTTTGATTTGCTGGATTTCTATCGCCGTGAAGATAAGCCATACTTCTGGAGAATGTTCGATCGCCAGGGCAAGACTGCGCCAGAGTTGATAGATGAGTTGGAGTGCATTGCCGGATTGTCGCTGGATGAAACTGCGCCTGCTTTCAGGGAGAAACGCTCATTTGTTGTGACCTATCGTTTTCCTGTTCAGGAGCACAAGCTGGGAGTGGGCGATACCTGCATGGACACAGAAACTCTCCAGTCGGTGGGGACGATTTTCTCGCTTGATGCTGACGCAGGAGTTTTGCAGCTTAAGGTTGGTTCCACCGTGATGAAAACATGGGGTGACAAACCGCCTGCAAATATCACTGCCATTGCTGCCAACAATTACGTGAACAAGGATACGCTGCAAAAGGCCTTGCTGCGCTTTATCGATAGCCATCTTGGCGGCGAGGCAAAATATGTGGCACTGCATTCACTGTTGCGACGCGAACTGCCCAATATCGAAGGGGTGCAACCTAGCGAGCCACTGGCAAACGATGGCGAGAATGTCAGCGTGCGTGCCGTGCAGCTTATCCCCCGCCTGCAGCGAAGCTGCCTGTTTTTGCAGGGGCCTCCTGGCACCGGGAAAACCTATACCGGGTCGCAAGCCATTGTCGCCTTGCTCAAGGCAGGTAGGCGGGTGGGGGTTTGCGCCAACAGCCACGAGGCCGTGAAGAACCTGTTCTCTGCCATCGAAAAGGCAGCCAAAGAGCAGGAGTTTTCGTTCAAGGGTGCCAAGAAGGGCATGCCGGAGAATGGGGACGCCCAAAGCGGCATGATTACTTACCTTAATAACGATCAGGTGTATGACTTGGAATACCGCCTGGTTGGCGGGACAGCGTGGGTATTTGCGCATGAGCGTGCGGATGAGGCATTTGACTACCTCTTCATCGACGAGGCGGGGCAGGTATCACTGGCAAACCTGATCGCCATGGGGGTATGTGCAACCAACATTGTCCTGCTGGGTGACCAGATGCAACTGGGACAGCCGTTGCAGGGGCAGCATCCCGGCGAATCGGCACAGTCTGCGCTGGACTATTTCCTCGGCGAGCATGCCACTATTCCCCCGGAGCGTGGATTGTTTCTGGGTGTGTCAAGACGCATGCACCCGGCGGTCTGCGAGTTTATTTCTGATGCCGTATATGAGGGACGGTTGCACGCCGCACCAGAAAATTCAAATCAGGCATTGATATTGAATGAAACAGCGCACTCCTCTCTTAAACCAACCGGCATCAGCTTTGTTGAAATAGACCATGATGAATGCTCTCAATCATCAATTGAAGAGGCCGATTTTATTGCCAAGATTGTGGAAAGTTTGCTCAGTCAGCAGTATCGAAATCAGAGTGGGGTCGTAAGCCAGGTTTCAGAGGAAAACATCCTTGTCGTTGCACCTTACAATGCACAAGTCAGAACATTGATCGAGCGTTTGCCTAATGGGGTTAAAGTAGGCACAGTTGATAAATTCCAGGGAAAGGAGGCTGAAGTGGTCATTGTTTCAATGACTACATCAAGTCAGTAGTGTCCGGTTAACTTACAAATTTCCGAGCCAAGATTGAGTATTGGCGCGGGCTGCAAAGCAATTTATTTTG
>JAIELH010000089.1 GCA_019753125.1 Gallionellaceae bacterium | reverse complement strand
GAAGCGTTTCGAGGCTTATGGCTGGCACGTGCTGGCGGTGAACGGGCATGATGCCGAGGCGGTCGATGCCGCGATCAATGCCGGCAAGAAAGTCACCGACAAACCCACGCTGATCTGCTGCAAGACCATCATCGGCATGGGTTCGCCGAACAAGGCCGACACCCACGACGTGCATGGCGCGGCATTGGGCAATGACGAAGTGGCCGCGACGCGCGAGCACCTCGGCTGGAAATATCCGCCGTTCGAAATCCCTCCGCATGTGTATCAGGCATGGGACGCGCGCACCAAGGGCGAAGGCCTGGAAAAATTATGGAACAACAAGTTTTCCGCATACAAGGCCGCTTTCCCGAAAGAGGCTGCCGAATTCGAGCGCCGCATCAACGGTGAATTGCCTGCCAACTGGGCAGCGCATGCAGCCGAGGCGATCGCCAAGACCAACGAGAAAGCCGAAACGATCGCGACCCGCAAGGCTTCGCAAAACGCGATCAACGCGTTGGCGCCGGCATTGCCCGAATTCCTCGGCGGCTCCGCCGATCTGACCGGCTCCAACCTGACCAACTGGGTGGGTTGCAAGCACATTCGCGGCAAGAGCGCAGGCAACTACATCAGCTACGGCGTGCGCGAGTTCGGTATGGCGCACATCATGAACGGCATGGCGTTGCACGGCGGCTTCCTGCCGTTTGGCGGCACCTTCCTGATGTTCTCCGAATATGCGCGCAATGCGTTGCGCATGTCGGCTCTGATGAAGCAGCGCGTGATTTATGTATTCACCCACGACTCGATCGGGCTGGGTGAAGACGGGCCGACGCACCAGCCGGTAGAGCAGACCGCGACGCTGCGTTACATTCCCAATATGGAAGTATGGCGCCCATGTGACACGGTCGAGTCTGCCGCCGCATGGGTGGCCGCCGTCGAGCGTAAGGATGGCCCGAGCAGCCTGGTTTTCAGCCGCCAGAACCTGGCGTTCCAGAAGCGCGATGCGGCGCAGATCGCCAATATCCGCAAGGGCGCTTATATATTATCCGAAGCGGCGGGCGGCAAGCCGCAAGCCGTACTGATCGCTACCGGCTCGGAAGTGGCGCTGGCACTGGAAGCGCAAAAGATGCTGGCTGCCGGAGGCGTCAATGTGCGCGTCGTATCGATGCCGTCCACCAATGTGTTTGACAAACAGGATCAGGCCTACAAGGATGGCGTCTTGCCCAAGGGCGTGAAGCGCGTCTCGGTAGAAGCCGGTGTGACTGGTGGCTGGTACAAATATGTCGGCTTGGATGGTGCGGTGATCGGCATGGATTGCTTCGGCGAATCCGCGCCTGCGCCGGAACTGTTCAAACACTTCGGTTTCACGGTAGACAATGTAGTTGCCACCGTGAAAAGAGTTATTGGCTAAGTATTTGGAGGCAACTCCGTAAGGACGTGCTGCAAGCAGGATTTTTAATTACTAACGGGAGTTAAAGACATGGCAATCAAAATTGGCATCAATGGTTTTGGACGTATCGGCCGCATGGTGTTTCGCGCCGTCGCTCAGGATTTTCCTGGAATTGAAATCGTTGCGATCAACGATCTGTTGGAACCGGACTATCTGGCTTACATGCTCAAGTACGATTCGGTGCACGGCCGTTTTGACGGCGATGTTGCTGTCAGTGGCAACAATCTGGTGGTCAACGGCAAGAACATCCGCCTGACCGCCGAGCGCGACCCGGCCAAGTTGAAGTGGAGTGAAGCGGGTGTGGATATCGTGATCGAATGCACTGGCTTTTTCCTGACCCAGGAAACCTGCCAGGCGCACATTGCCGCAGGCGCGAAGAAAGTGGTGCAGTCTGCGCCGTCGAAGGATGACACGCCGATGTTTGTGTACGGCGTGAACCACACCAATTACAAGGGCGAGAACATCGTTTCGGCAGCGTCCTGCACCACCAACGCACTGGCGCCGGTGGCCAAGGTGCTGAACGACACCTTTGGCGTGAAGCGCGGCCTGATGACCACCGTGCATGCGGCCACTGCAACGCAGAAGACCGTGGACGGCCCATCCAACAAGGATTGGCGCGGCGGCCGCGGTATTCTGGAAAATATCATCCCTTCTTCCACTGGTGCAGCCAAGGCTGTGGGCAAGGTCATTCCCGAACTTAACAAGAAGCTGACCGGCATGGCGTTTCGCGTGCCGACTTCCGATGTGTCCGTCGTGGATCTGACCGTCGAACTGAACAAGGCGGCAACCTATGACGAAATCTGCGCGGCAATGAAGGCGGCCTCCGAGAACGGCCCGCTGAAAGGCGTGCTGGGTTACACCAACGAAAAGGTCGTATCCACCGATTTCCGCGGCGAGACCTGTCCGTCGGTGTTCGATGCCGAAGCTGGTATTGCGCTCGATCCGACCTTCGTCAAGGTCGTGGCTTGGTACGACAACGAGTACGGCTATACCTGTAACATGATGCGCTTGGTAAACCATATCGCTAAGTAAAAATAGGAAGCATGTAGGGTAGGCACGCTTTTATGCCCACGCGAAAGCTGGCCGCGTGGGCATAAAAGCGTGCCCACCTTGCGTTTTCATCCTGCAATTTTTGGAGAGAAGTTATGTCTGTTATCAAAATGACCAGTCTGAACCTGAAGGGCAAACGCGTCCTGATTCGTTCCGATCTCAATGTGCCCGTCAAGGATGGCAAGGTCACCTCGGATGCGCGCATCACCGCATCGATGGCGACGATCGATTTTGCGTTGAAAGCGGGTGCGCGCGTGATGGTGACATCGCATCTGGGGCGTCCGGAAGAAGGCGTTTATTCCGAAGAAAACTCGCTCAAACCGGTTGCGCATGTCATCGCCAACAAGCTGGGCAAACCGGTGCGCTTGATCAAGGACTGGGTGGATGGCGGGTTTGAAGTCGCCGAAGGCGAACTGGTATTGCTGGAAAATTGCCGTTTCAACAAGGGTGAGAAGAAAAGCCTGGATGAAACTGCGAAGAAATATGCGGCGCTGTGTGATGTGTTTGTGATGGACGCATTCGGCACGGCGCACCGCGCCGAGGCTTCGACCCATGGTGTGGCGAAGTACGCGCCCGTGGCTGCAGCCGGTATTTTGCTGACTGAAGAACTGGAAGCATTGACCAAAGCCCTGCTCAGCCCGGCCCGCCCGCTGGTGGCTATTGTCGGCGGCAGCAAGGTTTCCACCAAGCTGACAGTGCTGGAATCGCTGTCCGAAAAATGCGAACAGTTGGTAGTCGGCGGGGGTATCGCCAACACCTTCCTGAAGGCAACCGGACATCCGGTCGGCAAATCGCTGTGCGAGAACGACCTGGTTCCCACCGCGCAGGCGCTTATCGCGAAGATGTCCGCACGCGGCGCGAGCATTCCGATCGCCAGTGATGTGGTGGTCGGCAAGGAGCCGCCTTTCGTGGCAGGCAACGAAAATACGCCTGCGACCATCAAGGACGCGAAGGATGTGGCGGATGACGAGATGATCTTCGATATCGGCCCGAAATCTGCACAGGAACTGGTCGACATCATCATGAAGGCGGGCACGGTCGTGTGGAACGGCCCGGTCGGTGTGTTCGAGTTCGATCAATTTGGCGAAGGCACCAAGACGATCGCCAAGGCGATTGCCGAAACCAAGGCTTTCACATTGGCAGGCGGCGGCGACACGATTGCGGCGATCCAGAAATACGGCATTTACGACAAGGTGTCCTATATCTCCACTGCGGGCGGAGCATTCCTTGAATTCCTCGAAGGCAAGAAACTGCCGGCAGTAGAAATCCTGGAGCAACGTGCGATTAACAAGGACTCAGGCTGCGGCAGCGCCTGCAGTTGCAGTTGATCCGACTTTATGTTGCGTAGAACCAAGATAGTTGCAACGTTGGGTCCTGCTTCCAGCGACCAGAAAGTGCTGGAGCAAATAATTCGTGCCGGCGTCGATCTGGTGCGGATGAATTTTTCGCATGGCTCGGCACAGGATCACATGAAACGCGCCGAAACCGTGCGTGCGGCTGCGGCAGCAGCCGGGCGGACAGTCGGCATACTTGCCGACCTGCAAGGCCCGAAGATACGTGTGAGCAAGTTCGAGCATGACAAGATCACGCTGGCCAAAGGTGATACTTTCATTCTGGATGCGGCATTCAAGGGGCTTGGCAATCAGGAGCGTGTCGGGCTGGACTACAAGGATCTGCCCAAGGATGTCGATGCCGGATCGGTGCTGTTGCTCAACGACGGCATGCTGGAATTCGACGTAGTTGAAATCAAGGGCGACGAGGTGGTCTGCAAGGTGGTACGCGGCGGCGTGTTGTCCAACAACAAGGGCATCAACCGCAAGGGCGGCGGCTTGACTGCACCCGCGTTGACCGAGAAGGACAAGGAAGATATCAAGACATCCGTGCTGATCAAGGCGGATTATCTGGCGGTATCGTTTCCGCGCAGCGGTGACGACATGCGCCTGGCGCGCGAACTGATGCATCAGGCGGGCGGCAAGAGCATGTTGATGGCCAAGATCGAACGCGCCGAAGCGATCAAAGAGCTGGGAGACATCATCGATGCGTCGGATGCGATCATGGTGGCGCGCGGAGATTTGAGCGTGGAGGTCGGCGATGCGTCCGTGCCAGGCTTGCAAAAACGCATGATCAAAATGGCTCGCGCGAAGAACCGCTTGGTAATTACGGCCACGCAAATGATGGAATCGATGATCTCCAGCCCGATTCCGACCCGCGCCGAAGTCTCTGACGTGGCCAACGCAGTCTTGGATGGCACAGATGCGGTGATGTTGTCGGCGGAAACGGCGGTAGGCGATTATCCGGTGGAAACCGTCGAAGCGATGGCGCGCATCTGCCTCAAGGCGGAACATGAAGGCGAGGAGAATGCGGTTGACCGGCGCGGCGGCACGCAAAAATTTGCGCGCATCGACCAGTCGATCGCGATGTCTGCACTGTTTGCGGCGTCGCATTTCAAGGTAAAGGCCATTGTTGCATTGACACAATCCGGTTCGACGCCGTTGTGGATGTCGCGTGTAAGCGTCGGTGTGCCGATTTTTGCGCTGACGCCGTTGCGTGAGACCTTGAGTAAAGTAACCTTGTTCAGCGGTGTGCATCCGATCGAGTTTCATTCCAGGGGAAGGGGGCAATCGGAAGAATGGCGCCAGATTGAGGAGACGCTCCTGGCGCAGCATCTCGTAGCGGAAGGCGACATGGTGGTGATGACGATGGGTGAGGCGTCGGGTAAAACCGGGCACACCAACACGATGAAGATAATGCGGGTTGGCGATCACCATAAGAAATAGCCGCTGCTTTGTGGCAGCGCAATGTTGGGTCATGCAAAAATGCCGATCCGGCAAAAACTGAATTTTTAATTTTTAATCAGGAGAAATAAATGGCACTCGTATCTTTGCGTCAGCTTCTCGATCATGCGGCGGAAAATGGCTATGGCTTGCCCGCGTTCAACGTGAACAATCTGGAACAAGTCAAGGCGATCATGGAAGCGGCTGATGAAACCAACAGCCCGGTGATCATGCAAGGATCCGCCGGCGCGCGCAAATATGCCGGTGAAGCCTTCCTGCGCCACCTGATCGAGGCGGCGGTGGAAGCCTATCCGCATATCCCGGTCGTGATGCACCAGGATCATGGCGCCTCTCCGGCAGTCTGTATCCAGGCGATCAAATCCGGCTTTTCCAGCGTGATGATGGACGGCTCGTTGATGACCGATGGCAAGACGCCTTCATCGTTCGAATACAACGTCAATGTCACCCGCAACGTGGTGGACATGTCGCATGCAGTCGGTGTTTCCGTTGAGGGCGAACTGGGCTGCCTGGGTTCGCTCGAATCCGGCCATGGTGAAAAGGAAGACGGCCACGGTGCGGAAGGTGCGCTGACCCAAGATCAATTGCTGACCGATCCGAACGAAGCGGCCGAATTCGTCAAGGCTACCCAGGTGGATGCGTTGGCGATAGCGATCGGCACCTCGCACGGCGCGTACAAGTTCACCCGCCCGCCCACCGGCGCGGTGCTGCGTATCGACCGCATCAAGGAAATTCATGCGCGCATCCCGAATACGCATCTGGTGATGCACGGTTCCTCCAGCGTGCCGCAGGAATGGCTGAAAGTCATCAACTCGTTCGGCGGCACGATGGGCGAAACCTATGGTGTGCCGGTCGAAGAGATCGTCGAGGGTATCAAGCACGGCGTGCGCAAGGTGAACATCGATACCGATCTGCGCATGGCCTCCACCGGCGCGGTGCGCCGTCATTTGGCCGAAGACACCAAGAACTTTGACCCGCGCAAATTCCTTGCCGCCACTACCAAGGCGATGAAGGAAATCTGCAAGGCGCGTTATGAGGCCTTCGGCTGCGCCGGGCAGGCTGCGAGGATCAAGCCGGTTTCGCTGGATGCGATGGCCAGCCGCTACGCCAAGGGCGAATTGAACGCGATCATCAAGTAGCGGCATCCCCGCGCTTGCGCTGGTTTTTAACCCGGTAAAACATTAACGGCGCTATTTCCGTGAAGGCGGGGATGGTGCTGTTTTTTGCCTGATGGATGATTTTGGTTATTGCGGCTTGACCGATACATTGCCTTGCGTGAACGTCCTGGCGATCCTGCAACCAATGTATTCGAAACGGCAGCCGATGCTGTCATAGTAGCGGTTCGCCGCACGCAGGTTTGCCAAGCCGCTGCTCCATGAACCGCCGCGAATCACGCGTTTGCAGCGGTTGTTGGTTTCACGGGCTTTGCCATCGGCAGGCACATCCTGATAGTCATCGTTCCAGCAGTCTTGCACACACTACCGCACGTTTCCGCTCATGTGTCGTACAGGCCACAGGCATTTGGCGCTTTCTGCGCTACCCGCTTGGCAATGCAGTTCTCATCGCCGCGCACGGCTGCCGATATTGGGTTATATTTACAGCCTGTTTCAGCAGGCATCACACCGAATCCATAATCACGACGGCCACTAAATCTTGCCAGACGCCACTCCCGATATCACGCTTTGCGCACGCAACCTGACGCGCCGTTTCGGCAGCCGTCAGGTCGTTCATGGCGTCTCGCTGCAGTTGCGGCGCGGCGAGGTGCTGGGCTTGCTCGGACACAACGGCGCGGGCAAGAGCACGACGTTGCAGATGCTGACCGGCTGCCTGTTGCCGAACAGTGGCAACATTGAAATCTGCGGTATCGACTTGCTGCGCGATCCGGCGCTGGCGAAGGCGCACATCGGCTATCTGCCGGAAACCCCGCCGTTGTACCGCGAACTCAATGTCAACGATTACCTGGTATTTGCGGCGCGCCTGCGCGGCATGAAACCCGCCGCGATCGGCGAGGCGCTGGCGTGCGCCCGGCAGCGCTGCGGCCTGGAGGCGGTCGGCAAGAAGATCATCGGCACGCTGTCCAAAGGCTATCAGCAGCGCGTCGGCATCGCGCAGGCGATCATCCACGGCCCGGCGGTAATCGTGCTCGACGAGCCGACCGTCGGCCTCGATCCCACGCAAATCCGCGAGATACGCACGCTGATCCGCGAACTGGGCGATGCGCACAGCGTGATTCTTTCCACGCATATGCTCAGCGAAGTGGAGAGCATGTGCGACCGCGTCGAAATCATGCAGCACGGCAAGCTGATCTATGGCGACACGATTGCCGGCATGGCAAATTACGGCGGCGAGCCCGGCAAACTCGAAGACAACTTCATTCGCATCACGGAGGCGCTGGAATGATCCGACTGCTTGCACTGCGCGAACTGCGCAGCCTGTTCTCGATGCCGTCCACCTGGTTCGCGCTCGCGGTGCTGCAATTCATCTTCGCCTGGTTCTTTCTGGCGCGGCTGGAGGCCTTTCTGGAAATACAGCCACAACTTGCACAGCTCGCCAATCCGCCCGGCGCGACCGTCAGCATCGCGGCGCCGCTGTTCAATACCGCCGCGCTGCTGCTGATGATGCTGGTGCCGATGTTCACGATGCGTCTGATCGCCGAAGAACGGCGCAACCAGACACTCGCGCTGCTGCTCTCGGCACCGCTGTCCGGCTATCACATCGTGCTCGGCAAGTTCTTCGGGCTGCTGGCCTTCTTGCTCGTGCTGACGATCAGCATTCCGCTGATGCTGTACTCGCTCGCACTCGGCACGCAGCTCGACCATGGCCTGCTGCTGAGCAATGTCATCGGCCTGCTGCTGCTGACCGCCAGCTATGTCGCAGTGGGCTTGTATGTTTCCGCGCTGACGAGCCAGCCGGTGATCGCCGCGATCGGCGCGCTGGCGGTGCTGGCCGGCCTGTGGCTCGCGGATATCGGCGCCACGGCGGCGGATTCGGCGTGGCATCTGATCTCGCCGCTGAACCATTTCCAGAATTTCAATGCCGGTTTGCTGGACAGCAGCGATGCCGCATTTTTCCTGTTGTTTACTGCGGTTTTCCTGTTGCTGACCGTTAGCCGGCTGCACAACAGCCGCGTGTACGGATAAGGGTTCGCCGATGCTGCGTGTTCTCCTTAAAAACCCCGCGCTACGCAATGTCCTTTTTGTAGCGCTGCTGCTCGGCAGCGCGTTCGGGCTCGGGCATCTCGCGAACCGCCATCATATCCAGCGCGATATCACGCACAACGCCAGCAATAGCCTGGAACCGGCTAGCGTAGAGGTGCTGCGGCAGATGAGCGGTCCGGTGACGATCACCGCATACGCGACCGAACAGGATGTGCGTCTCGGTGATATCCGCAAAATCATCCGTGATTTCCTGTCGCTGTACCAGCGCTACAAGCCTGACCTGCGGCTGGTATTCATCGATCCCGAGAAGGAGCCCGAGAAGACCCGTGCGGCGCGCATCCAGCTCAACGGCGAGATGGTGGTTGAATATGCCGGGCGCAGCGAACATCTCACCCAGCTCAACGAGCCGGTGCTGACCAGCACCCTGCTGCGCCTCGCGCATACGCGCGGCCAGACGGTGATGTATCTGGACGGGCACGGCGAACGCAAGCTGGACGGCAGCGCAAACCATGACCTGGGTGCGCTGTTCGGCGCCAAGCTCAAACAGAACGGCTTTCGCATCAACAGCCTGAACCTGGCGCTGGCGCAGGAAGTGCCGGGCAATGTCAGCGCGTTGGTGATCACCCAGCCGCAAGTCGATCTGATGCCGGGCGAAGTGGACAAGCTGCTGCGCTATGTCGAGCGCGGCGGCAACCTGCTGTGGCTCGTCGATGCCGAGCCGTTGCATGGGCTGGAACGCCTCGCCGAAAAACTCGACCTGCTGCTGCCGCCCGGCATCGTGATCGACCCGGCCGCCGCCGGGATGAATGCGCCCGTCACCTGGTCGCTCGGTGCGGCTTATCCGCCGCACCCGGTCACGCGCAATTTCAACCTGATCACCGCGTTCCCTTCGGCGCGTCCGTTGGTGTGGAACGAAAACCCGGTCTGGCAGCACGCCGTATTGGTTGAAGTCGCCGCACGCGGCTGGGTGAGCCGCAGCGCGCCTGCCGGTAATAAACCGCACGACGAAAACCGTTTGTCCGGGCACCCGTTCGACAAGCAGCACGACACCGCCGGCCCCGCTGTGATCGCGCTGGCGCTGCAACGCAACATCAACGACCGGGAGCAGCGCATCGTGGTGGTCGGCAACGGCGCGTTCCTCGCGAACAGCTATGCCGGCAACGGCGGCAACACGGATCTGGGCGTGAACATCGTGAACTGGCTGGCCGGCGAAGAGCGCCTGATCACATTGCAGCCGCGCGCGCTGAAGGACAGCAGCCTGGTGCTCGGCAAGACGCAGCTCACGGTCATCGGCATCGGCTTCCTGCTCGGCTTGCCGCTGTTGCTGGCATCGGTCGGCGGGGCGATGTGGTGGAAGCGGCGCCGCAACTAACAGATCGCCACACAATGACTATGCTCGCCGTGTTGTGAGACGGTTTTTATTCCAGTTCAACCATGCCCGAACTTCCAGAAGTTGAAATCACGCGTCGCGGGTTGGCCACCCATCTCACCGGCCAGACCATCATTGGCGTCACCATCCGCAACCCGCAGCTACGCTGGCCGATCCCGAAAAGCCTGCCGGGACTGTTGCGCGGGCGGACCATCCGTGCATTTGGCCGCCGTGGCAAATACTTGCTGGTGGATTGCGGCAACGGCACGTTGCTCCTGCATCTGGGCATGTCCGGCAGCCTGCGCATCCTGCCCGTCACCGCGCCGCCCGAAAAACACGATCACTTCGATTTGCTGCTGGGCAATGGCACGTTGATGCGGCTGCGCGATCCGCGCCGTTTTGGCGCGGTGCTGTGGCAGCGCGGCGATGTGGATGCCCACCCGCTGCTGGCCGGGCTCGGGCCGGAACCGCTGGAAAATGATTTCGATGCGCGCCATCTCTACCAGGCCACACGCGGCCGCAGCATCGCGATCAAACAATGCCTCATGGACAGCCATGTCGTCGTCGGCGTGGGCAACATCTATGCCAACGAAGCCTTGTTCCGCGCCGGCATCCGGCCGCAACTCGCCGCCGGAAAACTCAGCCTGCCGCGCTGCGCAAAACTGGTTCAGGAAATCCGCGCCACGCTGGAAGAAGCGATCCGGCACGGCGGCAGCACGCTGCGCGACTTCGTCGACACCGCGGGGCGACCCGGCTATTTCCAGCAGCATTATTGGGTGTATGGGCGCGGCAGTGAGCCTTGCCGCAAATGCGGCACGCCGATCAAACAAATCCGCCAGGGACAACGCTCCAGCTTTTACTGCATGAATTGCCAGAGGTAGGAATGAATAAACAGGAAGCCTACAGCGCGACTTCCTTGAACTTGCCATAGCTCATCAGGCGGTTGAAGCGGTCTTGCATCATGCTGGCGAGCGGTTTGTTCTGCGTCGTTTTCAGCGCGTCCTGCAATGCTTTTTTGACGTTCTGCATCGTCACCGCATAGTCGCGGTGCGCGCCACCGAGCGGTTCGGTGATGACCTTGTCCACCAGGCCGAGCGCCTTCAGGCGCGTCGCGGTGATGCCCAGCGTCTCGGCCGCATCGGCAGCCTTTTCGGCGCTCTTCCACAGAATCGAGGCACAGCCCTCCGGCGAAATTACCGAGTAAGTGCTGTATTGCAGCATCATCAACGCATCGCCTACTGCAATCGCCAGCGCGCCGCCTGAGCCGCCCTCGCCGATCACGGTGCAGATGATCGGCACACGCAACTCGGTCATCTCGTACAGGTTGCGCCCGATCGCTTCGGACTGGCCGCGTTCTTCCGCGCCGACGCCGGGGTAGGCGCCGGGGGTATCGATGAAGGTCATGATCGGGATGCCGAATTTTTCCGCCAGGCGCATCAGACGCAGCGCCTTGCGGTAACCCTCGGGACGGGGCATGCCGAAATTGCGGCTGATCTTTTCCTTGGTGTCGCGGCCTTTCTGGTGGCCGATCACCATCACGCTCTGGCCGTTGAAGCGCGCCAGACCGCCGACGATCGCCTTGTCGTCGGCAAACGCGCGGTCACCGTGCAGCTCTTCGAAGTCGGTGAACAGGTATTCGATGTAATCCAGCGTGTAAGGGCGCTGCGGATGACGCGACACCTGAGAAATCTGCCAGGGCGTGAGCTTGGCGTAGACATCCTTGGTCAATTCCAGGCTTTTTTTGGTCAGGCGCGAGATTTCGTCCGAGATGTCGAGCGCTGAATCGTCCTGCACGTAGCGCAATTGCTCGATCTTGTCTTCCAGTTCGGCAATCGGGTTTTCAAAATCCAGAAATGTTATTTTCATGGGGGTCTCAAAAAATTCAAAATTCATGCCTTCGCAAACCCCTCACCTCAATCCTCTCCCGCAAGCGGGCGAGGAGGCAAACGAGAAAGGCAATTTTTAACTCCGGCGATGATACTACAAACTGAAGAATTCCCGGCATCCGGCCATCGCCGGGCATGCCACTTAAACAGGTTGACAACAGAACGTTCGTTTCCTACTATACACAAGAACGCACGTTCTGTACGGATAAGCCATGACTGATTTTGACACCTCCTCACCCGGGCATAACCCCAAGGACGCCGAATATCTGGCGAAACTGCAAGACTACTATGCCGAGTGGAAGAGCATCCCTTCCTATGCCGCGTTGTGCGAGGTATTCGGCATTGCGTCCAAGTCCTGGGTCAAGGCGATTCTGGATCGGCTGGGCAAGGCCGGTTTTATCGAGCGTACCCCTGATGGTATCTGGGTTCCAACCAGCCGGTTCTTTGCCCGCCCCTTCGCCGAGTCGTCGGTTCAGGCAGGGATGCCGGTATCGGTGGCGGCAACCCAGGGCGAGTATTTCGTCATCGATGAGATGCTGATCGACACCCCGTCATTGACCACGATGATCCCGGTCAAGGGAGATTCGATGATCGACGCGGGCATCCATGATGGCGACATCGCCGTCGTGGAAAAACGCAACCTGGCCAATGTCGGCGATATCGTGGTGGCGATAGTCGATGATGATTTCACGCTCAAGACGCTGGGCAAGGAAGGCGGAAAATTCATCCTGCGCCCGGCCAACCCGGCTTACCCGGTCATACGCCCGCACGGCTCGCTGGAAATATTCGGTGTGCTGGTCGGGTTGATACGCAAGTACCGCAAATAAATCCATGCAGCAACAACTGCTGCATGGTTATTGTCTGGGTCAATCCGGTTTTTTCTTCAGCAGCGCTTGCAAGTCGGCGAAGGGGTTATGCGTTGCTGCTGCCTGCCCTTCGCCGCTCCTGCCGCGCACCGTTTCATCCAGCACACGCGAGTGTTCATTGTCATGACAGTAGAGGCAAAGTAGCTCCCAGTTGCTTCCATCGGCCGGGTTATTGTCGTGATTGTGGTCTTTATGATGCACCGTCAATTCACGCAGGCGTTCTCCGGCAAACTCGCGACCGCATCGGCCGCATATCCACGGAAATAGTTTCAGTGCCCGCTCGCGGTAACCTTCCTCGCGCAAATCGCGTTGCCGGCGTGCCTCGGCAACGACGCGATCGAGCCGTGCATGGTTCGGTGTGGTGTGTTTAGGCATGGCGGAAGCAGTTTCAGAGCCGGATTGACTATGTCATTACGTCAGGCCGGTTTTTCTTCCTCTCTTTTGCGCTCCAGCGAGGCGCGCGCCAGGTTGATGTGTTCGCGCAGCGTATAGCGGAGATGGGCGTAAGCAACAGGGATCGGGCGGTTGTTGGCGCGCTCTTCCATGCTGTCCAGTTGCGCCATGTAATCCGCGAAGCGTGCCGGCTCGTACCGATTCTTGATCTCGTGCTCAAGCGCCGATAGCTCACCATACCAGCGATAGATGCGCGATGTGATGCGCCACCGGTAGATCGCAGGGATCGCGCGCAGAATCGGGATCAACGCCAGCAGCGGAATAGCCATCACCAGAATCCGGTCCACCAGCACGGCGGCCCAGAAGGGCAGATAGCGCTGCAGGAATGACGGGCCGGATTTGTAGTAGCGTTCTGCGGTCTTGCTGACTTCGAACGTCAAGTCCTTGAATGCGGGAAATTCACCGGTCTGCTGGAATGTGCCCGCCTTGCCATGCACTTCGAACGCGGCTTGCGCCAGCAGGCTGGCCAGCGCCGGGTGAATGTCGCCGCGCGCCACCAGATTGGCGGTGGCGGCGATCAGCGTCACATCCTGAGCGGGAATGTCCTGCACCAAGTCTGCGGCGCCACGCGGCAACGTCACTTTGGACAGAAACGGGAAACGTTTGACATAGGCGTCGGCCTGCGCAAAATGCATCAGGCGCACGCCATCCGCACCCAATAATTTGCGCACCACCGGCGAATCGGCGCCGGCAACGATAAAAGCCGCCTCCACTTCGCCTTGCTTGAGCGCCTCTGCGGCGTCATTTCCGGCGAGAGGCACAAGGTTCTCCCCATCCTTCCCCATGTCGTTGGCTGCCAGTATTTGCAACACCAGCTTGCGCGTGCCGCTCCCTTCGGCGCCCACCGCAAGTTTTTTACCCTGTAGCTGGGCAACCTGCTCGAAAGGTTTTTTGCCCCGGTAAAAGACCCACAGCGGTTCATAGTACATGCTGCCCAACGACAACATATCCTTGCTGTCTTCAACTGTGGCGACACCGCCCTGAATGAAGCCGACCGCAATGCCGGCCTTATCGTCTTTCAAGCGTTGCAGATTTTCCAGCGCGCCGGTTGAAGTTTTCAACTCGAGGGTGATGCCCTGGTGCGCCAGAATTTCCTTGTATTGCCTGGCATAGCCGTGATACGCCCCGCTCTCCGACCCGGTAGTCATATAAAGCAGCTTGGGTGGCGCTGGTTGCACGAACATCGACGCGACCCAAAACATCGCGATAATCAGCGCAACGGAGGGTAAACCCACGACGAGTATTTCCTTGCGCGACTTGTTGCCGAATAAGTTTTTCATAGGTGTTTCTCGAATATTGAAATCATCAAACGAAGAGCGATGTTAGCAAAATTATGATGTCTTGCCGTTGGCTGGCCTGAGAAAGCGTACTGCTCTCCGGCAACGATGCGCATATTACGCGTACACGCGGATTTTCACGGCAAATAGCGCGTAAAAGTTGACCAAAACGCCTCAAACCTTTATCTTACGCGGTTCTTTTTGGCGAAGTACAAGGTGATTGTGATGGAATTGACCGGCGCGGAGATACTGATCCGCTGTTTGCAGGAGGAACAGGTCGAACATGTATTCGGTTATCCCGGCGGAGCGGTGCTGTTCATTTATGACGCGCTGTTCAGGCAGGATAAGGTCAAGCACGTGCTGGTGCGCCATGAGCAGGCAGCGGTGCATGCGGCCGACGGCTATGCGCGCTCTTCCGACAAGGTAGGCGTGGCGCTCGTCACTTCCGGTCCGGGTCTGACCAATGCCGTGACCGGCATTGCGACCGCCTACATGGATTCCACACCGATGGTCATCATCAGCGGCCAGGTTCCGACCGGCGCGATCGGTGAAGACGCGTTTCAGGAAGTCGATGCGGTCGGCATCACCCGCCCGTGCGTGAAACACAATTTCCTGGTCAAGAATGTGAAGGACATCGCTCCGACGATCAAGAAAGCCTTTTACCTCGCCCGGTCAGGCCGGCCCGGCCCGGTGCTGGTGGATATTCCCAAGGATGTATCCAATCACAAAACCACCTTCACCTATCCGGCCAGCGTAACGATCCGTTCCTATCATCCGGCCGGCAACGGCGACAGCGCCCAGATCAGGCACGCTGTGCAGATGCTGCTGGAAGCCAAACGGCCGATGGTTTATACCGGCGGCGGTGTCGTACTGTCCGGCGCATCCGCACAACTGATCGATCTGGTGCGTCTGCTCGGCGCGCCCTGCACCAACACGCTGATGGGTCTGGGCGGTTTCCCGGCCAGCGACAAGCAGTTTGTCGGGATGCTCGGGATGCACGGCACCTATGAAGCGAACATGGCGATGCAGCATTGCGATGTGCTGCTGGCAATCGGCGCGCGTTTCGACGACCGCGTGATCGGCAACGTCGAACATTTCGCACAGATACCGCGCAAGATCATCCATATCGATATCGACCCCTCCTCGATCGCCAAGCGCGTCAAGGTGGATGTGCCGATCGTCGGCGAGTTGAAACCGGTGCTGGACGAATTGTTGAGCGTGCTGCGCGGCGGCAAGCTGACGCCCAATACCACGGACATGGCCGCATGGTGGAAACAGGTAAACGAGTGGCGCGCCACCGGCGGCGGAATGCGCTACAAGAACTCCTCCGAAATCATCAAGCCGCAGTTCGTGATCGAAACGCTGCATCAAGTCACCGGCGGCGATGCGTTTGTCGCATCAGATGTCGGCCAGCATCAGATGTGGACGGCGCAGTATTACAAGTTCGACAAGCCGCGCCGCTGGATCAATTCCGGCGGCCTGGGCACGATGGGCTTCGGCCTGCCGGCGGCGATGGGCGTGCAGATGGTGAACCCCGGCGCAACGGTCGCCTGCGTGACCGGCGAAGGCAGCATCCAGATGAACATCCAGGAGCTGTCCACCTGCAAACAGTTTCGCCTGCCGATCAAGATCGTCGCATTAAACAACGGCTATCTCGGCATGGTGCGGCAATGGCAGGAGTTCTTCCACGGCAACCGCTATTCCGAGACCTACATGAACGCGCTGCCGGATTTCGTCAAGCTCGCCGAGGCCTACGGGCATGTCGGCATGCGCATCGATAAACCTGCCGATGTCGAGCCGGCGCTGAAAGAAGCCTTCGCACGCAAGAACGATCTGGTGTTCATGGACTTCCGCACCGATCCGACCGAAAACGTATTCCCGATGGTTCCCGGCGGCAGAGGGTTATCGGAAATCATTCTGGCGGAGGAACTATAATGCGGCACATTATTTCCTTGCTGATGGAAAATGAGGCGGGTGCGCTGTCGCGGGTGGCGGGGCTGTTCTCGGCACGCGGCTACAACATCGAATCGCTGTCGGTAGCGCCGACCGAAGACCCGACCCTGTCGCGCATGACCATTGTCACCAGCGGCTCGGATGCGGTAATCGAGCAGATCAACAAGCAGCTCAACAAGCTGATCGATGTCGCGATGGTCATGGACTTGAGCGAGGGCGAACATCTCGAGCGCGAGTTGATGCTGGTCAAGGTACGCGTCGAAGATGGGGCGCGAGAGAAATTAAAACATGCAGCGGATGTTGCCGGCGGGCGCATTATCGATACAACTGAACATATTTACACGATCGAGTTGACAGGCTCATGCGCCGAGCTGGACAACTTTCTGGAGAACATAGGCCGCAATCTGATTCTGGAAACGGTGCGTACCGGCGCTTCCGGCATCGGATGCGGCGAGCGGATTTTGAAACTGTAGGGTGGGCACAAAAACGCGCCCACCCTACCGGCTAATTTTTTATTTTTATTTAAAGAGGGCAACATGAAAGTTTATTACGACAAAGACGCAGACCTTTCCCTGATCAAGGGCAAACAGGTAACCATCATCGGTTACGGCTCGCAAGGCCACGCCCACGCGCAGAACCTGAAAGAATCAGGTGTCAGCGTGACGGTCGCGCTGCGCAAGGGCGGCGCATCCTGGGCCAAGGCTGCGGCAGCCGGCCACAAGGTCGCCGAGATCGCCGACGCTGTGAAGAGCGCCGATGTGGTGATGATGCTGTTGCCGGACGAAACGATGCCGGAGGTGTACCACGCCGACGTGTCCAAGAACCTGAAAGCTGGTGCCGCCTTGGCATTTGCTCACGGCTTCAATATCCATTACAACCAGATCGTACCGCCGGCCAATGTGGACGTGATCATGATCGCGCCGAAAGGCCCGGGCCATACCGTGCGCTCCGAATACCTGAAGGGCGGCGGCGTACCGACGTTGATCGCGGTGTACCAGGACAAGTCCGGCAAGGCCAAGGACATCGCGCTGTCTTACGCGGCAGCCAACGGCGGCACCAAGGGCGGCGTGATCGAGACCAACTTCCGCGAAGAGACCGAGACCGACCTGTTCGGCGAACAAGCCGTGCTGTGCGGCGGCGCGGTGGAACTGGTCAAGGCCGGTTTCGAGACGCTGACCGAAGCCGGTTATGCGCCGGAGATGGCCTACTTCGAGTGCCTGCACGAACTGAAGTTGATCGTCGATCTGATGTACGAAGGCGGCATCGCCAACATGAACTACTCGATCTCCAACAACGCGGAATACGGCGAATACGTCACCGGTCAGCGCGTGATCGCAGGAGAAGCCCGTGCCGCGATGAAGGAATGCCTGAAGAACATCCAGAACGGTTCCTATGCGAAGCAGTTCATTCTGGAAGGCCGCACCAACTACCCGGAAATGACCGCACGCCGCCGCCTGAACGCCGAGCACCCGATCGAGCAGGTGGGCGGAAAACTGCGTGCGATGATGCCGTGGATCGGCAAGAACAAGCTGGTCGATCAATCCAAAAACTAAAACCAGGGAAGGGTTTAAGGGGGAAGGGAGAAGGGTAAAACCTGTGGCGCTCCGCCCCCCACCCTTCCCCCTTAACCCTTCCCCCTTCTCAATGAATTCATACCCCCACCCCATTATCGCCCGCGAAGGCTGGCCGTTTCTGGCCATTTCCGTTGCGCTGGCAGTTGCTGCCACCTTGTGGTGTGCGGTATGGTCGATCCCGTTGTGGGTCATCGCGCTGTTCGTGTTGCAGTTTTTCCGCGACCCGCCGCGCGAAGTTCCGCAGGACGCCGGTGCGGTACTGTCGCCTGCCGACGGGCGCGTGATCAAGGTCGAACGCACGCAAGACCCTTATGGGCAGCGCGAGGCGATCCTGATCAGCGTGTTCATGAACGTGTTCAACGTGCACTCCAACCGCAGCCCGGTGGACGGCAAGGTCGAGCGGGTGCAGTATTTTCCCGGCAAATTCGTCAATGCCGATCTGGACAAGGCCTCCAGCGAGAACGAGCGCAACGCGGTGGTGCTGACGACCAACGATGGCCGCACCGTGACCTTCGTGCAAGTGGCCGGGCTGATCGCGCGCCGCATCCTGTGCTACATCAAGCCGGGCGATGTGCTGGCGCGCGGCCAGCGCTACGGCTTTATCCGCTTCGGTTCGCGCGTCGATGTGTACCTGCCGCTGGGCGCAAACGTCAAAGTCAGCATCGGCGACCGGGTGTCGGCCACGACAACGATCTTGGCAATCCTTCGATAAAACTGATAGCCTGACGGGTATGGACGAATTCAACACCCGCAAACCGATGAATCTGCGCAAGCGCGGCATCTATCTGTTGCCGAACCTGTTCACGACCGGCGCGCTGTTTGCGGGCTTTTACGCGATCGTGCAGGCGATGAACAACAGGTTCGAGTTTGCCGCCGTGGCGATTTTCATCGCGATGGTGCTGGACGGGCTGGATGGGCGCGTGGCGCGGTTGACGCATACGCAGAGCGAGTTCGGCGCCGAATACGACAGCCTGTCCGACATGGTCTCGTTCGGTGTCGCACCGGCGCTGGTCATCTACGAATGGGCCTTCAGGAATCTCGGCAAGTGGGGCTGGTTTGCCGCATTCATTTATTGCGCCGCCACCGCGCTGCGCCTGGCGCGTTTCAACACCAATATCGATGTGGTCGACAAGCGCTACTTCCAGGGCCTGCCCAGCCCGGCTGCCGCCGCGCTGGTGGCGGGGTTCGTCTGGGTGATGCTGGACTACGGCTTCAAGGGCGACGCGGTACGCTGGTATGCGGCGGCGCTGACGGTGTTTGCCGGATTGAGCATGGTCAGCAACCTGCCGTTCTACAGTTTCAAAGACCTGAACATGCGCAAGAGCGTGCCGTTCGTCGCAATCTTCCTGATCGCGCTGTTCTTCATCCTGATTTCCAGCTACCCGCCCGGTGTGCTGTTTGCGCTGTTCATGTGCTATGCGCTATCCGGCTACGTGTTGTGGCTATGGCGCCTGCGCGATAAACAACAGCCCTGATTGTGCGGCAAGTGTCAGGCTGATTCATCACGCCAAACCTCCTGCCAGTATCGGCTTGTGGCAAAATGACCCCGAACACAACTTGCCGGAAGCAGCTCTTGTAACTAAAAAATGCCGACCTCTAACCTGACTCCCGCCGAACTCCGCCTGACGATCGCGCCCGATACGCTCGGGTTCGCCGATACGTCCGAGTTGCTGGAATATGCGCTGCCATGGATCGGTCAGGAGCGCGCGGAACTGGCCGCGCGCTTTGGCCTCGGCATGGACCAAACAGACTACAATCTGTTCGTGCTCGGCGAGGTCGGCAGCGGGCGCTCGTCGCTGCTGCGCCAGGCAATGCAGGCAGCGGCAGAAAACAAGGCTGTGCCGCCCGACCTGTGCTACCTGCACAACTTCGATGCGCCGGAACATCCCCGTGCGCTGCGCTTGCCGGCCGGGCAGGGGCGTCTGTTGCGGCAACTGATGGCGCAACTGACAAAAACGCTGCAAACGGAAATCCCCCGGCAACTGGACGGACAGGACTTCAAGGCCGAAAGCGAACGCATCGAGAAAACCTACAAGGCCGAAGAAGCCACGGCTTACGCCGAACTCGACGCCTTTGCCGAAGCGCGCAAATTCACGCTGCACCGTGAGGCCGGGCATATGGTTTTCACATTGCGCGGCGCAAAAGGGCGCGCGCTCACCGAGGTTGAAATGCTCGCGTTGCCCAAGGAACGCCGCGCCGAAATAGATCGGGCCGAGCAGGAGCTGCGCGCCGAAATCAACCGCTTCTTCGAGAAAATGCGCCCGATGGAACGGGTGATGAACGAAGGATTGGCGGCATTGCGGCGCCAGGTGGTGAAGCCGCTGCTGGAACATGAATTGCAGGAGATCCGCGTCGGCCTGAAGAAACAGATCAAGGATTCGGTGAAGCTCGGCGCGTATCTGGAACAGGTCGCGCATGACGTGCTCGAAAATCTGGAATTGTTCAAGGTTTCCGATACCGACGATGACCTTCGCCAGGAGGCGCTGGGCAAGGTGCTGTCCCGCTACCGCGTTAACCTGGTCGTTGACAATGGCGGCCTGCACGGCGCACCGGTGATCGTCGAAGACAACCCGTTGTTCCGCCCGCTGTTCGGCAGCATCGAATACCAGTCCGAGAACGATGTGCTGGTGACCGATTTTTCGCGCATCCGCGCCGGCAGCCTGCACAAGGCGCACGGCGGTTTCCTGATGCTGCACCTGCGCGACCTGCTGGCCGATGGCCTGGTATGGGAGAAACTGCGGCGCCTGCTGCGTAGCGGGCGGCTGCAAATCGAAGAACCGGGCACCGCATTCACGCCGATCGCGACCGTTTCGCTCGAACCCGAAGCGGTGGATGTCGAGGTCAAGATCATCCTGATCGGCTCGCGCGAACAGTATTACGAATTGCAGGAGGAAGACCCGGAATTTGCGCGCCGCTTCCGGGTCAAGGTGGATTTTGCCGAAAGCTTTTCATCCAGCCGTGAAACATGCCGTGCGTCGGCGATCTTCGTCGCACATGCCTGCCGCAAGCTGGGGCTGCCGCATTTTTCTGCTGCCGCGATCGCACTGCTGCTCGAAGATAGCCACCGCGAAGCGGATGACCAGTCGCGCCAGAGCGCAGTCTTTGCCCGCACCGAGGCGCTGGTGATGGAAAGTGCGGCGCTGTGCAATGCGCGTGCCGGCCATCTGGTCGAGGCAACGGATGTCGGGGCGGCGCTGGATGCACGCGTCTTGCGCCACGATTATCCGGCACAGCGTTTGCAAGAAGCCATCGCCCAGGGCGATCTGCTGATCAATGTGCATGGCGAAAAAATCGGACAGGTCAACGGACTGACACAGGTTGATCTGGGAGATTACCGTTTCGGTTTTCCGGTGCGCGTCACGGCCCGCACTTTCGCCGGCGACGACGGCCTGCTCAATATCGAGCGCGAAGTGGAAATGTCCGGACCGATCCACGACAAGGGCGTGCTGATCCTGCACAATTACCTGTCCGCACTGTTTGCCCACAATGCGCCGCTCGCGCTGAATGCATCCATCGTGTTCGAACAGGAATATAACGGTGTGGAGGGAGACTCAGCTTCATGCGCCGAGCTTTATGCGCTGCTCTCGTCACTGTCCGGATTGCCGCTCAAACAAGGGATCGCGGTGACCGGCGCGGTCAATCAGCACGGCGAAGTATTGCCGGTGGGCGGAATCAACGAGAAGATCGAGGGATACTTTCGCACCTGCACAGCCGCCGGACTGGACGGCAGCCAGGGCGTGCTGATCCCGCACCGCAACCGCCGCCACCTGATGCTGGAACACAAGACCGTCGAGGCCGTCAGCAAAGGCTTGTTCCATATCTACACCGCGGAGCATGCCGGCGATGGCATCGAGCTGCTCACCGGATTGCCGGCAGGTGTGGCAAACGATGCGGGGAACTACCCGCGCGGCAGCGTATTGGGCCATGCCCAGCGAACCTTGCTGGCCTATCGCCGCGCCTGCCAGGCAGCGGAATACCCGAAAACAGAGCGCAAGCGCTTGCGCTGAATAACCGAGAATAAATTCAAGAATGAACGCTGAATATCCCATTGGTATCTTCGATTCCGGCGTGGGCGGGTTGTCGGTGCTGCGGGAGATTCGCCGCGAACTGCCTGGAGAAAACCTGCTGTATGTGGCGGATTCCTTGCATGCGCCCTACGGCGACAAGCCCGAGCAACTGATCGAAGCAAGATCAGTCGCGATCTGTGAATTTCTGCTGAAGCAGCATGCCAAGGCCATCGTCGTCGCCTGCAATACGGCAACCGGTGCGGCAATAGCAACATTGCGCGCAAGATTTCCGGTGCCGATCGTCGCGATGGAACCGGCTGTCAAACCGGCGGTATCGGGCACAAAATCCGGTGTGGTCGGCGTGCTGGCTACCAGCAGGACACTCTCCAGCGAAAATTTTGCAAGGTTGTCGGCGCGATTTGGCGCAGATGCCGACATCCTGGTGCAGGCCTGCCCCGGGCTCGTCGAGCAAGTGGAAGCGGGCGACCTGTCAGGCGACAAAACAAAAGCTTTGCTCAATCAATACATCCTGCCCTTGCTAAAGAAAGGAGCCGACACGATCGTGCTGGGTTGTACGCATTATCCGTTCCTCGCACCTGCCATCCGGAAGATAGCCGGGCCTGACATTGCGATCATCGATCCGAATGCCGCGATTGCGCGCGAGTTGCGCCGCCGGCTGACAGATGCAGCCCTGCTATCGCAGCAAACTCATGCAGGCACGGAGCAATTCTGGACCAGTGATGCGCCCGGCAAGGTGAGGCCGGTCATCGCACAATTGTGGCAGGCGAACATCGCGGTGCGGAGTTTGCCGGAGGCCTTCGCTGCCGAAGCACTTTCTCACCTGCAGCTTGATCTGGGTTAATCATGATCGGACAAAAAATTGATCGCTTTGAAATCCTAAACGAGCTCGGCAAGGGCGGCCAGGGAGCGGTGTATCTTGCCCGCGACTCGCAACTCGATCGGCTGGTTGCGATCAAAACACTGCGCAATCTGGGACATAAAACCGAACAACTGGAACATGAAGCGCGCATTGTCAGCAAGCTCCAGCACCCCAATATCATCACGCTGTTCCATTCCGGTGAATACCTCGATTCACCCTACCTGGTCTATGCCTATGTCGAAGGAAAGACACTCGCGCAACTGCTGAAGCAGGAAAAGCCCCTGCCGCTGATGCGTGCTGTCGAAATAGCCTGTGGCGTGCTGGAAGGCCTCGCTTATGCGCACTCACAGGATGTATCCCATCTGGATATAAAACCATCCAACGTGATGATTGCCAAAAACGGCACGCCGATGGTGATGGATTTCGGATTGGCCAAGACGGCCAACCATCAGCAAACAACTATCGATGCCGCATTAAGCGGCACCCCCAGATACATGGCTCCCGAACTGATCTCGGGGAAGCAGATTGCCTTCATGGCGGATATCTATTCCGTCGGCGCGATGCTCTACGAAATGGTGACCGGTGAATTCGCGGTTCGCGGCGAAAACATATTTGAGGTATTGAATCGCGCAGCGCACGAAGAGATCATCCCGCCTTCGGCACATAATAAAAAAGTGGATGAAAAACTCGAAGCGATCATCCTCACCGCCCTGGCAAAAGACCCGAATAAACGCTATCAAAACGCCCTGCTGATGAAGCAGGCATTGCAGGGCTATCTCGATGAGGCGAAAGCAGCGGCGACCCATAGCACAATGGAATTCCTACTGCGCCGCATGCGCAGCAAAAGCGATTTTCCCGCGCTGTCCAGCGTCATTTCCGAAATCAACCAGATCGTCGCTTCCGAATCGGATAGCACCAGCAAACTGGTCGGCGCGATCCTGCAGGACTTTGCGCTCACACACAAACTGCTGAGGTTGGTCAACACCGCCTCCTATGGGCAGTTCGGCGGCACGATCAACACTATTTCAAAAGCTGTCGTGATCCTTGGTTTTGAGACGGCGCGCAATATCGCGATGACACTGGTTTTGCTCGAATTCCTGCAAAACAAGGCGCAAGCGGCGCAACTTAAGGATGAAATAATAAAATCAGTATTTGCAGGCATTGTTGCCGCTCAATTGTCGGATGGCCAAAATATCCGCGATGCCGAAGAAGTGATTGTCTGTTCGATGTTCCACAACTTGGGCTCGCTGCTGGCCACTTTTTATTTTTTCGAGGAGAGCCAGGAAATATCGCGCCTGGTGGAGCAGGGTGAAAGCGAAGAAGAGGCCGCGCATAAAGTGCTGGGGCTTACTTATCCGGAATTGGGGTTGGGTGTCGCGCGCAGCTGGAATTTCCCGCCCCGCTTGCTCGCCGGAATGCGTAAATTGGGCGGCAACAAAATCCAGCCCGCAGAAGATGAACTGGATCAGATGGCGGTAACTGTCAATCTGGCTTACGAGCTATGTGAAATCGCATCATCTACATCCGTCAAGGATAAGCCGCAATTCCTGCGTGATCTTACGCAGCGTTATGGAGATGCAAACGAGGTATCTGAGCGACAGTTATCTGCCGCACTCGACAGCGGGCTGGGTGAATTGACTCTTCGTGCCGGCACATTGGGTATCAGCACCGCCAACAGCCTGCTGCTAAAAAAAGTGCGCAACTGGTGTGAGTATTCTTCAATAGATAACCCTCCGAAAGACGAGGTTGCAAATGAGCTTGACGGCATAACCGAGCTTGGTAAAACATCCAAAGCTCATGTTGACGACGCGGATGACATGAATCGCCCGATGAATCCGGATGCGATACTCGGCGCCGGAATACAGGATGTGACCGCCTCGCTCGTAGGTGAATTCAACCTGAACGATTTATTGCAGATGATATTGGAAACAATCTATCGCGGAATGGGGTTCAATCGCGCGATCATTATGATTCGCAATAACAAGGATGCCATGATGGTCGCGAAATTCGGTTTTGGGCCGGGGCTCGAAGCAATCATTCCGAAGTTCCGTTTTCCCTTGCATTTTTTCCCGGATGTATTCCATTTATCGACCGAGAAGGGAGTGGATATCGCAATCGAGGATATTCACGCGCCGAATATCGCCGACAAGGTGCCCGTCTGGTACCGCTCAACGATCAACGCGCCGTGCTTCATGCTGTTGCCGGTCATGGTAAAAGGCAAGGCAATTGCGTTGTTTTACGCGGACATGCTTGAGCCCAACAGCCTCAATATGTCCAAACAGCAACTCTCGTTGCTGCGCACCTTGAGAGATCAGGCGATACTGGCGATCAAGCAGAAAGTTTGATGGCGCGCTGCATCGGCATGGTTACAGCCTGATGAAATGCTCACGGTAATGACGTAATTCCGCAATGGACTCGTAGATGTCGGCAAGCGCCTCATGCTTGCCATGTTTTTTCATGCCTTGCACGACCTCCGGCTTCCAGCGCTTGGCGAGCTCCTTGATCGTACTTACGTCCAGATTGCGGTAGTGAAAGTAATCCTCGAACTTCGGCATCCAGCGCGCCAGGAAACGCCGATCCTGGCAAATGGAGTTGCCGCACATCGGCGAAGTGCGCGCCGGCACGTATTCCTTGAGAAATTCGACCATCTGCGCTTCAACGGCGGTCTCATCGAGAGCAGATGCTTTAACCTTTTCGATCAGGCCAGATTTGCCGTGGGTGGATTTATTCCATGAGTCCATGCCATCCAGCACTTCATTTGGCTGATGCACCACCAGCACCGGCGCTTCGGCAATGGTCTCCAGATTGCTGTCTGTAACGACAATGGCGGCCTCGATGATGCGGTCGGTGTCGGGGTTGATGCCGGTCATTTCCAGATCGATCCAGATCAGGTGGTTTTGGTTCTGTGCCATAATTCGCGTGCTTGAAAATTTAACGATAAGGCGCGTATTGTGTCACACCCGCACGCATTACGACCACTGGTAAAACTCGATGACCGCAACGCAATTCACTTTTATTTTTATCGCGGCACTGTTGCTGACGACGCTTGCCAGACTGTGGCTGGCAAGCCGCCATCTGGCCTATATCGCCGCGCATCGCGATGCCGTGCCGGAGGTGTTCCGTGAAAGAATCGCGCTCGACGACCACCAGAAAGCTGCCGACTACACATCGGCCAAGACCCGTTTCGGTATGCTCGGCATTCTGTTCGACGCCGCACTGTTGCTGATGTTCACGATCCTGGGCGGCATCCAGTTCATTGCCGGACTGTGCAATAGCTGGTTCGATACGCCGCTTGCACAAGGCATGTCTGTTATCGTCTCGGTGCTGCTGATCTCCTCGCTGCTGGAGATGCCGTTCAACCTGTATCGCACCTTCGTTATCGAGGAGCGCTTCGGCTTTAACAAGATGACTTTGGCGCTGTATTTCAAGGATGCGTTCAAAGGGCTGCTGCTCGGCGCGATATTCGGCTTACCGCTGCTGGCCGGTGTATTGTGGCTGATGGAACGGATGGGCGAATACTGGTGGCTGTATGTGTGGGGCGTGTGGATGGCGTTCAACCTGCTCATTTTGTTCATTTACCCGGCATATATCGCGCCGCTGTTCAATAAATTCACGCCGATGCAGGACGAAGCGATGAAGGCGCGCATCGAGGCGCTGCTGCAAAAATGCGGCTTCGCAACCAGCGGGTTGTTTGTGATGGACGGCAGCAAGCGTAGCGCGCACGGCAATGCCTATTTCACCGGCTTCGGCAAAACCAAGCGCATCGTATTCTTCGACACGCTGCTGGAACGCCTGAGCATCGACGAAGTCGAGGCGGTGCTGGCGCATGAGCTTGGCCATTTCAAGCATCGCCATGTGATGAAACGCATCATGCTGACCTTTGCGATGAGCTTGGGATTCTTGTGGCTGCTCGGCCTGCTGATGCAGACAACCTGGTTTTATCAGGGATTGGGAGTAACCACCCCATCCACCGCGCTCGCGCTGCTGCTGTTCTTTATGATCCTGCCGATATTCACCTTCCTGCTGCACCCGCTGCTGTCGGCCTATTCGCGCAAATATGAATTCGAAGCCGACGCTTATGCGTCCAGGCAAACCGCCTCGGCCGATCTGGTAAATGCGCTGGTCAAGCTGTATCAGGACAACGCCGCCACGCTCACCCCGGATCCGCTGTATTCAAAATGCTATGATTCGCACCCGCCTGCCATGGCGCGCATTGCCCGTTTGCAAACCCAATAAGGAGAACTGATGAAACTGGTCATTACCTTGATTATGCTATTTTCCGCAACGACCTCATCGGCTGAACCCTTTCCTAAGGGCGACGCAAATATCGGGCAGAAATTGTTCGAGCGGCACAATTGCAATAGCTGTCATGCGCAATTAATGAGCGGCGATGGCAATGCAATATTCACCCGCAGCGACCGCAAGGTGCATGATGCGGCGGAACTTCTTGCGCAACTTGGCCCTTGCGGCAGCAGTGCCGGCATAAAGCTGACGCAGCAGGAAAAACAGCATCTCGGCGCATATCTCAACCGCTATTACAACCTGAAATAGCCATGTGCAGCATCGTTTCTTCAATTTTGGCTGATCGTTGAAACCAAGCATCCATGGGCAAATCGTTGCCGCATTCGGCCGCCATTATCTGGCGCGCCTCGAGGACGGCAGCGAGCTCGCCTGCCTGACACGCGGCAAGAAGAGCGAAGTGGTGTGCGGCGACCTGGTGGAAATCCAACTTACCGGAGAGGCCTCCACGGAGAGTGGCGCACAGGGCGTGATCGAAGGCGTCGCGCCGCGCCGTTCGTTGCTGCACCGCTCCGACGCCTTCCGCGAAAAACTCATCGCTGCAAATGTCACGCAAATCATCGTGGTCGTCGCCGCCGAACCGTCGTTCAGCGACGAGCTGTTGGCGCGTTGCCTCGTTGCCGCATATGAACAAAAACTGGATGCGCTGATTGTGCTGAACAAATGCGACCTGGCAGAAGCGGCCAAGGCAGCGCGCCGACAACTCGCACCCTACACTGCGATCGGCTACCGCGTGCTGGAGCTCAGCGCGAAACGGGACATATCCGGGCTGCGGCCGTTCCTGGAAGGGCATACCAGCGTGTTGGTCGGCCAATCCGGCATGGGAAAATCCACGCTGATCAACGCGCTGCTGCCCGATGCGCAAGCCGCCACCCGAGAAATTTCGAGCGCGCTGAATTCCGGCAAACACACCACCACCCATGCGCGCCTGTACCGGATAGACGGCCGCAGCAGCCTGATCGATTGCCCGGGCGTGCAGGCTTTCGGCTTGCATCACTTGAGCTTCGGCGGAATAGAGCAGGGATTTGTTGAATTTGCGCAATATCTTGGCCAGTGCCGCTTTCACGACTGCCATCACACCCATGAGCCGGGCTGCGCGCTACGTGAAGCCGTCGCAGCGGGAAAGATCGACGCCCGCCGGCTGGAGTTGTTTCAGCAGATCACCGCAGCCAACTCAAAATCATCATAAATTAAGGAGATATCAAATGGTCGCTGACGACCATAGTGTTGCAGTTTGCGTGACGCTGTCCACGTTCAAGTGTGGCGGATACTCTACCCGCTCTGTGGTGAGCCAGTCACAAGCATCCGATCAGTGGGCTTTCTATCAGGCCAAATCCATCAAGCCAATGCAAAGAAATCTTTCGCTGCCAAACGCTTCAGCCGTTTAACGTGCGTCAGGCGCGCGGCATAAGACAGCGCCGCCAAAATGCCCTCGTGTTCCATATCTTCATAATCAGCCCGAATTTCTTCGGTTGTCATGCAGCTGGCTAGCCACTCCAAGCCATCACCGTTCGGATAGACGGTGGCGTATCACGTTTGTTTTCAAGACACCTGCAATCAGCGCCAGCATCGAAGTACGCACTGCCCGGTTGTTATGGCGATCCTGCCAGTCCTTACCCAGGTTTTATGCTGTGTGCGCCTGATGTTCCACGCAAACCCAATCGGCCAGCATGTTCAACACCGCATCCACCTCGCCGACCGCCGGGGAGATATGAAAAGCCAGTTTCGGGTGGCGTTGCCGGGCTTTGCCTAACAGCTCAGGCAGATCTTGCTTCAGATGCCCGCCGCGCGCCAGGAACATCGGGATCAGCGTGATGCGCTGGATACCCTGTGCCGCCAGTTGGGCAATCGCATCTTCCAGTGTGGGCTGCATGCAATCGAGGAACGCCGCCACGACCGGGGTATCGGGCAGGCTCTGGCGCAGACGCTCGCATATCTTGTGGAACGGTTGCGCCCATTCCGGGTCGCGTGCGCCATGCGCGAACAGTACGATGGCGGATGCGGGCATCAATGCTTGCCGGTGCTGCCGAACCCGCCGCTACCGCGCTCGCTCAACGGGAATTCTTCGACGATGTTGAATCTGGCCTGCATCACCGGCACGATCACCAGTTGCGCCATGCGTTCCATCGGCATCAGCGTGAAGGGTATCTGGCTGCGGTTCCACAGCGAAACGAATATCTGCCCCTGATAGTCGGAGTCGATCAGCCCGACCAGATTGCCCAGCACGATGCCGTGCTTATGCCCGAGGCCGGAGCGCGGCAGGATCATCGCGGCGTAGCCCGGATCGGCAAGGTGGATCGCGATGCCGCTGGGAATCAGTTCGCACTGCTTGGGCTGGATCACCATGTTGCCTTCGATGCAGGCGCGCAGATCGATGCCCGCCGAACCGGCGGTCGCATAGCCGGGCATGTTTTCATGCAAACGGGGATCGAGGATTTTGACGTCCACGGAAGGGTGTTTTGTCGCGTGTTTCATTGGTTTGCTCCTCCATAACGTTGTGCGATGTGCTGCATCAGTTGTCTTGCCAGCGTGAGCTTATCGGCACGCGGCAGTGCATGACTGCCGCTGTCGTCGAACAGGACCAGCTCGTTTTCGTCGCTGCCGATGGCCTGTTGCGCGAGATTGCCGACCAGCAGGGGCAGTTTCTTGGCACGGCGTTTCTGTTCAGCATATTCGGCAAGATTTTCGCTCTCGGCGGCAAAGCCAACGCAGAATGGCGGGTTTGGCAGGTTGGCGACATGCGCCAGGATATCCGGGTTGGGGATCAATTCCAGCGTCAACGCGTCTGCGCTCTTCTTGATTTTCTGCGCGCTGGGTTGCGCCACGCGATAATCGGCCACCGCGGCCACACCGATGAAAATATCGCAAGCGCCGACATGCCGCTGCACCGCCTCGAACATGTCTGCGGCACTCACGACATCGACGCTTTGCACACCGCACGGTTTGGCGAGCGCGGTCGGGCCGGAGATCAGCGTTACGTTCGCGCCCTGCTCCAGCGCGGCTTGCGCGATCGCATAACCCATCTTGCCGGAACTGCGGTTGGTGATGCCGCGCACCGCATCGATCGCCTCGTAGGTCGGCCCGGCGGTGATCAGGATTTTTTTACCGAGAAAGCGTTTGGGCTGAAAGAATGCCGCAATATCCTGTGCCAGTTTCTGCGCCTCCAGCATCCGTCCAATGCCTTCCTCGCCGCAGGCCTGTATGCCGCAATCCGGCCCCAGCACTTGCACGCCGTCGGCAAGCAGTCGCGCGATGTTGCGTTGCGTCGCGGGGTTTTGCCACATCTCGCGGTTCATCGCCGGCGCGATCAGCAACGGGCAATTGCGCGCCAGGCACAACGTGGACAGCAAGTCGTTCGCCAGGCCATTGGCCAGTTTGGCGATGAAATCGGCGCTCGCGGGCGCGATTACGATCGCGTCGGCGGCACGGCTCAGATTGATGTGCGCCATGCTGTTCGGCACGCTCGCATCCCACTGACCGGTGAAGACCGGCTTGCCGGAAAGGCCCTGCATCGTGGTCGGCGTGATGAAATGGCAAGCTGCCTCGGTCATCGCGACCTGCACCTCCACACCCTGCTTCACCAGCAGGCGCAGCAGCTCCGCCGCCTTGTAGGCCGCGATGCCGCCGGTGATCCCGAGCACAATGCGTTTTGTCTGGGTTTGTTCCATAATGCCGCGCATCTTATCAAGAAACAGCCTGTTCAGGATGGGCGGTTAAAGGAGGAGCAAGCGTGAGCATCACTGACTGGCCTGCCGGAGAGCGTCCACGGGAGAAGCTGCTGCAAAAAGGCGCAGCCTCATTATCAGATGCCGAGTTGCTCGCGATTTTTCTGCGTACCGGCGTGACCGGCAAAAGTGCGGTAGATCTGGCGCGCGAACTGCTGATTCGCTTTGGCAGCCTTACCCGGCTATTTGCCGCCACTGAAGCGGATTTCTGCGAAACGCATGGCATGGGGCAGGCCAAATACGTGCAACTGCAAGCCGTGCTGGAGATGTCGCGGCGCGCATTGCAGGAGGAATTGCAGCGCGGCGACGCGCTCAACTCGCCGCGGGCGGTGCGCGACTACTTGCAGCTGCAGCTTGGCGGATGCCAGCAGGAAGTTTTTCTGGTGCTGTTTCTCGATACCCAGCACCGGGTAATCGCTTCGGAGGAGCTGTTCCACGGCACACTCAGCCAGACCAGCGTGTATCCGCGCGAAGTGGTCAAGCGTGCGCTGGCGCACAATGCCGCCGCCGTTATCCTCGCGCACAACCACCCCTCGGGCGTTGCCGAACCCAGCCAGTCCGACCAACACTTGACTACAGCACTCAAGAATGCGCTTGGCCTGGTGGACGTGCGCGTGCTGGATCACTTTGTCGTGGCCGTTGGGCAAACCCTGTCTTTTGCGGAAAAAGGGCTGATATAATCCGGCGCAGCAGCAAATTGGGGGTGCTGGTTACCAGCCAAACAATTTTTTGCTGTGCCGTGTCAACCGAACCGATAAGCGGCACGTTGTAGGCACTGACACGATGGTGTCGTAAACGTTTAATAACCTACTTGAATGGAGTCCACCATGAGCAAACTGTTATCCGCACTGATCGCCGCTGTATTCGCCGTAGCTTCTTTCTCCGCTGTTGCTGCTGATGCAGCTCCTGCCAAGGCTGCCCCAGCCAAGGCTGAAGCCGCTGCTCCCGCCAAGGCTGAAGCTGCTCCTGCTGCCAAGGAAGAAGCTGCCAAGCCAGCCAAAAAAGCCAAGAAGCACAAGAAAGCAAAGAAGGCTGAAGCTGCTGCCAAGTAATTTGGCGCACACTTAAAAAAGCAGGGGCAACCCTGCTTTTTTATTTTTACAGAATAAAAATGATCTGGAAACCCAATACTACCGTCGCTGCTGTCATCGAACGCGATGGAAAATTCCTGCTGGTTGAAGAAGAAACCGCACAGGGAGTGCGCTTCAATCAGCCTGCCGGGCATCTGGAAGCCAATGAATCGCTAGTGGCGGCGGTGACGCGCGAGGTGCTGGAAGAATCCGCCTATCATTTCATCCCGCAGCACCTGCTGGGCGTCTATCGCTGGCATTCCGGCGAATCGGATACCACCTATCTGCGCTTCGCTTTCACTGGCGCAATCACCGGCCATGAAGCCGAGCGCCAACTCGACACCGGCATCCTGCAAGCGATATGGCTGACGCCGGATGAAATCCGCGCCTGTCAGGCGCGGCATCGCAGCCCGCTGATCATGCGCTGCGTCGAAGATTATCTCGCGGGCAAACGCTATCCGCTCGAACTTCTGGTGCACTATGACTAAGTGCGTCGTCGTCGGCATGTCCGGCGGGGTGGATTCCTCGGTCGCCGCGCTGCTGCTCAAGGAGCAAGGCTACGACGTGATCGGCCTGTTCATGAAAAACTGGGAGGATGACGACAGTGACGAATATTGTTCGTCGCGCCAGGATTTTCTGGACGCGGCATCGGTGGCCGACACCATCGGCATTCCAATCGAGGCGGTGAATTTCGCCAAGGAATACCGGGAACGCGTGTTCAGCTATTTCCTGCGCGAATACGAAGCCGGGCGCACCCCCAACCCGGACATCCTGTGCAACTCCGAGATCAAGTTCAAGGCGTTCCTCGATCACGCGATCCAGCTCGGCGCAGACCATATCGCCACCGGCCACTACGCGCAGGTTCGCGAAACAAACGGCCTGTTTGAACTGCTCAAAGCAGAAGACGGCAGCAAGGATCAGAGCTACTTCCTGCACCGCCTGAACCAGGCGCAGTTGAGCAAGGCGATGTTCCCGCTCGGCAAACTGCTGAAATCAACGGTGCGTACGATTGCCGGGCAGCACGGGCTATGCAATCACGCCAAGAAGGACAGCACCGGCATCTGCTTCATCGGCGAACGCCCGTTCCGCGAATTCCTCAACCGCTACCTGCCCACCGCGCATGGGCAAATGGTTACACCCGAGGGACAGGTGGTCGGAGAGCACATCGGGCTGTCGTTCTATACGATCGGGCAACGGCAGGGGCTGGGCATAGGTGGAATCAGAGGACAGGGGACAGAAGACAGAAGACAGCATGAGCCGTGGTTCGTGGCGGGCAAGGACATCGCGAACAACCGCCTGATCGTCGTGCAAGGCCACGACCACCCGGCGCTGCTGAGCAGCCGCCTGAGCGCGCTGGACAGTCACTGGATCGGCGGCACGGCACCGCTGGTGAATCATCCTTATGCCGCCAAGACGCGCTACCGCCAAGCCGACGCACCCTGCCGTATCGCCTGTTCTGGCAACAACTGTACGGTTGAATTCGAGCAGCCGCAATGGGCGGTCACGCCGGGGCAATCGGTTGTGCTGTATGACGGCAATATCTGCCTCGGCGGTGCAATCATCGAACAAGGGCAGAACTGATTCGCGTAAAATACGCATTTTCGTACTGGACTTGCACGATGACCCAACTCACCGCACTCTCGCCGCTCGACGGCCGCTATCACGGCAAGGTGGATGCGCTACGCGCTTACTTCAGCGAATTCGGCCTGATCCGTTCCCGCGTATTGATCGAGATCGAATGGTTCAAGGCGCTCAGCGCGCAGGCCGACATCCCGGAGATCGCGCCGTTTTCCGCAGCCACCCTCGCGCAGCTCGATGCGCTCAATGCCAATTTCAGCGAAGCGGATGCGGCAGCGATCAAGACGATCGAGAAGCGCACCAACCATGACGTCAAGGCGGTGGAATACTGGCTGCGCGAGAAGCTGGCCGGCAATCCGGAAACCGCCGGCGCACTGGAATTCATCCACTTCGCCTGTACCTCGGAAGACATCAACAACCTCAGCCACGCGCTGATGCTCAAGGGCGCGCGTGAAGCGGTGATGCTGCCGATGTTGCGCAACCTCGCCGTGCGCTTGAAAGACCTCGCCTTGCAACTCGCCGACTTGCCGATGCTGTGCCGCACCCACGGCCAGACCGCCACGCCGAGCACGCTGGGCAAGGAAATCGCGAACGTCGTGTACCGCCTGCAACGCGCCGAACAGCGCCTTGCCAGCGTGGAAATCCTCGGCAAGATCAACGGCGCGGTCGGCAACTACAACGCCCATCTGGCGGCCTATCCTGATGTGGATTGGGAAAGCTTCGCGCGGCGCTTCGTCGAGGCACGCGGCATCACCTTCAACCCCTACACGATCCAGATCGAGCCGCACGACTACATGGCGGAGTTGTTCGACGCGTTTGCGCGCATCAACACGATCCTGATCGACCTCGACCGTGACATCTGGGGCTACATCTCGCTCGGTTATTTCAAGCAGAAAGTGGTGGCGGGCGAAGTCGGCTCCTCGACGATGCCGCACAAGGTCAACCCGATCGACTTCGAAAACTCCGAAGGCAACCTCGGCCTGGCCAACGCGCTGCTGAAGCACCTGTCCGAGAAGCTGCCGATCTCACGCTGGCAGCGCGACCTGACCGACTCCACCGTGCTGCGCAACATGGGCGTGGCGCTGGGCTACACCTTGCTCGGCTACGAGTCGCTGCTGAAAGGCCTGAACAAACTGGAAGCCAACCCGCAACGTGTCGCGGAAGACCTGGGCGCAAGCTGGGAAGTGCTGGCCGAGCCGATCCAGACCGTGATGCGCCGCTACAACATCGAAAACGCCTACGACAAACTGAAAGACCTGACGCGCGGCAAAGGCGGCATCAACCGCACCTCGCTGCAAGCCTTCATCACCACACTGGCAATTCCCGAAGCGGAGAAACAGCGCCTGCTGCAACTATCGCCCGCCACCTACACCGGCAAGGCGGCGGAACTGGCGAAGCGGATTTAACCGGGCGAAGCAGTGAGTTGAAATACTGGCTATCCAAGTGTAATCTGCTGCAATGGATAACAGTGGCGATCTCCTTCTTCGAATCCGTGACGTAGCGAAAAAGAAGTGCCTTTTTCTGCCGCACGCGTTGCGGCAGATGAACAGACCGGAACGCATGATCAGTACGGGAGAAATCCGTCAGGTGATCGAACACGGCGAGATCATCGAAAACTATCCGGAAGATGCCAGAGGCCATAGCTGCTTAATGCTGGGTCGCGGGGAATACAGCCGCCCGATTCACATTGTCTGCGCCCATAAGGAGGATTATCTGGCTATCATCACGGCCTACATACCCGGCGAGATAGAATGGGCCAATGATTTCAAGACGAGGAGAGCACCATGAAATGCCTGCACTGCCAAGGTGAAATGAAAAAAGGCGAAACCCCGTTCCATATTGATCGTAA